>RPRK01000220.1 GCA_003818495.1 Burkholderiales bacterium
CCGACGCTGCCGCCCGCATCGCCGACCGCGCCCGCGGATCCGCGCGCAGCAGGCGCCGTGCCGTCCGCCCCGTCCCGCAGCGCGCGAGCCTCAGGCATGCACGGGCGCCGACGCCGCGGCGCCCGCCGTGCCCTGCGGCAGCACCTTGTCGGCCATCACCTGGCAGCGCTTGATCAGCCGCGGCTCGGTCGGACCGTAGTCGCCGATCGCCTTGTGGATGGTGCGCAGGTTGTCCCACATCAGCAGGTCGCCCTTCGTCCAGCGGTGCACGTGGACGAAGCGCTCCTGGACCTGGTGCGCGAACAGGAACTCGAGCAGCGCATCGCTCTCGGCGCGGTCCATGCCGTCGACGAACATCGCGTAGCCGGGGTTCGCGTACAGCGTGCGCCGGCCCGACAGCGGATGGCGCATCACCAGCGGATGCGACACCGGCGGCTTGGCGGCCCGCTGCGCGGCGGTCAGCGGCGGCCGGGGGCTGCCCTTCTCGCGGCGCATCATCTCCCAGAACTTCTCGAAGTCGTGGGTCGCGGTGCGTCCCTCGATCTTCGCCTTCACGTCGTCCGGCAGCGTGTCGTAGGCGGCGGCCATGTCGGAGAAGCGCGTCTCGCCGAGCGGCCGGCCGTCACGGTGCGGCACCTCGAGCGCATACAGCACGTTCGCGAAGGCGACCGTGCCGCTGTAGGACATGTCGGTGTGCCAGTCCTGCCCGGCATCGCCGATGCCGATCGGCTTGCCGTCGCGCACCTTGTTCGACAGGATCATCACCTGCGGCAGGCCCGGCTCCTGGAACATGCCGCCGACGTTGATCTCGGGCGTGCCGAAGCGCGACGAGAACTCGAAGAGCTGCTGCGAGGTGAGCTGCTGCGCCGGAAAGCGCAGCACGCCGTGCGCGGCGATCGCATCGATCACCGCCTGCCACTGCGCATCGTCCAGCGGCCGCGACAGGTCGAGGCCCTCGACGCTCGCCGCCAGCCCGGTGCCGCTCGGCACCACGCGGATCCCGGTCGCTTCGCTCATGCTCGTGTCTCCCCCTGCGCCCCGGGCGGGGCGATCACGTTGATCGGCCGGCCTGCGGCGAACGCGAGCAGGTTGTCGAAGGCGTCGCCGAACAGCACCTCGTAGCCGTCGCGCGTCACGTAGCCCAGGTGCGGCGCGAGCAGCACGTTGTCGAGCGCGAGCAGCGGGTCGTCGGCGGGCAGCGGCTCGACGTCGAACACGTCGAGCGCGGCCATGCCCGGGCGGCCCGCGCGCAGCGCGGCGAGCAGCGCGCCCGGCTCGATCAGGCCGGCGCGTGCGGTGTTCACCAGCAGCGCGTCGGGCTTCATGCAGGCGAGATCGCCGGCGCGCACCGAATGGCGCGTGCCGTCGTTCATCGACAGGTGGATCGACAGCACGTCGCTGCGCTCGAAGAGCTCGGCCTGCGAGGCGGCCAGCGCATGGCCGTCGCGCGCGGCCCGCTCGCGCGAGCCCTCGCGACCGTGCACCAGCACGTCCATGCCGAAGGCGCGTCCGTAGCCCGCCACCTTCGCACCGATGCGCCCGTAGCCGAGGATGCCGAGCGTCAGACCGCTCAGCACCCGGCCGATCGTCGTCTGCCACCGGCCCTCGCGCAGGCGCCGGTCCTCGAGCGCGATGTGGCGGGTCGCCGCCAGCACCAGCGCCCAGGTCAGCTCCGGCGCCGACGCGCCCGAGCCGCGGCCCTGGCAGACGGTGATGCCGCGCGCGCCCGCGGCCGCCATGTCGACGTGCCCGCTCAGCGGACCGGTGAGACTGATGAGCCGCAGCCGCGGCGAGAGCCGCTCGATCTGCTCGCGGGTGAAGCGCGTGCGCTCGCGGATCGCGACGACCGCATCGAACCCGTCGAGACGCTTCGCGATCGCATCGACGTCGGTCAGCGTGTCGCGGAAGACCTCGACCTCGTGACCCTCGAGCCGCCCGAAGCAGGCCAGGCCGCGGGCCGCGTCCTGGTAGTCGTCGAGGATCGCGATGCGCATGCTCATTCGCCCTTGACGCCCGCGGCCTTGATCAGCCGGTCCCAGCGCTCGTAGTCCATCTGCAGCCAGGTGCCGAGTTCGGCCGGCGTCGTGCCGACCGCGATCGCGCCCAGGTTGCGCAGCTTCTCGCGGGTCTCGGGGCGGGCGACCGAGGCGCGGATCGCCGCCGACAGCTTGTCGACGACGGCCGCGGGTGTGCCCGCGGGTGCGAGGAACGGGATGCCGGGCGAGTAGTCCTCGAAGCCCGGGTAGCCGAGCTCGGCCATCGTCGGCACGTTCGGGAAGTCCGGATGGCGCTTCGCGGTGGTCACGGCCAGCGCCTTGAGCCGCTTGGCCGCGACCTGGTCGGCGATGCCCACCATCGGATAGAACATGAAGCTCACCCGCCCGCCGATCACCTCGGTGAGCGCCGGCGCGTTGCCCTTGAAGGGCACGTGCGTCATGTCGGTCTTGGTGAGGTTGCCGAGCGCCGCGGCCGCGAGGTGCGCCGAGCCCCCGTGGCCGGCCGAGCCGTAGGTGATCGCGCCCGGCTTGGCCTTCGCCTGCGAGACGACGTCGCCGAGCGAGGTGATGGGCGACTCGTAGCCGGTCACCGCGATCATCGGCACGGTCGCCGCCAGGCTCACCGGCACGATGTCCTTGAGCGGGTTGTACTTCGCCTTGTCGGGCATCAGGATCGGGTTGATGTTGTGCGCGAGCGTGGCCGCGATCAGCGTGTAGCCGTCGGGCGCCGCACGCATCAGCTCCTGCGTGGCGATCAGCGAGTTCGCGCCGGCGCGGTTCTCGACGATCACCGACTGGCCGAGCGACTGCGTCATGTCGGCGGCGACGATCCGCGCGATCACGTCGGTCGGGCCGCCGGGCGCGAATCCGCACAGCACCCGGATGGGCTTGGTCGGGAACTCCTGCGCGTGCGAGACGCGATGCGCGGCCAGCAGGCCGCCCGCGGCCAGCGTGAGGACCGTGCGGCGGCGTTGCGTCGAGATCGTGCTCATGGGTGTCTCCTCTCGTGCTTCGTGGACGGCGCACGCGGCGCCGCGGGGGTCATCCGATGTCGTGCTCGAGCACGCCGATCCGCTCGACCTCGAGGCGCAGCCGGTCGCCGCGCTTGAGCCACAGCGGCGGCGTGCGGAACGCGCCGACGCCCGAGGGCGTGCCGGTGGCCAGCACGTCGCCCGGCTCGAGCGTCATGAAGCGGCTGACGTAGGCGATCAGCAGGTCGACCGGGAAGATCATCTCGGCGGTGCTCGCGTGCTGCATGCGCTCGCCGTTGACGTGTAGCGACAGCTCCAGGCGCTGCGGATCGGGCACCTCGTCGCGGGTGACAAGCCACGGGCCCATCGGGCAGAAGCCGTCGAAGCTCTTGGCGAAGGTGGTCTGCGGCGGCGAGACGTCGAACTGGAACTCGCGCGCGCTCACGTCGTCGAGCACCGTGTAGCCGGCGACCACCTCCAGCGCCCGCTCGCGCGGGACGTCGCGCGCGAAGGCGCCGATCACCACCGCCAGCTCGACCTCGAAGTCGAGCTTGAGCGCGGGCGACGCCGGGACCGTGCCGCCCGGACCGATGACGCTGGAGGGCAGCTTGGAGATGATGCGCGGCTGCTCCTGGGTCGCGCCGCCGGTCTCCTTGGCATGCTCGCCGTAGTTGCGTCCGACGGCGACGATCTTGCCCGGGCGCGGCACCGGCGCGAGCAGCTCGACGTCGGCGAGGCGCGGTGCGCGCTCGAGCTCGCCGCCCGCCCGCGCGGTGGCCAGCCGCGCCTCGACCGCGGCCAGCCCCTCGGCACCGGCTGCCAGCAGGCGCAGCATGCCGGGGTCGCGCGGCGACGTGCCGCGCAGCGCCAGGACGTCGGCGGCATGCGCCGACAGCGCGCTCGCGGCGACGGCGTCGCCGACGTCGAGCACGCGTCCGTCGACGACGACGCCGACCCTCGGCTCGCGCCCCGGGCCTCGATGGCTCACCAGCTTCATGGGATGTCCTGGGGAAAGCGCGCGGCGCGCGGCGCTCAGCGCGCCGGCGGCAGCGCGTTGCGGAACTCGAACTCGGGCAGGGCACGCTGGTCGGCGATCCACCAGCGGCCGTCGGTGTGGACGAAGCGGGTCTCGACGACGAGGAAGCGCAGCGGCCCGTCGATCGTCTGCGGCGCCGGCCGGCTCACGCCTTCGTCGGCGCGGTAGCCGATCATGTAGGCGATCATCCGTGCCGTGCCCGCGGACTGCTCGGCGATGAACGGGTTGGTCACCACATGGCGGATGCGCTGCGAGCGCGGGCGCTCCTCCAGCGCGGCGCGGATCTGCGCGCGGCCCGTCAGCACCTTGCCCTGCCGGTGCCAGACGGCGTCCTCGCGCATCAGGCCCTGCAGCTCGTCGTAGCGGAACTCGTCGAGGCACCAGAAGAAGCGGTGCGTGAGCTGGACGAGGGCTTCGAAGGTGGATTCGGTGGTCAATTCGGTTGCCATTTCGGAAACAGCCATGGCGACGTCGCGGTCGACCCGGGGTGCCCGCAGGCATCTCGGCAAGGGGGCCCGGGTCCGCTCTTTCGGCGGCATCGGGCGTCTCCTCCACCCGGGATGCCGCGATTCTAGGAGGCCGGACGGCCGGCAGCTAGAATCCTCTGGAAAATTGATCGTTTCCAGTTTGGAAACAACCACCGGGGCCGGACCATGGACAGGCTGCGCTGCATGGAAGTCTTCATCGAGGTGGCGCGCACCGGGTCGTTCGCGGCGTCCGCGCGCAACCTGGGCATGTCGCGCGCCGCGGTCACCAAGCACGTGGCCCGGCTCGAGGACCTGCTGGGCGCGCGCCTGCTCAACCGCACGACCAAGCAGGTGGGGCTGACCGAAGCCGGCCTGATGGCGACCGCCGGCGGGCGGCAGCTCCTCGAGCGCTACGACGCGATCGAGGCCGACGTGCGCGACTCGACCCGCACCCCGCGCGGCGTGGTGCGGGTCGGCACCCCGCCGGCGTTCGGCACGTACCACATGGTCCCGCTGGTGGCGGCGTTCGCCGAGCGGCACCCGGACATCCAGGTCGTGCTGTCGCTCGATACCGGCGATGCGAACCTGGTGGCGCAGGGGCTGGACCTGTCGGTGCGCATCACGCTCGAGCTCGAGGACGCGAGCCACGTGGCCCAGCCGCTGGCCAAGGCGCCGCAGCTCCTGGTGGCCGCGCCGGAGTACCTCGCGCGGCACGGCACGCCGCGCGCGCTCGCCGACCTGGGCACGCACAACTGCCTGGTGCACGTGATCAAGTCGCCGACCGGCATCTGGCGCTTCACCGGCCCGCAGGGGCCCGCCTCGGTGCGGGTGCGCGGCACGATCGCGTCGAACTTCGGCGATGCGCTGATGCACGCGGCACTGCGCGGCTACGGCATCTCGATGCATCCGTACTACATGGTGTCGCAGTCGCTCGACGAGGGTCGACTGGTCGCGGTGCTGCCCGAGTACGCGCCGGAGGCCCACGACGTGCACGTCATCTACTCCAGCCGGCAGAACCTCCCCGAGCGTGTCCGCCGCTTCATCGCGTTCCTGCGCGAATGGGCGCGCACGCCGCCGCTGTGGTCGGTGCCGCGCCCGGCGACCGCGGCGCCTCGGGCGCGCCGCCAGGCCGATCCGGCACCGACCGGTCGCGGCGCCCTCCCACGCCCGAAACCATGACCTCGCGGCGATCGTCGGAGCATCGCTCCGGGTCGACGTAAGCCCACGCCGCGCCGAGCCGGCACGCCGTTGCGCCGCCCGGGGGCGGGTGCCAGCATCGGCGCGACATGACCCTCCGACTCCAGATCTCCGCCCCCGGCGAAGCGCCGCGCGACGTGCCGCTGCTGCCCGGCCGCAACACCATCGCCGTGGCGCCCGGCGAGCAGTACCGGCTGCTCGGCGACGCCGGCGAGATACCGCCGACCGTGCGCGTGCTCAGGGTCGGCAACTCGATGCGGGTGACCGGCCTGCCCGACGGGCAGGAGCTCGAGCTGGGCAACTTCTTCGGCGTGTGCGGCCCGGACAGCACCTGCACCCTCGCGATCTCGGTGACGGGCTCGGCCGAGCTGGTCGTGGGCAACGAGACGGTACCGCTCGCGGCGCTGGGCGACGGGTCGTTCGTGCTCCTGGGCGGCACCGAGGAGGCGGTGGCCGGAGGCGCCGCCGCCGCCGCGCCCGGCATCGCCGCCGAGACCGGCCCGGGGATGAGCAAGGGCGCGATGGCGCTGCTGGGCTTGCTCGGCATCGGCGCCGCCGCTGCGGCGGGCGGCGGTGGCGGCGGTGGCGGAGGCGGCTCGGGTGCCGCGGCGACCGGTACCGAGGGCCCCGCCAATGCGACCGCCGTGCTCGGTACCACCGAGACCGCGCCCGCCACCGGAGCCGGTACCGCCTCGCCGCTGCCGGCCCCGGCTCCGACCCCGGTTCCAGCCCCCGTGCTGGGCACCCCGCCGGTCGCGACGCCCGCACCGCCCCCGCCGCCGCCGGCCGACACCACGCGGCCGACGCTGACGATCACCGACGATCGCACCGGGGTGGCCAACGGCCCGGTCACGTTCACCTTCGCGTTCAGCGAGCCGGTCGCCGGCTTCACCTCGGCCGACGTGTCCGTGAGCGGCGGCACGGCCGGGCCCCTGTCCGCCTCGCCCGACGGACAGCGCTGGACGATGGCGGTGACGCCGACGGCCGGCGTTCAGTCCGGCACGATCACCGTCGACGTCGGCGGCGGGGCCGCGACCGATGCCGCGGGCAATCCGAACGTCGTCGCGACCCGGGCCACCCAGGCCTACGACACCCGCGGTCCGGTGGCCACCGTCACCGACGACACGCCCGCGGCGACGACCAGCCAGCCGGTGCGCTTTCGCTTCGCGTTCGACGAACCGGTCGTCGGGTTCACCGCGGCGGACGTGGTCGTGGGCGGCGGCACCGCGGCCGACTTCGAGCTGGCCGGCGACGCGCGCAGCGCCTCGCTGGTGGTGACGCCGCCGGCCGGCGCGCAGGACGGCACGATCACGGTCGACGTTCCGGCAGGCGCGGTGACGGACGCGCTCGGCAACCCCGGCGTGGCGGCGACCCGGGCGACCCAGGCCTACGACACCGCCGCGCCGACGCAGGGCGTGCTCGCCTTCACCGCACTCGACAACCAGGCACCGCAGACCGGGTTCCTGCCGCCGGGGACGGCGACCAACGACCGGACGCCGACGCTGAGCCTGGCGCTCGATGCGCTGCTCGGCGCCGGCGAGACGCTGGTGCTGACCCGCGACGGCACGCCCATCGCCAGCACCACCGCGGGCGCGTTCTTGACCGTCACCGACAGCGAACTGCCGGACGGCCCGCACGGGTACGGGGCGAACATCGTCGATGCCGCGGGCAACGGGTCCGTCCTCGACCTCAACGGCCCGTCACCGGGCACCGACTTCCTGCTGCTCGTCGGCTGAACGGCCCTGCGCTTCCCCTCGGGGAAGCGCGCAACGCCCGAGAGGGCGTGCGGCGCGGTACGACCTTGACTGCACCGACGCGCCGGCCGCATCGTCCGGCGTCCGAACCCGCCGGTGCCGTCCGATGCCCTCCCCTGTCCCCGGCGCGCTGCCCGCCCGCGTGCGCAGCCTCGCGGCCCGCTCCCTCTCCGCCCTCTCCCTCCCCCTCTCCCCCCTCTCCCTCTCCCCCCTCTCCCTCTTCCTCGCCCACTGCCTCGTCGCGACGCTCGCCCTGCTGTCCCCGGTCACGGTGCGCGCGCAGGCCCCGGAATCCGAAC
>RPRK01000221.1 GCA_003818495.1 Burkholderiales bacterium
CGGTTCGGGCGTGTCCTTCGGCAGCTTGCCGAGCAGCACGTAGTCGAACACCTTGCGGGCGATCGGCGCGGCGGCCTGCGCGCCGAAGCCGCCGTTCTCGACGATCAGCGCCAGCGCCACCTTAGGGTCGTCCGCCGGCGCGAAGGCCATGAACAGCGAGTGGTCGCGGAAGCGCTCGGCGATCTTCTTCGCGTCGTACTTCTCGCCCTGCTTGATGCCGATCACCTGCGCGGTGCCGGTCTTGCCCGCCGCGACGTACTCGGCGCCCGCGAAGGCGATCCGGCCGGTGCCGACCTTGTTCACCTCGACCATGCCCTGCTTGACCAGCGCCAGGTACTCGGCGTTGAGCGGGATCCGGTAGCTCTCCTTCGGCACGGTGGGCGTGCGGCTGCCGTCGCGCGGGTCGTTGATCTCGCGGACCACGTGCGGGCGCATGACGGTGCCGCCGGCGGCCAGGGTGGCGGTCGCATGCGCGAGCTGCAGGATCGTGAACGAGTTGTAGCCCTGGCCGATGCCGATCGACGGTGTCTCGCCCGGGTGCCACTTCTGCTTGTAGCGTTTCAGCTTCCAGGCCGACGAGGGCAGGATGCCGGTCAGCTCGTTCTGGATGTCGATGCCGGTGATCTGTCCGAATCCCCAGGGCTTCATGAAGTCGTGGATCTTGTCCACGCCCATGTCGTAGGCCGCGCTGTAGTAGTAGGTGTCCGAGGACACGACGATCGACTTCTTCAGGTCGACCGTGCCGTTGCCGCCCGGCTTGGAGTCGCGGAAGCGGTGGCCGCCGAGCAGGAAGTAGCCGGGGTCGCTGATCGTCGCGCCCGGGGTCCGCGTCCCGCTCTCGAGCACCGCCAGCGCCATGAACGGCTTGTAGGTCGAGCCGGGCGGATACGTGCCGCGCAGCGGCCGGTTCAGCAGCGGCTTGTCCGGATCCTCGTTCAGTTCCTTCCACGAGACGGGGTCGATGCCGTCGATGAACAGGTTCGGGTCGTAGGTCGGCTTGGAGACGAACGCGAGCACGTCGCCGGTGGCCGGCTCGATGGCGACCAGCGCGCCCTTGCGCTCGCCGTACCACTCCTCGACCAGCTTCTGCAGCCGCACGTCGAGCGCCAGCGTCAGGTTCTTGCCGGGCGTGGCCGGATTGCGCGACAGCGACCGCACCGCGCGTCCGCCGGCCGACACCTCGACCTCGTCGAAGCCGGTCTCGCCGTGGAGCATCGACTCGTAGCTGAGCTCGACGCCGACCTTGCCGATGTGGGTGGCGCCGGCATAGAGCGACGCGCGCTCCGAATCGTCGATCTTGCGCTTCTCCTCGGGGGAGATGCGGCCGATGTAGCCGATCACGTGCGACGCGGTCTCGCCGAGCGGGTAGTTGCGGAAGAGCCGCGCCTTCACGTCGACGCCCTCGAATCGATAGCGGTTCGCGGCGATCTTGGCGACCTCCTCGTCGGTCAGCCGCGTCTTGAGCGGCAGCCACTCGGAGTTCTTGGTGTCGTCGTACAGGCGCTTGAAGCGGCGGCGCTCGCGCTGCCCGATCTCGATGACCTGCGCGAGCTCGTCGATGGTCTTCTCGAGGTTGGCGATCTGGCGCGGCGCCAGCTCGAGCGTGTAGGCCGACACGTTCTCGGCGAGCAGCACGCCGTTGCGGTCGTAGATCAGGCCGCGCGCCGGCGGCACGGGCACCACCGCGATCCGGTTGTCCTCGGCCTGCGCGTGGAATTCGGCGTGACGGTACACCTGCAGCCACATGAAGCGCGCGACCAGCGCGCCGAACAGCACGAGGGTGAACATGATCGCGAACACCAGCCGCCATCGCAGCCTCGCGATCTCGATCTCCGCGTCGCGGACCTCGACCATCAGATCGGCCGGTTGTCGTCGCGGTCGATCGCGCTGCGCTGCGGGGCGAGCAGCAGCACGTCGGCGAGCGGCCACAGCAGCGTGGTCGACAGGCTCTGCAGGAAGTAGCCGATGCCCGGGAACGGGCCGCCCACCGCCATGCGCACCGCGATGACCACCAGCTGGGCGAGCAGGAACAGCGGCAGCACGTGCAGCATCTGGCCGCCGAGCCGGAACCACGGCACCCGCCGGTGCATCGACATCGCGCCGTAGGACAGCAGGCTGTAGGCCAGTGCGCGCTCGCCGAACAGCGCCGACGCATGCACGTCCATCAGCAGGCCGACCAGGAACGCGATGCCGATGCCGACCTTGCGCGGCTGGTGGATGTTCCAGAACACCAGCACGATCGCGAGGAAGTCGGGCACGCCGTAGGTGCGGCCCCACGGCAGGATGTTGAGCACGAAGGCGACCAGGATCGTGAACGCGATGAACGCGCGGCTGGCCGGCAGCAGCAGGTATTCGGGGCGCATCTGCATGGGGCCGTTCCTTGGCTCAGTCGCGCTTGACGATGCGCTTGCCGCGCACGTCGACGCTCGTCTCGGGCGCGGGGGGCACGGGGGGGATGCCGGTGCGGTCGACCAGCAGCACCAGCAGCATCCGGCTGCGGTCGACGCCCGCGATCGGATCGACCAGCACGCGCGCGAAGTTGCCGGTGCGCCCGCGGTCGACGGACACCACGCGCCCGACGGGCAGGCCGGCCGGATACAGGCTGTCGAGCCCCGAGGTGACGACCACGTCGCCTTCCTTCAGGTCGGCGTTGACCGACATGTAGCGCAGCTCCATGCGGCCGGGCTCGGCGCCGCCGAAGGCGATCGCCCGCATGCCGTTGCGCTGCACCTGCACCGGGATCGTCATGTTGCGGTCGGTGATCAGCGTGAGCTCGGCCGACAGCGGGAACACCCGGGTGATCTGCCCGACGACGCCGGTCGCATCGACCACCGGCTGGCCGCTCGCCACCCCCTGCTGCAGGCCCTTGTCGAGCACCAGCTTGCGGGTGAACGGGTCGCGGGTGTCGTAGAGCACCTCGGCCACCACGCTCCGGACCGCGGTCCGGTCGCGCGCGCCGGTCAGCTCGCGCAGCTGCCGGTTCTCCTGCGCGAGCTGCTCGACCTGCAGCAGCATGCGGGCGTTCGTGGTCTCGATGCGGCGCAGCTCTGCGTTCTCGGCGCGCAGACGGTGCACCTCGCCGAAATAGTCCGACGAGAGCGAGAACGCGTCGCGGGGCACGAGCAGGGTGCGCTGCAACGGGTAGAGCACCGTGCCGATGCCCTGGCGCGTCGCGTTGAGCATGCCCGTCCGCGAGTCGATCACCAGCAGCGCGATGCCGAGCAGCGCGAAGAAGGCGAGGCGGGCGTTGGAAGACGGGCCCTGCTTGAAGAACGGCGGCGGGCTGCGGTCCATGACCCCGCTCTCAGGCGGTCATTCGCTCGTGAAGATCGTTCCGAGCTTGTCCATCCGCTCCAGCGCCATGCCGCAGCCCCGCACCACGCAGGTCAGCGGATCGTCGGCGACCAGCACCGGCAGCCCGGTCTCTTCCATCAGCAGACGGTCGAGGTCACGCAGCAGCGCGCCGCCGCCGGTGAGCATCATGCCGCGCTCGGCGATGTCGGCGCCCAGCTCGGGGGGCGTCTGCTCGAGCGCGATCTTGACGGCGGAGACGATGTTGTTGAGCGGATCGGTCAGCGCCTCGAGGATCTCGTTGGACGAGACCGTGAAGGCGCGCGGGATGCCCTCGGAGAGGTTACGGCCCTTGACCTCCATCTCCTTGACCTCGGAGCCGGGGAACGCGGAGCCGATCTCCTTCTTGATCGCCTCGGCGGTCGTCTCGCCGATCAGCATCCCGTAGTTGCGGCGGATGTAGTTGATGATCGCTTCGTCGAACTTGTCGCCGCCGACCCGCACCGAGCCGGAATAGACCATGCCGCCGAGCGAGATCACGCCGACCTCGGTCGTGCCGCCGCCGATGTCGACCACCATCGAGCCGGTGGCTTCCGACACCGGCAGGCCCGCGCCGATCGCGGCCGCCATCGGCTCCTCGATCAGGAAGACCTGCGAGGCGCCGGCGCCGAGCGCGGACTCGCGGATGGCGCGGCGCTCGACCTGGGTCGAGCCGCAGGGGACGCAGATGATGATCCGCGGGTTCGGCGCGAACAGCGAACCCGGATGGACCATGCGGATGAACTGCTTGAGCATCTGCTCGGTCACGGTGAAGTCGGCGATGACGCCGTCCTTCATCGGGCGGATCGCCTCGATGTTTCCCGGGACCTTGCCGAGCATCTGCTTGGCTTCCTTGCCGACCGCCGCGATGGTCTTCTTGCCGTTCGGGCCGCCTTCCTGCCGGATGGCGACGACCGATGGCTCGTTCAGGACGATGCCCTTGCCCCTGACGTAGATCAGGGTGTTGGCCGTTCCGAGGTCGATCGCGAGGTCGTTGGAGAAATACTTTCGAAAGAATCCGAACATCGTCGGTTCCGCGCTTTATTGGTGTGGTTGGGACGCTCGGGCCGGTATCCGCAGAGGTCGCGTCGGCAGCGATTCGCCTCTGGAATGAGCCTGAATCTCCTCATAAACGACGCGAATCATACCTTATAATTCCTTCAGTTCACTACGAAAATCGGGGTTTTCCACTGTCCCTCACAGCTGCCGACGTGGCGCGGATCGCAGAACTCGCCCGTCTCGAACTCACGCCTGCCGAGGCCGACCGCACCCTCGGGCAACTGAATCGCGTCCTCGACCTGATCGAGGCGCTGCAGGCCGTCGACACCACCGGTGTCGCGCCGATGACCCATGCCGGCGACATGGTCTTGCGCCTGCGCCCCGACGCCGTCACCGAGTCCGACCGCCGCGACGACTACCAGCGCGTCGCCCCGGCGACCGCCCACGGCCTGTACCTCGTGCCGCGGGTGATCGAATGAGCGCCTGGCACGAACGGTCGCTGGCGGACCTGCGTCGCGCCCTCGATGCCGGCGAGACCAGTGCCGTCGCGCTCGCCGACCACTTCCTCGGACGCATCGCGACCTCTACCCTGAACGCGTTCATCGACGTGCGCCCCGATGCGACGCTCGAAGAGGCCCGTGCGGCTGACGAGCGGCTCGCCCGTGGCGAGCGCGCACCGCTGCTCGGGGTGCCGATCGCGCACAAGGACATCTTCGCGACCCGCGGCTGGCGGTCCACCGCCGGCTCGCGGATGCTCGAGGACTACGTGAGCCCGTTCGACGCCACCGTCGTCGAGCGGCTGGCGGCGGCCGGCGCGGTCTGCGTGGGCAAGACCAACTGCGACGAGTTCGCGATGGGCTCGTCGAACGAGCACTCGCACTTCGGGCCGGTCCGCAATCCCTGGGACCGGGCGGCGGTGCCGGGCGGCTCCTCGGGCGGCTCGGCCGCCGCGGTGGCCGCGGGGCTGGTTCCGCTGGCCACCGGCACCGACACCGGCGGGTCCGTGCGCCAGCCGGCGTCGATGTGCGGCATCACGGGCATCAAGCCGACCTACGGGCGGGTGTCGCGGTTCGGGATGATCGCGTACGCGTCGAGCCTCGACCAGGGCGGCGCCTTCGGGGCGTCGGCGGCCGACTGCGCGGCGCTGCTGACCGCGATGTCGGGCTTCGACCCGAAGGACGCCACCAGCATCGACCGGCCCGCGGACGATCACGCCGCCGGCCTCGCCGACTCGCCGGTGCCTGCCGGGCGCGGCGTGGCGGCGGGCGTCTCGACGCCGCTGGCGGGGCTGCGGGTGGGCGTGCCGCGCGAGTTCTTCGGCGAGGGCCTGGCGCCCGACGTCGAGGCCGCCGTCCGGGGCGCGCTGGCCGCGCTCGAGGCCCTGGGCGCCGAACTGCACGACGTGTCGCTGCCGCGCACGCGGCTGGCGATCCCCGCCTACTACGTGATCGCCCCCGCCGAGGCGTCGAGCAACCTCTCGCGCTTCGACGGCGTACGCTACGGGCACCGCGCCGCGAACCCCGCGGACCTGCGCGACCTGTACCGCCGGACCCGCGCCGAGGGGTTCGGCGAAGAGGTGCGGCGGCGGATCATGGTCGGCACCTACGTGCTGTCGCACGGCTACTACGACGCCTACTACCTGCAGGCGCAGAAGCTGCGTCGCCTGATCGCCGAGGACTTCGCCGCCGCCTTCGAGCGGGTCGACGTCATCGCGGGCCCGGTGTCGCCCACCGTCGCCTGGGATCTGGGCGAACGGACCGACGATCCGGTGCGCGACTACCTCGCCGACGTCTACACCCTGGGCACCTCGCTCGCCGGCCTGCCCGGGCTGTCGATGCCGGCCGGGTTCGGCGACCGGGGCCGGCCGGTCGGCCTGCAGCTGATCGGCGACCGGTTCGCCGAGACCCGGCTGCTCGCGACCGCGGACCGCTTCCAGCAGGCGACGGACTGGCACCAGCGGCGCCCGCCGGCATGACACCGGCCGTCTGCCGCGCCGTGGCGGGCCTGCGGTGGCGCGCGCGGATCGCCGCGCTCCTCGCGGCGGTCGGGGTGGCGGGCTGCACGATCGGTCCGGGCCCGCGGCCTGCGCCGATCGCCGATCGGGCGATCGAGCTCTCGGGCCGGTGTGCGCAGACCGAGGAGGACGGCTTTCGCGAGGAGGCGCGCCTGGTGGTGCGCGCCAGCCGCGTCGACGAGCTGAGCTGGCGGCTGTGGGTCGGCAGGCGCGGAAGCTGCCGGTTCGAGCTCGCCGACTTCAGCCAGGTGCGCAGCCGGCCGTCGATCGAGCTGGTCGCCCGCGACGGCAGCGCCTGCAAGCTGATGATCTGGCAGGATCCGCGGCGCGTCACGCTCGCGCACGCCGGGTGCGAGGCCCGCTGCACCGAGGGGATCTACGAGGAGGCGTGGCCGGTGATGTTCGAGCCCCGCGACGGGGGCTGCGCCACGCGATGAAGAGGCAACGATGACAGCTTGGGAAGTCGTGATCGGGCTGGAGACACACGTCCAGCTCGCCACCCGTTCGAAGATCTTCTCGGGCGCGTCGACCGCGTTCGGCGCGCCGCCGAACACGCAGGCGTCTCCGGTGGACCTGGCGCTGCCCGGCGTGCTGCCGGTCTTCAACGCGGCGGCGCTCGACTGCGCGGTGAAGTTCGGGCTGGCGGTGGGCGCCGGGATCGCGCCGCGGTCGGTGTTCGCGCGCAAGAACTACTTCTATCCGGATCTGCCAAAGGGCTACCAGATCAGCCAGTACGAGATCCCGGTGGTCCAGGGCGGCTCGCTGCCGATCGTCTGGGAGCAGGGGGGCGAGCCGCGCGAGAAGGTGGTCCGGCTGACCCGCGCCCACCTCGAGGAGGATGCCGGCAAGTCGCTGCACGAGGATGCGATGCGCGGACTCGGCGGCGCCGAGCTCGCCGGCCTGTCGGGCATCGACCTGAACCGTGCCGGCACGCCGCTGCTGGAGATCGTCACCGAGCCCGACATGCGCTCGTCGGCCGAGGCGGTGGCCTATGCGCGGGCACTGCACGGGCTGGTCACCTGGCTCGGCATCTGCGACGGCAACATGCAGGAGGGTTCGTTCCGCTGCGACGCGAACGTCTCCGTGCGGCCGGTCGGGCAGGCCGAGTTCGGCACCCGCTGCGAGATCAAGAACCTCAACTCGTTCCGCTTCATGCAGCAGGCGATCGAGTACGAGGTGCGCCGGCAGATCGAGCTGATCGAGGACGGCGGGCGCGTCGTCCAGGAGACGCGGCTCTACGACCCCGACCGCGACGAGACCCGGTCCATGCGCTCCAAGGAGGACGCGCACGACTACCGCTATTTCCCCGACCCGGACCTGCCGCCGCTGGTGGTCGAGCCGGCGCTCGTCGAGCGCATCCGCGCCTCGCTGCCCGA
>RPRK01000222.1 GCA_003818495.1 Burkholderiales bacterium
ACGTGGTCGTCGATGAGGAGAAGGTTCAATGCGGTCGGCGAGCGAGGGGCACCAGACGGACGCGGCGCCCCGCGATGCGGACGCCGTCTGGTCGGATTACACGGCAAGCCGACCGGCCGGCGCAATTGCCCGATCGGCCTAAGCCTTCCGGCCAGGTCGCCTCCCGTCGTCGCGCGCTTGACCCGCGCACCGCGGCTAAGCTCGAATACGTTCGATGAGCGATACCCACGCGTCGCAGGGCTCGCGCCCCGCCCTGCCCCGAATGCGCGTCGCGCATCCCGTCGAAACCTTCCTCGCGGACCATCCGTCGCAGGACCTGCGCGGCTGCGACGTGCTGGTCGTCGGCTCGGGGTACGGCGGCAGCTTCGCGGCACTGGAACTGGCGGCGGACCACCGCAGCGTGTGGGTGTTCGAACGCGGCCGCGAGTTCACGGCGGGTGCGTTCGCCGAGTCGCTCGGCGACCTTCCGGGTCACGTCCAGTTCACCGCCGGCGACGGGGGCTCGCCGCGGGGCTACCGCGATGCGCTCTTCGACCTGCGGGTCGACGACGACGCGGTCGCTCTGGTGGGCTGCGGGCTGGGCGGCGGCTCGCTGATCAACGCGGGCGTGTTCCTCGAACCCCGTGATGCGGTGCTGGACGACGCCCGCTGGCCGCGCGCGGTGCGCGAGGATCGGCAGGGGCTGCGCGCGGCGTACGACTGGGCGCGCACCGTGATCGGCGTGGCACCGTTCGAGCGCCCCGAGCGCTTTCCCAAGTACAGGGCGCTCGCCCGGCTCGCCCGCGCGATCCCGAACGCGGGCGTCTGCGCGGCGCCGATCGCGGTGGCCGCGCACGACGGCACGAACGCGGTCGGCGTGCCGCGCCGCGCCTGCATCGAGTGCGGCAACTGCGTGACCGGCTGCAATCACGACGCGAAGAACACGCTGCACGCCAACGCGATCCCGCTCGCCGAGGCGCGCGGCGCGCGCTTCTGGACCGGGGCGCAGGCCGTCCTCGTGACCCGCGCGCCGCCCGGTGCGCGGGTGCCGGGCAGCGGCGCACCGGCGCGCTGGCGGGTGCGCTTCGAGCGCATCGCGACCCTCGGCCCGGGCCGCGACACCCCGGACGCCTTCGAGGTCCTCGCCAACGTGGTCGTGCTCGCGGCGGGTGCGCTGGGCTCCGCCGAGCTGCTGATGCGCTCCGCCTCGGACACGCTGCCGATGCCGTCCACGCTGGGCGCGCGCTTCTCGGGCAACGGCGACCTGCTGTCGTTCGGATGGGGCCAGCGCACGCCGGTGCATGCGTCCGCGGGTCCGGACGAGGGATCCGAGGGCCGGCCGAAGGTCGGGCCGACCATCGTCGGCGTCATCGCGACCCGCGGTGACGATTCGATGCCGGGCTCGCTGCCGCGCGACGCGGTGATCCAGGAAGGCGCGATCCCCGCCGGGCTCGCCCCGCTGATCGGCACGCTGCTGTCGGCCGCCGGCACGCTGCAGTCGATGACCAACCCGCAGGTGCCGTCGCAGCGGGCATGGGCTCGGGGCGGCGATCCGATCGCGGTGCGCGACGACCTGGCCGACCGCTGTCAGGTGCTGCTCGCGATGGGCCGCGACAGCGCGGAGGGCCGGCTCGGGCTCGATGCGCCCGATGCCGCGGGACGGCGGCGGTTCCGGTTCGGTCTCGGCTACGCGGGCGACGACGCGACCATCGCGGGCATCGAGGCCGCCCTGGATCACGCCGGCACCGCCGACGGCTTCGACGGCGGCTTCCACCTCCCCAACCCCGCGTGGCGCCCGCTCCCCGAACCCGCCGAAGCGATCTTCGGCAAGGTCGAGGGCCGGCTCGTCACGGTGCACCCGATCGGCGGCTGCGTGATGGGCGACGATCGCGCCGTCGGCGCGGTCGACGACCTCGGACGCGTGTACGACCCCGGAGCGACCGACCCGCGGGCGGTGCACGACGGGCTCCACGTGCTCGACGGCGCGATCCTGCCGACCGCGCTCGGCGTCAATCCGATGGCCACGATCGCCGCGGTCTCGATCCGCGCGGCGCGACGGATCGCGGCAACGCTCGACGCGGATGCCGCGGACCGCGGTGCCGTCGCGCCCCAGGCCGGACCGTGGCCGGTGAGGCTGCGACCCTCGGCGGCACGGCCCGCCGCCGCAGCGACCGCGGTCGAACCTCCCGCCCGGGCGCCCGCCCCCGACGCGCCGCCGCACCCCGTCCGGCTGCGCTTCGCGGAAGCGCTGCTGACCGAACCCGGCGTTCCGGTGCCCGTCGGCGGGCTGGCCCCGCTGCTCGACGCCGTGCAGCCACCGTTGCCCGGCGGCACCGCCGCCGCGCTCGGCCGCGGCGAGGCGCGGCTGGCGCTGAGCGTCGTCGCGCAGGTCGATCCATGGCGCTGGGTGGCCGACCCGGGCCGCAGCTGGACCGGCGAGGCGACGCTGGCGGTGGTCGACGCGCGCGGCGCGGCACCCGGCGGCGTCGAGCGCATCGTCGGCCGCGGGACCTGCGTGCTGCACCTGCTGCGCGCCGATCCGCCCGCCCATCCGTTCGCGCTCGCGCACCGGCTGCTCGGATCGGCCCGCGCGTTCGTCGTCCGCCGCCCGGGCAGCGGCTTCTTCGGCGAACTCTGGCGCGGGTTCCGCGAGCGCGGCGCGCTCGCCGTGCGCGACGACCTCGCGGTGTTCTTCCGGACGCTGCGCATGCACACCACCCACCGCACGCTCGACTACTCGGCGACGCTGCGGACGGGCGACGGCCGCACGCTGACGCTCGCGGGCGGCAAGCGGCTGGCCTACGTCGTCGACGAGCGCAACGTCTGGGACGCGCTGCTGCGCATCGACCTGACGGCCAGCGAGGGCGGGCGCAGCGCCGCACCGTGGGCGATGCGGGTCGACGTGCTCGAGCTGCTGTCGAGCGGGCCGTACCAGCTGCATCGCACGCCGGACACGCCCGGCGCGGTGGCCGCGATGTCGGCGGTCGGCGCGTTGTGGCTGCGCGCACTGGTGCAGACCCACTTCTGGAGCTTCCGCGGGCCCGACGACACCGCCCCGGACCTGCGCCCGCCGTCGGGCACCCGGCTGTCCACGCTGTGCCTGCCCGACCGGACGACGGTGGCCCCCGAGGAGCACTGGTTCGACGTGCCGCGCACCGAAGGCTCGAGCGAGCGTCTGCGGCTGCGGCTGTCGCGGCTGCGCGCCCCGGGGCGCACCCGGCGCGGCGCGATGCTGTTCGTGCACGGGCTCGCGCACGGCGGCGAGGTCTACACCACGTCCACGGTGCGCCAGCCGATGGCCGCGCGCTTCGTCGACGACGGCTGGGACGTGTGGGTGCTCGATCACCGGCTGTCGAACCTGCTGGGCGAGACGCCGCGCCAGGCCTCGACGATCGACGACGTCGCCGCCTGCGACCTGCCCGGCGCGTTCGACGCGATCGACGCGGTGCTCGCGGCCGAGGGCACGCCGGCGAGCGACGGTCTGCGGGTGTTCGCGCACTGCGTCGGCGCGGCCGCCCTGTCGATCGCGGTGCTGTCGGGACGGCTCACGCGATCCGATGGCCGGTCCCGGATCTCCGGACTCGTCATGCATGCGGTCCATCCGTGGACGGTGCCCTCGCGCTGGAACCGCGTGTCGGCCGCGCTCGGCGCGTTCTACCGCGACGTGGTCGGCGACGAGGTGCTCGACCCGCTGCCCGGCTCGCCCCCCGGCCCGATCGACCAGGTCATCGACCGGCTGGCCGCGTCGATCCCCTGGGAGGGCTCGGCGCAGACGATGCACCTGCAGGACGCCAGGCGACGCGGCGCGGACCCCGCGGATCCGGAGCACTACGGCGACCTGATCTGCAACCGGATGACGCTCTTCTACGGCCGCGAGTGGGACCACGACAACCTCGATCCCGCGACGCACGCTCGGCTGCACGAACTCGTCGGGCCGGCCCACATCTCGGTCTTCAAGCACCTGTTCTACATCCTGCGCCGCCAGCGGCTCACCGACTCGCAGGGTCGCAACGCCTACCTGTCGCAGGCGGCGCTGGGGGCGCACTGGACCTTCCCGACACTGTTCGCCACCGGGATGGCCAACGGGGTCTTCGACCCCGCGAGCGCCGCCCGATCGTTCCTCGCGATGTCGCTGCTGCGTCGGACGGCACCCGGGATCGGCCGCAGCGGCCTGTTCCTGCCGGACGGCATCGGACACATGGACTTCCTGTTCGGGCGCCACAACGGCGCACCGACGCCGTCCGGCGGCGCGAACGCCGCACCCGGCGCGGGCCTGCAGTCGACGCTCTCGGACTTCATCGCCGACCCCGCCGGCTGGCTCGACCGTCGCGAGGCGTCGCACGGCGCCGAGGACCGCCGGCGCGCGGTCGAACTCAGCCCGCAGCTCGAGGTGGAGGCGACGCCGTGGGTCGGCCCGCTGCTGCGCTATACGCTCGGACCGGCACACTTCGAGCTCGAGGCCTGGATCGAGCTGCGGCCCTTCCGAAGCGCACGCGTCGAGCCGGGGACCGGCTCGGCCTGGCGTCACGAGCGCCTCGACGCGAGCCTGCCCGGCGATTTCCGCCGGCTCAGCTGGTCGTGCGCGCTCGGTCCCGACGGGCCGCCGCCCGCGATCCCGCATCCCTACGTCGACGCGGGCCTCGACCTCGATCCGGCCGGTCTCGAGGCGTTCCGCCGGGCGGGCGCCGCACCCGACCTGCTCGCGCTGTCCGCTCAGTTCATGGGCCGGCGCGTCGACATCGCCGACACCTGGAGCGGGGCGCCCTGGCTGCGGCACCTGTTCGAGCTGCGCGCCGCGGGCGAACGCCCGCTCACCGTGACCTTCCTGCTGGGGTCGTGCCGCTGGCCCGGGCTCGCCTTCGAGCGCGACGCCGCCGCCGCACCGATCGCCGCGATGAACGCGCGCGTCGCGCTCGACGCGCCGACCATCGACGGGCTGCTGCTGGTCGGCGATCAGGTCTACGTCGACGCGACCGCGGACCTGTTCGACACCGGCATCCCCGAGGAACGGGCGTCGCAGCGCTATCGCGAGGCGTTCTCGGGCGAGTCGCTCGCCGACGAGCGCCTGCCGAGCCCCGACATGGCGAGGCTGCTGGCGAGCCTGCCGAGCTGGATGGTCGTCGACGACCACGAGTTCGGCGACGACTGGCCGGGCTGGGCGCCCGGCAAGGCGCTGTCGCAGCGGTTCCGCCACGGATTCGACGCCGCGCTGGCCTACCAGTGGCGAGGCTTCGACACCGGCCTGAACGCCACGCAGGACGCGCCGACGTCGATCGACCCCGCATCGGTCGCACGCCCCGGCCTCGGGACCGATCGCGTGACCCGCGGACTGTGGCATCCGTTCGAGGCCGCGACGCTGCGCTGCTTCGCGCTCGATGCACGCACCGAACGTCAGCACCGCAGCGCCGCCACCTGGCGCACGGCGCGGATCATGCACGCCGAGCAGCACGAGGCGCTGGCACGCTGGCTGGGCACCGCGACGCCGGGCGGCGCGACGGCGCCGCGGCTGCTGCTCTGCGGCAGCCCGCTCGGCCTGCCGCGTGCCGACGAGCTCGACGCCGCCGCGGACACGGCGCTGCGGGCGGACGACTGGCACGGCTATCCGAGCAGCTGCCGGGCGCTGCTGCAGGCGGTGCTCGCGGGCGACGGGGCGCCGGTGGTCCTGCTGTGCGGCGACCCTCACTACTCGTGCGTGGTCGAGCTGGACGTGGAGGGCACCGTCGGTGGCGAGCCGCGCCGCACCCGGCTCCACCTGGTCGTCGCCTCGGGCCTGAACGCCACCCTGCCGTTCGCCAACGGCAGCCCGCGCGAACTCGCCGAGGGCCGCGTCCGGCTGCCGTTCTCGGACCGGACGCTCACCGCCCATGCGCGGCTGCTGGGCGGGGTGGCGGCCACGCCGCGCCACTTCACGCAGCTCGGCCTGCAGCGCGATGCATCGGGGCACTGGTCGCTCGACGTCGAACAGGTCGACGAGCGCGGCGCGACGATCACCCGGCTGGCGGTGCCGCTTTCCACCGGTCCCGGCGGGACGACGCACGCGCCGCCGGCCGCGACGGCCGACGCCCTCGCGATGGGTGCGGGAGGCGGGGCCGGCTGATCGCTCGCGGAGGCGCCGCCCCGGCGCGCCTCAACGCGCCCGAAGGTCGTTCGGCGGGGTGTCCGATGCCCGCGGGGCGCCGGATGCCGAAGCCCCCGCGCCCGTCGGAGGCGCCGCCCGGTCCGACGCTTCCCGCAGCGCGCGCACCAGCCGCTCGGCCTCGATCGGCTTGCCCAGGACCGGCAGCCCCGCCGCGGTGGCGACCTCGACGGCCTGCTGCGGCAGGTCGCCGCCGATCATGACCACCGCGAGCCCGCTCCAGCGACCCCGCAGCCGGGCAGCGAGCTGCAGCCCCGATTCGCCGCGCGCCAGACGCAGGTCGATCAGCGCCACGTCGGGTCGGTCGGCGAGCGCCGCGTCCATCGCCTCGGCCGGATCGGCCGCGACGCTCACGCGGCAGCCGCGGTCCTCGAGGACGAAGCGCGTGCCCGCCCGCACGGCCGGCTCGTCGTCGACCACCAGCACGTGCAGTCCGGCCAGGCTGTCGGCAGGCGACGCGATCGGCGCGGAGCCAGCGATCAGCGGCAACTCGAGCCGGACGCAGGTGCCGGCGCCGGGCTCGGTGTGCACGCCGAGCGGTGCCCCGAGCAGGGCCGCCAGGCGCACCGCGACGGCGGGGGACGGATCGCCCGACGGATCGGCCGGCGTGCGCGCATCGAGCAGCCGTGCGCGTTCGTCCGGATCGAGATCGCGACCGCCGTCGATCACCTCGATCACGCACCGTCCGGCCTCGCGACGCGCCTCGATCGTCACGCCCTCGCCCGACGCGCTGCGCTCGAGCGCGGCCAGCAGCAGCGTGCGCAGCACCCGCTCGAGCAGGCGGCGGTCGGTGTCGACCCGCAGCCCCTGCTCGAGTTCGTGCCCCAGGCTCAGCCCCCGTCCCGAGGCATCGACCTCGAGCGCGGCCGTCACGCGCACGACCACGGCCTCCACGTCGACCGGTTCGCGCTCGGGGCGCAGCACGCCGGTCTGCAGCCGCGACAGGTCGAGCACCGTCTCGAGGTCGTGCGCGAGCGCATGGCCCGACGCGTCGAGGCGTCGCGCGAGTCCGGCCGCGCGCGGCTCGAGCGGCTGCTCGACGAGGGACGACGCGAACAGCCGCAGCGCGTAGACCGGCTGGCGCAGCCGGTGACCGATCGCCGCGATCGTGCGGCTCGCGGCCTCCTCGGCCGTGCGCACCCGGCCGAGCAGATCGTCGTGGCGCCCGCCGAGCGCCGCGTGGGCCTCGCGCAGCGCGTGCGCCTCGGCGCGCAGCGCGTCGAGCGCGCGGGCGCGGCGCCCCAGCAGCACGATGCCCGCGCAGAGCGCCACCGCCATGCCGATGCGCAGCCCGATCGACAGACCGGGCGCGGGCACCAGCAGCCAGGCGAGCGCCGACGGCCCGAGCAGGAGTGCGCCGCTCGCCGCGGGTCGCACGACCG
>RPRK01000223.1 GCA_003818495.1 Burkholderiales bacterium
CGCCTCGCCGCCGAACTTCGACGACAGCACCGTCGTGATCGCCGCCGTCAGCGTCGTCTTGCCATGGTCCACGTGACCGATCGTGCCCACGTTCACGTGGGGCTTGTTCCGCTCGAACTTTGCCTTGGCCATTTTCTCGTCGCTCCGATCTGAAAGAACGTATGTTGAGTGTGCGTGCTGCGCTGATTACTTCGTGCGGGCGGCGATGATCGCCTCGGCGACGTTCTTCGGCGCCTCCGCGTACTGCTTGAATTCCATCGTGTACGTCGCGCGACCCTGGGTCTGCGAACGCAGCGACGTGGAGTAGCCGAACATCTCCGACAGCGGCACCTCGGCGCGGATCGCCTTGCCGCCGCCGACCATGTCGTCCATGCCCTGCACCATCCCGCGACGCGACGACAGGTCGCCCATCACGGTGCCGGCGTAGTCCTCGGGCGTCTCGACCTCGACCGACATCATCGGCTCGAGCAGCACCGGGCTCGCGCGCCGCATGCCTTCCTTGAACGCCATCGAGCCCGCCATCTTGAAGGCGTTCTCGTTCGAGTCCACGTCGTGGTACGAGCCGAAGAACAGCGTCGCCTTGACGTCGACCACCGGGTAGCCGGCGAGCACGCCCGAGGGCAGCGTGTCCTCGATGCCCTTCTGCACGGCGGGGATGAACTCCCGCGGCACGACGCCGCCCTTGATCGCGTCGACGAACTCGAAGCTCTTGCCGCCCGGGGCGAGCGGCTCGATCTTCAGCACGACGTGGCCGTACTGGCCGCGACCGCCCGACTGCTTGACGAACTTGCCCTCGACCTCGTCGACCGTCTTGCGGATGGTCTCGCGGTACGCGACCTGCGGCTTGCCGACCGAGGCCTCGACGCCGAACTCGCGCTTCATGCGGTCGACGATGATCTCGAGGTGGAGCTCGCCCATGCCGCCGATGATCGTCTGGCCGGACTCCTCGTCGGTCCGGACGCGGAACGAAGGGTCTTCGCGGGCGAGACGCTGCAGCGCGACGCCCATCTTCTCCTGGTCGGCCTTGGTCTTCGGCTCGACGGCCTGGTGGATCACGGGCTCCGGGAACACCATGCGCTCGAGGATGACCGGGGCCTCCGGATCGCACAGCGTCTCGCCGGTGATCACTTCCTTCAGGCCGACGCAGGCGGCGATGTCGCCCGCGCGCACTTCGGAGATCTCCTCGCGCTGGTTCGCGTGCATCTGCAGCAGACGGCCGACCCGGTCCTTCTTGCCCTTGATGGGGTTGAAGACCGTGTCGCCCGAGCTCAGCACGCCCGAGTACACGCGAATGAAGGTCAGCTGGCCGACGAACGGGTCGGTCATGAGCTTGAACGCGAGCGCCGCGAACTTCTCCTTGTCGTCCGCCTTGCGGTAGACCTCGGCGTCGTGGTCGTCCATGCCCTTGACCGGGGGGATGTCCACCGGCGACGGCATCAGCTCGACGACCTTGTCGAGCATGGCCTGCACGCCCTTGTTCTTGAATGCGGAGCCGCACATCATCGGCTGGATCTCGCCGGCGATGGTGCGCTGACGCAGGCCCGCGAGGATTTCGGCTTCGGTGAGCTCGCCTTCCTCGAGGTACTTGTTCATCAGCTCCTCGTTGGACTCGGCGGCCGCCTCGACCATCTTCTCCCGCCACTCGGCGCAGGTGTCCGCGAGCTCGGCGGGGATCTCGCCGTACTCGAACTTCATGCCCTGGGTGGAGTCATCCCACCAGATGGCCTTCATCTTGACCAGGTCGACCACGCCCTTGAAGTTCTCCTCGGCGCCGATCGGCACCTGCAGGGGAATCGGGTTCGCCTTGAGGCGAAGCCGCATCTGGTCGTAGACCTTGAAGAAGTTCGCGCCGGTCCGGTCCATCTTGTTGACGAACGCGAGCCGCGGGACGCGGTACTTGTTGGCCTGGCGCCAGACCGTCTCGGACTGCGGCTGCACGCCGCCGACCGCGCAGTAGACCATGCACGCACCGTCGAGCACCCGCATCGAGCGCTCGACTTCGATGGTGAAGTCGACGTGCCCGGGGGTGTCGATGATGTTGATGCGGTGCTCGGGGAAGGAGCGGTCCATCCCCTTCCAGAAGCACGTGGTCGCGGCGGACGTGATCGTGATCCCGCGCTCCTGCTCCTGCTCCATCCAGTCCATCGTCGCGGCGCCATCGTGCACCTCGCCGATCTTGTGGTTCACACCGGTGTAGAACAGGATGCGCTCGGTCGTCGTCGTCTTGCCGGCGTCGATGTGAGCCGAGATACCGATGTTCCGGTAGCGCTCGATGGGAGTCTTGCGGGCCATGATCGATCCTTCGGGGCCTCGTGGGCCCGGCGGTCAGGGTGAAACGGTGATCAGAATCGGAAGTGCGCGAAGGCCTTGTTGGCCTCGGCCATGCGGTGCACCTCGTCGCGACGCTTGACGGCGCCACCACGGTTCTCGGCAGCCTCGAGGAGCTCGTTCGCCAGGCGCAGGCCCATCGACTTCTCGCCGCGCTTCTTGGCGGCCTCGCGCAGCCAGCGCATCGCGAGCGCCATGCGACGGACGGGGCGGACCTCGACCGGCACCTGGTAGTTCGCGCCACCGACACGGCGGCTCTTGACCTCGACCATCGGACGCGCGTTGTTCAG
Organism: Burkholderiales bacterium; assembly: GCA_003818495.1. Taxonomy (GTDB): domain Bacteria; phylum Pseudomonadota; class Gammaproteobacteria; order Burkholderiales; family Burkholderiaceae_E; genus UBA4615. Next base: position 2,619 of record RPRK01000223.1, read on the forward strand.
CGCCAGGCCGAACACCTCGAGCGGGTCCTTGCCGGACTTGGTCTTGATGGTCTCGAAGGCGCCGTACAGCATCCGCTCGGCCACGGCCTTCTTGCCGGAGAGCATCAGCACGTTGATGAACTTGGTCACGTCTTCGGTGCCGTAGAGCGGATCCGGCAGGACGGGGCGTTTGGGGACTTCGCGACGACGGGGCATGTCATACCTCTGAATGGTTCAGCCGGAAGGTTTCCCTTCCATGACCGTCCGACCTCCGACGCACCGCTTGCAGGCACGCACGGGGGAACGGTCGCTTACTCGACGGGAAGCCAGCCCAGGGGACCGGCGCACCGCCGCGGGATCCGGGCGCGCGACGCGCGACCGGGAAAAGACGGATCAGGCCTTCTTGGGACGCTTCGCGCCGTACTTCGAGCGCGACTGCTTGCGGTCCTTGACGCCCTGCAGGTCCAGCGAGCCGCGCACGATGTGGTAGCGCACGCCCGGGAGGTCCTTCACGCGGCCGCCGCGGATGAGCACGACCGAGTGCTCCTGAAGGTTGTGGCCTTCGCCGCCGATGTAGCTGATGACCTCGAAGCCGTTGGTCAGGCGGACCTTGGCGACCTTCCGCAGCGCGGAGTTCGGCTTTTTCGGGGTCGTGGTGTACACACGGGTGCACACGCCGCGACGCTGCGGGGAATCCTGCAGCGCGGGGCTCTTGCTCTTGGCGTGGGCCAGTTCGCGGGGCTTGCGGACCAGCTGGTTGATGGTAGGCATCGATTCGCTCTGGCTTCGTGGATCGTCGTGTCCCGGGCTGGAGACCAGCCCCCGGACGTCGTCATCGGACGGCACCGGAACGACCTTCACGGCGCCTGGGCAGGACGGAGTTGATCCACCACCAAAGAGCGCCGGGATGGGCATCCCGAAGAACCTGCGAGTATAGACCGTTGCACGCGGCACGGTCAACCTGCATCGGGGTCGGGGTCATGCGAGCGCGCCACGCCACTTCGGGCGCCCCACGCGCGCGGTGCGGCGGCATCTCGTGGGGTGACCCCGGGAGCATGGCGCGCCGCCATGCCACAATCCGGCTCCCCGGGCCAGGCCTCCTGCGCCGCGCGCCCCCCACGAGGAGACCTCATGAAGCGATTCCTGACCGCCATCGCGGCCGGGCTGCTGGCCGTCGCGGCCGGTACCGCCACGGCCCAGACCTTTCCCAGCAAGCCGATCCGGATGGTCGTGACCTTCCCGACCGGCGGCGCGCCCGACATCCTCGCCCGCACGATCTCCGAGAAGATCGACCCGGCCTGGGGCCAGACGGTGATCGTCGACAACAAGCCGGGCGCGGGCGGCAACATCGGGGCCGAGTTCGTCGCGCGGGCGCAGGCCGACGGCCACACGCTGGTGATGGGCACGGTCGGCACCCATTCGATCAACGGCTCGCTGTACGCCAGGATCCCGTACGACATGGTCCGGGACTTCGCGCCGGTCACGCTGATCGCGTCGACGCCGAACCTGCTGGTCGTCAACAACGACATCCCGGCGAAGAACCTGCAGGAGCTGATCGCGCTGGCCAAGGCCAAGCCGGGCACGCTCACCTACGGATCGCCCGGCATCGGGACCTCGGTCCACGTCTCGGGCGAGCTGTTCAACAGCCTGGCGGGCGTCAAGACCACGCACGTGCCCTACAAGGGCCGGCAGATGGCGATCCCCGACCTGCTCGGCGGCAACATCTCGATGATGTTCGACAACATGCCGTCGGCGATCCCGGTGGTCCGCGAGGGCAAGCTGCGGGCGATCGGCGTGACCAGCGCGAAGCGCTCGGCGTCGGCCCCCGAGATCCCGACCATCGCGGAGCAGGGCCTGCCCGGCTTCGAGGCGACCTCCTGGTTCGCGGTGTTCGCGCCGGCGAACACGCCGAAGCCGGTGATCGACAAGCTCCACGCCGAGATCGTCCGCGTCTTCGGCCTGCCCGACGTCCAGGCCAAGATGAAGACGCTGGGCCTCGACCTGATCCTCGGCGGTCCGGACGAGCTGGCGAAGACCCAGGCGGCCGAGATCGCCAAGTGGGCGAAGGTCATCAAGGACTCGGGCGCGAAAGCCGAGTGAGGCGCGGGGCCCGGCCGAACTCGGCCGGGCCCCGGTCACCGAGGGCTCGGTGCGCTCGAGTCTAGATCGACGAGCGTCTCAGGCATGGCCCTCAGAGAGAGCGTGCACTCACTGTACGGCCGTCACAGTACCTGCCAGAACGTCAGCCTGACCGCCCCCGGCAAGCGCTCGCCTCGGCCGATGAACTGACGCTCGCCGAGCCACGACCAACGCGGATCGCCGGTCTCGAAGCGCGGCTGGCAACGGAAGTAGACCGCCTCGGGCGGGACCGGATCGCCGCGCATCAGCGCCCCGGAGACCTCGGCGGACGCATGGCGCAGGGCGGTGTTGTGCACGAAGATGCAGGCACCGTCGTCGAGCTCGATGAGGTAGCGCGCATCCAGGTGGGCGGAGGTGATGCCGCCGGTGAGGACCTGGAAGTCGGCGCCGGCGGGCAGCACCCGGCCGCGCATCGCCGGGCCGCGGACCACCCCCCCGGTGATCGGGATCACCCGCCGCAGGCCGAACGGCCCCTGGCCCGCTTCGAGCGCCGGCGAGACGGTGACCACCAGGTCGCACAGGTGGGCGAGGCCGGGCGGCTCGAGGGTGACGGGTGCGGGGACGGCGGTGGCGTCGGAGGACGGCTCGGCGCCGGTCGGTACGGCGGCGGAGGGGCTGGCGGCGTTCATCGGCCCCGATGGTACGCAGCGCGGCACCGGGATGTCACCTAGGAGCCGTCAGCAGTCCCGCGCCTGAGCGACGGATGAGGGCATCGGGCCTCGAGATCGACCCGAGCCCCCCCAATCCCCACCGACCATGACCCTGAACGACCTCCTCGACACCTACTGGCGGCATGCGGCCGAGCGGTCTCCCGCGCTCGCCGCCGCGGTCGAGAGGGAGGCCCGCGCGCTGCTCGCCTCGGGGCGGCTCGAGCGGGCGATGCGGGTCGGGGACACGGCGCCCGACATCGTGCTGCCCGACGCCTCCGACGGACGGGTCCGCCTTTCGGACCTGCTCAGGACCGGGCCGGTGGTGCTCGCCTTCTACCGGGGGCGCTGGTGCACCTTCTGCACGCTGGAACTGCGGGCGTGGCAGCGGGTGCTGCCCGATCTGCGCGCGCTCGGCGCCCACCTGATCGCGGTCTCGCCTCAGGACGAGCACGAGATCTCGCTCATGCGCGAGCGCGACCGCCTCGAGCTGCACATGGTCTCGGACGCGGACAACGGGATCGCCCGTCGCTTCGGCATCGCCCACGAGATCGCACCCGAGCTGCGGGAGGCGTATGCCCAGGCCGGCATGGTCCGGCCCGCGTGCGGCACGGCGTCGGACTGGAGCCTGCCGCTGCCCGCCGTCTATCTGATCGGCACCGACGGGCGCGTCGCCGAAGCCTGGGTCGATGCCGACTGGCGGCACAGGGCCGAGCCCGCCGAGGTGGTCGAACGGGTGGCCGCGCTGCAGCGTCGCTGACGGGCACGGCGTGGGAGAATTCCGCCCCACGCACCGTTCGCCGTCGCATCCGACGGCCCCTGCCCGATGTCCCTCGCCCACGGCCCGCAGACCCTCGCCATTCCCGGCCCCTCGATCGTTCCGGAGCGGGTGCTCCGGGCGATGCACCGGGCGTCGCCGAACATCTACACCGGAGCGCTGGTCGAGATGACCCGCTCGCTCGTGCCCGACCTCAAGCGGGTCGCACGCACCGAGCAGCAGGTCGCGATGTACATCGGGAACGGCCACACCGCCTGGGAGGCGGCGCTCGCGAACACCCACGCCCGCGGCGACCGCGTGCTGGTGCCGCTGAACGGCGCCTTCGGGCGTGGCTGGGCGGAGATGGCCGAAGGTCTCGGGCTGCAGGTCGAGACGATGGACTTCGGGACCGCGTCGCGCATCGACGCCGCGCGCATCGGCCAGCGGCTGCGTGACGACCGCGCCCACGAGATCCGGTCCGTGCTGGTGGTGCACGTCGACACCTCGACGTCGCTGCGCTCGGACCTGGCCGCGATCCGGCGCGAGATCGATGCGGCCGGCCACCCGGCCCTGCTGCAGGCCGACTGCATCGCCTCGCTCGGATGCGACCGCATCGAGATGGACGCCTGGGGCGTGGACGTGCTGCTCGCCGGCTCGCAGAAGGGCCTGATGCTGCCGCCCGGCATGGCCTTCGTGTTCTTCGGCGAACGCGCCGACCGCGCCCGCGGGCGCGCCGACTGCGTGACCCGCCACTACGACTGGCGGCCGCGCGCCGACCCGCCCACGCCGTCGCAGCGCTTCAACGGCACCGCGCCCACGCACCACCTGCACGGCCTGCGCGAGTCGCTCGACATGATCGTCCGCGAGGAGGGCATCGAGGCCGTGTGGGAGCGGCACGCGACGCTGGCGCGTGCGGTCTGGGCGGCGTTCGAGACCTGGGAGCGGCCGGGCGGGGTGCGCCTGAACGTGCGCGACCCGGCCCATCGCAGCCACGCGGTCACCGCGCTCGAGCTTCCCGGGCACGGCACGCGGCTGCGCGACTGGACCGAGCGGCACGCGGGCCTCACGCTCGGCATCGGCATCGGCATGGCGCCGCCCGACGATCCGCGCTGGCACGACTTCTTCAGGGTCGGGCACATGGGCCACCTGAGCGCCCACTCGCTGCTGGGCACGCTGGGCTGCATCGGCGCCGGCCTCAAGGCGATCGGCGTGCCGCACGGCGACGGCGGTCTCGATGCCGCGGCGGCAGTGATCGCCGGCTGACAGGACACCGCCCGGCATCGCCGGGCGGCGCAAAGGAAAACGCCCGGCATCGCCGGGCATCGAAAAACGCCCGGCATCGCCGGGCATC
>RPRK01000224.1 GCA_003818495.1 Burkholderiales bacterium
CCCGGCTTCGTGATCAGCGGCGCGCCCGAGCGTCGCGACACGCTGACGCGCCTGGGCCTGGAGGCCCGCTACGAGTTCGCGCGCGCCGTGTTCTTCAACGGGTTCGCCTGGGCCCAGCGCCGTTCGTCGAACTACTCGCAGTTCGAGTTCACCGACACCGTCATCGGCGGTGGCGTCCAGGCCTACTTCTGACGGCTGAACGCCGTGGCGCCCGGGGCTCCCCGGGCGTCCACCGGTCCGGGGCACCGTCCCCTGCGACCTTGGCCGCGTCCCGGACGGGCGCGCGCTGCGCCCGATCCCCGCGACGGACCGACGACAAGGCCGACGATAGGGCCAACGACAAGGCCTGCGCCGATGACCCGACCTGGCGTGTTCGGTCGCGCTCTGTGCGCTCGTTCACGATCTGCGTGCCTGCGCTGGTCTAATATCGGCACTCTCCCCTGCCGAACAACAGGTCCGTTTCCCATGCGGCGAGCGCGTCGCGATGGAAGGTGATCGAACATGCCTCTGCCCTCATTCCTCTCCCGGTTCCTGGTCGCGGCCGTCGTGGCCGTCGCGAGTTGGGGCGCCTCGGCGCAGCCCGCGGCGCGAGACGCCGGGACCCCACAGTCCCTGCAGTCCCGCGACGACTACGTCGTCGGCGCCGGTGACGTGATCCGGATCCAGGTCTTCCAGAACCCCGACCTGACGGTCGAGGCCCGCGTCTCCGAAGCCGGTGCGATCTCGTACCCGCTGCTCGGCGCGCTGCGCATCGGCGGCCTGTCCCCGACCGCGGTCGAGCGGCTGATCGCCGACCGGCTCAAGAGCGGCAACTTCCTGCAGAACCCGCAGGTCACGGTCAACATCACGACCTTCCGCAGCCAGCAGGTCTCGGTGCTGGGCAACGTGAACCGGCCGGGCCGGTACCCGCTCGAGACGACGGGCATGCGCCTGTCCGAGGTGCTGTCGCTGGCGGGCGGCGTGGCCCCCACCGGTGCCGACGAAGTGGTGCTGATCACCCGTCGCGGCGGCGCGGCGCAGCGCGTCGAGGTCGACCTGGTCGACCTGTTCGCCTCGGGCGACGTGTCGAAGGACCCGGCCCTGGTGGCGGGCGACGTCATGTACGTCAATCGCGCGCCGAACTTCTACATCTACGGCCAGGTCAACCGCCCGGGCATGTACACCCTGGAGCGCGGCATGACCCTCGCGCAGGCGATCGCCAAGGGCGGCGGCCTGACCCTGCGCGGCAGCGACCGGGGCGTGCGCGTGCACCGCCGCTACGGCAACAAGTCGGTGCAGGTGCTCGAGCCGAAGCTCGAGGACGCGATCCGTCCCGACGACCTGCTCTTCATCCGCGAAAGCGTCTTCTGACGATCGCCTCGGGCGTCGCGATCGCGACGCCCTGACGGCGCTCGGCCGCCGCGCCGTCCGACGCCCCGACCTGCGGTCGACGGCGTCGCGCCGATGCCGACACGAGCGCCCCGGATCGCCCCCCCGGGAGCGTCGGCGCACCCGCCGGGCGGGCCTCCGCGTCCACTTGTCCGAGACGCCCGATTCGGGCTCGGATCGCGCATCGCACGGTCGATAATCGTGACATCCGTCACTACACATCGACAAGACCGCGAATGTCCGGACTCAGCCAGGCCTACCTCGGGCGCCAGCCGATCGTGGGTCGCGAGGGCGAGCTGCTCGGCTACGAGCTGCTCTACCGCGCTCGTGCGACCGACGATCACGCGTGCTTCGACAACGAGCACAGCGCCAGCCTGCACGTGCTGTCGACGCTGCTCCACGACCTCGGTGCCCCGCAGGTGCTGGCCGGGCGCCAGGCCTTCATCAACGTCGGCGCCGAGTCGCTGCGCGACGCCGGCGCGCTGGTGCTGCTGAACCCGCGTCGCACGGTGCTCGAGCTGTCGCACGCCATGGAGCCCGACGCCGATCTGCTCGAGCGCATCCGCATGCTGCGCGAGCTGGGCTTCGGCCTCGCGGTGCCCGCGGCGCCGCCGCTGGAATCGCTCGCCCCGTGGCTGCCGCTGGCCACCCACCTGAAGGTCGACCTGCAGAAGGTCCCCGACGGTGTGCTCGACGTGTTCGTGCCGGCGCTGCGCTACGGCGATCACATCCTCGTCGCCGAGAAGGTCGAGACCGCGGCGCAGGCGCGCCGCTGCCTGGAGCTCGGCTTCCACGCGATGCAGGGGTGGCACCTGGGCCGCCCCGAGGTGATGGGCAGCGTCAGGCTGGGCGTCGGTCACGGCGTCGTGCGCCGCGCGCTCATGCAGCTCGCGGCGGGGGCCACGCCCGCCGAGCTCGAGGCCACCTTCAAGCTCGATGCCGCGCTGTGCTGGCGTCTGCTGCGCTACACCGCCGCCTCCAACTTCGGGATGATGATCCCGGTCGATTCGCTCGCGCACGCGCTCGAGCTGGTCGGCACGCGGCGTCTCGGCCGCTGGCTGCAGCTGCTGCTCAACACCGTCGAGGAGCCGTCGCCGGCGGCGTCGACCCTGATGCGTGCAGCGGTCTTCCGCGGCCGGATGCTCGAGATGGTGGGTGCCGAGTATTTCGACGGCACCGACGGCGACAACCTCTTCCTGGTCGGCGCGCTCTCGATGCTGCCCGCGATGCTGATGCAGCCGATGACGGCCGCGATCTCCTCGCTGGCGCTGCCCGAGCCGGTGGCCGATGCGCTCACGATGCGGCAGGGCCGCTTCGGTCCGCTGCTCGACCTCGCCGAAGCGCTGGAGTCCGGCACGCCCGAGCGGGTCGAGGCCCTCTGCGACACCCTCACCATTTCCAGCCGGACGCTCGCGCGCGCGCACCGTTCCGCACAGGCCGCGGTTCAGGAGGCCGCGCTCGCATGACCGACACCGCGATCCCGAACATGAACGGCAGCAATGCCGAAGCCTTCCTCGAAGAGCCCGGCGCATTCCTGGGGCGCCAGCCGATCCTCGACCGCAACCAGCAGCTGATCGGCTACGAACTGCTGTACCGCGCCGACGCGATCACCAACGAGGCGCTGGTCACGGACGACAACTACGCGAGCGTGGTGGTGGTCGCCTCGCTGCTGCAGGACCTCGGTCCGGAGCAGGTGCTCGGCGGCAAGCTCGGGTTCATCAACGTCGGGCTCGAGACCATCGGACCCGATTCGCCGCTCGGCCTGCTCGATCCGAAGCACACCGTCCTCGAGTTCTCGTCGCGCATGCCCACCGACGAGCGCACGCTCGCGCGTCTGGGCGACCTGCGCCGCGAGGGCTACGGCATCGCGGTCACCGTGGACTCGCCGGCGGTGGTCAGGCAGCCGCTGTTCGCGCTCACCACGCATGCGAAGGTCGACCTGCTGCAGATCCCGATGGAGCAGCTGCCGCTGGTCATGAAGCTGCTCAAGGCCGCGGGCGGACGCCGCGTGCTGGTCGCCGAGAAGGTCGAGACCCGCGAACAGGCCGCGACCTGCCTCGCGCTCGGCTTCGACTGCCTGCAGGGCTTCTACTTCGCCAAGCCCGAAACGCTGTCGGCCCGCAAGCTCGAGCCGGCCCGTGCCGCGGTGATGCAGGCGATCAAGCTGCTGCTGCGCAACGCCGACATCGTCGAGGTCGACAACGCCCTCAAGCGCGACGTCGCGCTGTCGGTGAAGCTGCTGCGGTACATGAACTCCGCGGGCATGGGCCTGTCGGGCAAGATCGACTCGCTCAAGCACGCGATCTCGCTGCTGGGCTACCAGAAGCTCGCGCGCTGGCTGACGCTGCTGCTGGCGTCGACCGACAGCAAGGACCCGACCGCGCCGCTGCTGGCGCGTACGGCGATCACCCGCGGGCGGCTGATGGAGCTGCTCGGCGAGGGCCGGTTCGACGTGGGTCAGCGCGACAACCTGTTCATCGCCGGCACCTTCTCGCTGCTGCCCGCGATGCTGATGACCCCGATGGCGGTGGCGCTCGAGGAGCTCGACCTGCCGAAGTCGGTGGCCGACGGCCTGCTGCACCGGACCGGCGAGTTCGCGCCGCTGCTGAAGCTGGCCGAGGCCTGCGAGGATCCGTCGCTGGCGGGCGTCGCGCAGCTGTGCAAGCAGCTCGACATCTCGCCGAAGGCGCTGAACCTGGCGCAGATGCAGGCGACCGACTGGGTCAGCCAGCTCGGGATCTGAGCCGGCGCCCGGCCGGGCCCCGGGCACGGGGCCGGGCACGAGGCCGGGCATGGGGCCGGCGTGGCGGGGCGACCCGCCGCGGCCGGCCACGCATAGAATCGGGGGATGACCACCCCCGCCCACGTCCCCCTGGTCGTCGCCACCCGTGGCGATGCCGTCGAGAACGTCCATTACGGGTCGATCGCCGTCGTCGACCGCAGCGGGCGCCTGCTGTGGTCCGCCGGTGACCCGCGGGCGCTGACGTTCACCCGCTCGACGCTCAAGGCCTTCCAGGCGCTGCCGCTGATGCGCGACGACGGTCCGCGCCAGTTCGGCTTCGACGAGCGCGAGGTCGCCACGATGACCTCGAGCCATTCCGGCGAGCCGTTCCACATCGCGGCCGTCGAGGGGCTGCTCAAGAAGGCGCGCAACCACTGGCGCCGCCTGAAGTGCGGCTGCCACGTGCCCTACATGTACGAGACCCTCGGCCGCACCCCGCCGATGCACGAGAGCTTCGACGCGCGCTGGCACAACTGTTCGGGCAAGCACGCCGGCTTCCTCGCCTGGTGCCAGCTGCACGGCGAGCCCTTCGAGACCTACCTCGAGCCCGACCATCCGCTGCAGCGTCGCGTGCGCGCCGAGGTCGGCGGACTGCTCGGCCTCGATCCGGACGCCATCCCGGGTGGGGTCGACGGCTGCAGCGCGCCGAACCTGGCGCTCCCCCTGGACGGGCTGGCGCGCCTGTGGGCGATGCTCGCCGGCGGCGGTGCCGACGAGGCCACCGACGCGCTGCTCGACCGGCTGTTCTCGGCGATGACCGCGCACCCGGAGTACGTGTCCGGCACCGGCCGCAGCGACCTGAACTTCGTGCGGGCGGGTGGCGGCGACTGGGTCGCGAAGGTGGGGGCGGCCGGCGTCCAGGTGCTGGGCGTCCGATCCCGGGGCCTCGGCATCGCGATCAAGATCGCCGACGGCCATTCCGAAGCGCGCTTCGTGGCAGCCTTCGCGGTGCTCCGTGCGCTCGGATTGACCGAACCGGACGATGCCGAGCTGTCGCGGTATGCGAAGATCGGACAGCTCAATGCCGCCGGCCTGCCGACCGGCGAACTGCGGCCGGTCTTCGAGCTCGCCGCGCACTGACCGCGAACCGAGCGCGCACGACGGCGCCCCGGAGCGCCGTCCTTCCACCCTCGGACCCGATGCCCACCATCCTCGTCACCGAACCCATCCATGCGGACGGCCTGGCGCAGCTGCGCGCCCGTCCCGGCCTCGACGTCATCGAAGGCTGGACGCTCGCGCCGGAGGCGATGCGCGCCGCGGAAGGCCGCGCCGACGGCCTGATCGTGCGCTTCCACCGCTGCGACGCGGCGTTCTTCGGACGCACGCCGGCGCTGCGGATCGTCGCCCGCTACGGCGTCGGGGTCGACCTGATCGACCTGCATGCCGCGCGCGACCGCGGCGTGACCGTCGCGATCACCGCCGACGCGAACACGCAGTCGGTCGTCGAGCACGCGACCTGGATGCTGCTGTCGCTCGCCAAGCCGTTCGACCGCTGGCGCCGCGGCATGGCGGGGCTCACCGCGCTCACGCGCGAGCAGTGGGCGGGGCTCACGCCCTCGAAGTTCGCGTCGCGCGACGAGGGGCTGGGCGGCGAGCTGGGCGGCAAGACGCTGCTGGTGGTCGGGCTCGGGCGCATCGGACGACGGGTCGCGCAGGTCGCGACGGCACTCGGCATGCAGGTGCTGGTGGTCGATCCGTACATCGACCGGACCCCGGCGCTGGCGCTCGGCTACCGGTTCGCCGACACGCTCGCGCAGGCGCTGCCGCAGGCGGACTACGTGACCCTGCACTGTCCCCGCAACGCCGAGACGCTCGGCATGATCGGCGCGGCCGAGCTCGCGCTGCTGCCGGCGGGCGCCGCGGTGGTCAACTGCGCCCGCGGCGGCATCGTCGACGAGCAGGCGCTCGCCGACGCGCTCGCCCGCGGTCACCTGTCGGGGGCCGGCATCGACGTGTTCGACGCCGAGCCGCCACCGCCCGACCACCCGCTGCTCGCGATGCCGAACGTGTTCTCGACGCCGCACGCGGCCGCCGCCACGCGCGAGGCCGCCTGGCGGATGTCGACGCACGCGGCGCGCAACGTCATCGACTTCCTCGACGGCCGGCTCGACCCGTCGATGGTCTATCCCGTGCCGCCGCGGGCCTGACCCGGAGGCGCCGGCATGGCCATGGTCCATCTCGATCCGCAGGCGGCCGCTCGGCTGGCCGGGCGGATGTTCGTGCATCGCGGCATGACGCCCGACGAGGCCCGCACCGTCGCCGAGCACCTGGTCGGCGCCAACCTCGCCGGCCATGACAGCCACGGCTACGTCCGAGTCATCCGCTACTGGTACGCGGTCGAGGACGGCGGGATCGTGCCCCGCACCGACGGCGTGCCGCTCCTCGACGCCGGCTCGATGCTGCTGGTCGACGCGCAGCAGGGGCCCGGACAGTGGGTCACCGCGCGCTGGACGGAGCGCGCGATCGAGCGGGCGCACGCGCACGGCCTGTCGCTGCTGGCGCTGCGGCGCTCCGCGCATCTCGGGCGCGTCGGGCACTACGCCGAGATGGCGGCCGACGCGGGCCTGGTGTCGATGCACTGGGTCAACGTCGCCGGCAGCTTCCTCGTGGCGCCCTTCGGCGGCACGCAGCGGATGCTGTCGACCGCGCCCGTGTCGGTCGGCGTGCCGCGGCCGCGCGCGGGCGCCGAGGGCGCGGGCCGCTTCGCCGGTGGCGAGCACGTGATCCTCGACTTCGCGACCGCGCTGGTCGCCGAGGGCAAGCTGCTGGTGGCGGCGAAGAAGCGCAGCACGATGCCCTTCGACGCGCTGATCGCGCCCGACGGGTCCACCTCCGGCGACCCGGCCGTGCTCTACGGGCCCACCGTCCACGACGAGGCGCCGGACAACACCGTCGGGGCCGGCGCGATCATGGCGTTCGGCGGTCTGCTCGCGGGCGGCCACAAGGGCTCGGGGCTGGCGGCGATGTGCGAGCTGCTGGGCGGCGTGCTCACCGGGACCGGCATCGCCACCGACGACGGCCCGGTGCGCAACGGCATGCTGTCGGTGTTCATCGATCCCGCCAGGCTCGACCCGGAGGGCCGCTTCGACGCCGAGGTCACCCGCTTCGTCGACGGCCTGCGCGCCTCGCGGCCGATGCCGGGCGTCGACGCAGTGAAGGTCGCCGGCGACCCCGAGCGACTCGCGCGCGAGGCGCGGCGCCGCGACGGCTTTCCGATGCCCGACACCGCCTGGGCCGAGATCGCCGCGCTCGCGCGCCGCGCCGGCATCGCCGACTCCG
>RPRK01000225.1 GCA_003818495.1 Burkholderiales bacterium
CGGCGGCGCTCGGGGCGATCGGTCGGGCAGGATGGCCCGGACCGGATGATGCCGGTCGATGCACCTGGATGAACGTGCCGTGTGGCATCCGGTTGACGGTGCCCGTGCCGGCCCCCGGTTTGCCGCAGCGCGAAACGGGTCGCGGCCCCGGATGCGGTACCCTTCGCGCCGCGGCATCGTCTTCGGACGAGGCCGCACGGCGCCCGCCCGATACCCCTGTCGACCGCAGGGTCGTCGACCCGATCGCCGGGTGACCCCATGGAGATGACCGCACCCACCCAGCCGCCGCCCGCGCCCGACAGCGCGGTGCCCGAGGCATGGCGCGCCGCGGTCCGCGAACGGCTGGTCGCCGGCGAGCGCGTGCTCGCCAGCCTCGAGATCGACCTCGACTCGCGACTGCGCTTCGGCGACGGCCTGCTGCTGGTGACCGATCGGCGCATCAGCGCGCGGGCGCCCGGCGCGGCCGCCTGGAGCGACTGGCCGCTCCGGGACGACCTGATGCTGCGCAAGCGCGATCACGCGGGCGTCGGCACGATGGAGCTGGTGGACGGCGTGCGTCGCCTGGACCACTGGTGCTTCACCCTCGGGCGCGACACGTCCGCCCAGCGTCTGCTCGAGGCCGTGGAGCTCGCGCAGGTCTCCCGCGCGAGCGGCGCGGTCGCGCCGATGCCGCCGCCGCGCTGCACCCGGTGTCAGGCGATCCTGCCGGTCGCCGGCGGCGAGTGCCCCGCCTGTGCGCCCGCGCCCGCCGAGGCACCGCCGTCGACCTGGGTGCTGTTCCGTCTCTGGCGCTTCGCCCGCCCCTACCGCGGCCAGCTGCTGCTCGGATTCCTGCTGACCATCGCCGCGACGGCGGCGACGCTCGTGCCGCCCTACCTGACCATGCCGCTGATGGACAAGGTGCTGATCCCGTATCAGAAGGGCGTGCCGATCCGGCCCGAGACCGTGGGCATGTACCTGCTCGGGCTGTTCGGCGCGGCCATGGTCGCGTGGATCCTGGGGTGGGCCCGGACGTACACGCTCGCGCTGGTCAGCGAGCGGATGGGTGCGGACCTGCGCACGCAGACCTACGAGCACCTGCTCGGGCTGTCGCTGCAGTACTTCGGTGGCAAGCGCACCGGCGACCTGATGGCGCGGATCGGCGCCGAGACCGACCGCATCAACCTGTTCCTGTCGCTGCACCTGCTCGACTTCGCGACCGACCTGCTGATGATCGTGATGACCGCGGCGATCCTCGCGTCGATCGATCCCTGGCTCGCGCTGGTCACGCTGCTGCCGCTGCCGCTGATCGCCTGGCTGATCCACCTGGTGCGCGACCGCCTTCGCACCGGGTTCGAGAAGGTCGACCGGACCTGGGCCGAGGTCACCAGCGTGCTGGCCGACACCATCCCGGGCATCCGGGTCGTCAAGGCGTTCGCGCAGGAGAGCCGCGAGGCCGAGCGCTTCCGCGAGGCGAACCGTCACAACCTCGCGGTCAACGATCGGGTGAACCGCGTCTGGTCGCTGTTCTCCCCGACGGTCACGCTGATGACCGAGATCGGCCTGCTGATCGTCTGGGGGTTCGGCATCTGGCAGATCGCCGGCGACAGCATCTCCGTCGGCGTGCTGACCGCATTCCTCGCCTACATCGGCCGCTTCTACCTGCGGCTCGACTCGATGAGCCGCATCGTGTCGTTCACGCAGAAGGCGGCCGCCGGCGCCAAGCGGATCTTCGACATCCTCGATCACGTCTCGAGCGTGCCGGAGCCCGCGAATCCGGTGATGCTGCCGAAGGTCGAGGGACGGATCCAGATCGAGGGCGCGGCGTTCCGGTACGGCAACCGCGCGATCATCCGCGGCATCGACCTCGACATCGCGCCGGGCGAGATGATCGGGCTGGTCGGCCACAGCGGCTCGGGCAAGAGCACGCTGGTGAACCTGATCTGCCGCTTCTACGACGTCACCGACGGCACGATCCGCATCGACGGCATCGACGTGCGCTCGGTGCCGGTCTCGCAGTTCCGGCGGCACATCGGCCTGGTGCTGCAGGAGCCGTTCCTCTTCTTCGGCACCATCGCCGAGAACATCGCCTACGGCAAGCCCGACGCCACGCGTGCCGAGATCGTCGCCGCCGCGCGTGCCGCCCACGCGCACGACTTCATCCTGCGCCTGCCGCACGCCTACGATTCGCTGGTCGGCGAGCGCGGGCAGGCGCTGTCGGGCGGCGAGCGCCAGCGGATCTCGATCGCCCGCGCGCTGCTGATCGACCCGCGGATCCTGATCCTCGACGAGGCGACCTCCGCGGTCGACACCGAGACGGAGAAGGAGATCCAGAAGGCGCTCGACAACCTCGTGCAGGGGCGCACGACGATCGCGATCGCCCACCGGCTGTCGACGCTGCGCAAGGCGAACCGGCTGGTGGTGCTCGACCGCGGCCAGGTCGTCGAGGTGGGCGACCACGAGACGCTGATGGCGCGCGAGGGGGCCTATTTCCGGCTCTACCAGGCGCAGGTGCGCCAGGGCGACGAGAGCGAGAACGCCTCGCGCCACAAGGTCTGGCGCGACGACGAGGACACCGATGGCTGACTTCGCGCTGTCCCGCGACCCCTACGGCCGGCTCGTGCTGACCGCCGGCGACGGTGTCGAGCATGTCGCGGTGGTGCCGGTTCGGGCGTTCCCGATCGGGGCGCCCGACGAGGGGCTGTCGCTGGTGAGCGCCGACGGCCGCGAACTCGCCTGGGTCGAGCGGCTCGATGCGCTGGACGCCCCGCGCCGCACGCTGATCGAGCAGGACCTCGCGAGCCGCGAGTTCGTCCCCGAGATCCGGGCGATCCGCGCCGTCTCGAGCTTCGCGACCCCGAGCACCTGGACGATCGACACCGACCGCGGTCCGACCACGCTGGTGCTCAAGGGCGAGGAGGACATCCGCCGGCTCGCGCGCAGCTCGCTGCTCATCGCGGATCGCAGCGGCATCCAGTTCCTGGTGCGCGACATCGGCGCCCTGGACCGACCGAGCCGCAAGCTGCTCGACCGGTTCCTCTGAGCCCCGCCGCCGCGGTGCGTCGCCGCGGTCCGGGCACGGCGCGCGCCCCTCGGATCCACGCATAACCCGCTGGCAGGACAAAAGGCGTAAAATGCCCGGTTTTCGGCGTCATGTGGCCGAGCCGGCCGGACGCCCACCCGATGAGCGAAACAGAAACACCCCCGATCACTTTCGACGACTTCGGCCTGGCCGAGCCGATCCGCCGCGCCGTCGCCGAGCTCGGCTACCGCGAGCCCACCCCGATCCAGGCCCAGGCGATCCCGGTCGTCATGACCGGCAAGGACGTCATGGGGGCGGCGCAGACCGGCACGGGCAAGACCGCCGGCTTCGCGCTGCCGATCATCCATCGGCTGCTGCCGCTGGCCAGCAGCAGCGCCTCGCCCGCGCGTCATCCGGTGCGGGCGCTGATGCTCGCGCCGACCCGCGAGCTCGCCGACCAGATCTACCAGAACGTCGCCGCCTACGCGAAGCACACGCCGCTGCGCTGCGCGGTGGTGTTCGGCGGGGTCGACATGAAGCCGCAGACGGCGGCGCTGCGCAACGGCTGCGAGCTGCTCGTGGCCACGCCCGGCCGCCTGCTCGATCACGTCGAGCAGCGCACGACGAACCTGTCCCAGGTCCAGATCCTCGTGCTCGACGAGGCCGACCGGATGCTCGACATGGGCTTCCTGCCGGACATCCAGCGGATCATCAACCTGCTGTCCAAGGACCGCCAGAACCTGATGTTCTCGGCGACCTTCTCCGGCGAGATCCGAAAGCTCGCCGAGAGCTTCCTGAAGAACCCGCAGCTGATCGAGGTGGCGCGCCGCAACGCGCTGGCCGAGAACATCGCGCAGTCGGTCTACCGGGTGCCCTCCGTCGAGCACAAGCGTGCCGCGGTCGCCAAGATCGTCCGCGACAACGCGCTGACCCAGGTCATCGTGTTCTCGAACACGAAGATCGGCTGCGGCCGTCTCGCCCGCGAACTGGAGAAGGACGGCCTGAACTCGGCCGCCATCCACGGCGACAAGACCCAGCAGGAGCGGCTCAAGACGCTCGAGGACTTCAAGGCCGGCAAGATCGTGGTGCTGGTCGCCACCGACGTCGCCGCGCGCGGCCTCGACATCGCCGAACTGCCCGCGGTCATCAACTACGACCTGCCGTATTCGCCCGAGGACTACGTGCACCGCATCGGCCGCACCGGCCGTGCGGGCGCCTCGGGCATGGCGATCTCGCTGATGACCGGCAGCAACGACGAGCGGCTGCTCGCCGACATCGAGAAGCTGGTCAAGAGCAAGCTGCCGGTCGAGGACATGGCGGTGGACGCCGCGCCTCGCGGCATGCGCAGGGAAGGGCGCAGCGAGCGTCCCGAGCGCAGCGAGCGTCCGGCCCGGTCCGAGGGCGCCGAGGTCCCGGAAGCCGGGGGGGTCGCTCAGGCGGCGCCGCGCACCGAAGGCACCGAGTCCGGCGCGCGTCCCGAGCGTGCGCCGCGCGCCGAGCGCCCCGAACGCGACGCCGAGCGGCCGCGCCGCAGCCGGGAGCGCGACGAGGACCGCTCCGCCCGCTCGCGTCCGTCGGTCGCGCCCGCCCCGCGCGTCTACGACGACCCGTTCTTCTCCCGGCCCTACGAGCCGGGCGTGGATGCCGCCTCGACGCCCGTCCAGGCCGGCGAGCCGGCGGCCGCAGGCGCGGCGGCCGCGCGTCCCGCGCCGCGGCGCGGTGCCCGCCCCGTCGCCGCGCTGCTCGGCGGCGGCAGCAAGAAGGCCTGACCCCTCAGCGGCCGGACGCCGTGGCCCGCGGGCCGTGGCGTGCTGCCCAGCGCAGCGTCGCCTCGGCCAGCCAGGCGTCGTGCCCGCGCACCGACGGCGGCTCGAACCCCAGGTGAGCCATCGCCGCGTCGAGCACCGGCAGCGGCCGGGCGGCGTCGACCGCGGTGGCACCGTTCTGCTTCGACAGCTTGTCGCCGTCGGCACCCGCCACCACCGGGACGTGCAGCCAGCGGGGCGAGCGCACGCCGAGCGCGCCGGCCAGCACCACCTGCCGCGCGGTCGATCCGGCGAGGTCCGCGCCCCGCACGACATGCGTGACGCCCTGCGCCGCGTCGTCGACCACCACCGCGAGCTGGTAGGCCCACATCCCGTCGGCGCGCCGCAGCACGAAGTCGCCGACCTCGGCGGCCACGTCCTGCGAGCAGTCGCCGAGCAGGCGGTCGTCGACGCGCACCACGCCCTCGGGCACCCGCAGGCGCCAGGCGCGGGGCTCGCGGCCGGGGGGCAGGCCGTCGCGGCAGGTGCCCGGGTAGACGAGCTCGCCATGGCGGGCGGCGGACAGCCCGGCGCGCTGCTGGGAGTCGGCGATCTCGCGCCGCGTGCATCCGCAGGGGTAGGCGAGGCCGACCGAGCGCAGAGCGTAGAGTGCGGCCTCGTAGTGGGCGCCGCGCGTCGACTGGAGGACCGGGTCGCCATCGGCGCGCAGCCCGAGGCGCGACAGCGTGTCGAGGATCGATGCGGTCGCGCCGGGCTGCTCGCGGGGCCGGTCGATGTCCTCGATCCGCAGCAGCCAGCGCCCGCCGTGCGCGCGGGCGTCGAGCCACGACGCGAGGGCCGCGGCCACCGAACCCGCGTGCAGCGGCCCGGTCGGGGACGGCGCGAAGCGGCCGACGTAGCCGCGATCGGGCGCGCTCATGGCGAGGCGGTCCGGCGGCGCTTCGGGGCTGCCGCGGACCTCGGGCGGCCGCGCGTGGCGGCGCTCGTCGCGTCGGTGGCCTGCGTGCCCCCGGCGCTGCCCGCGCTTCCCTTGCGCCCCTTGCCCCCCGCGCCCCCTGCGCCGTGACCCGGTTCCGGCTCCGGCCCGACGCCATCGGGCAGCGGCGCCGCCGACGGCCCCTCCAGCAGGCGCTGGCGCACCTGCGGCAGTTCCAGCCGCGACAGCCACCACTTGAGCGCGTTGCCGGGCTCCACCCGTCGCCAGCCGTAGTGCAGGGTCGCCGCCGGCCGGGGCTCGGCCGGTCGCCGCGCCACCAGCCGACCGCAGGCCAGATGCGGCCGGGCGAAGGGCTCGGGCAGCCAGCCCACGCCGAGCCCGGCGATCTGCATGGCGACCTTCTGCTCGGCGGTCGCCACCGTCAGCGTCTCCTGGCCGGCGAGGAGCCCGGCGCTGCGCGACGGCGTCAGCCGCGAGGTGCCGCCGACGGCGACCGCCCGGTGCGACAGGATCGCCTCGGTCGGGATCGGTTCGTCGACGCGGGCGAGCGGATGGTGCGGCGCCACGCAGAACACGAACTCGATCCGCCCCATCGGGCGCAGCGAGAAGCTCGCCGACGAGAGCGCCGGACTCGGTGCGTCGTGCGGCGCGCCGATCGCGAGATCCGCGCGGCCTTCGAGGAGCGCCTCCCAGGCGCCGTCGAGCACCTCGTAGGTGAAGCGCAGCCGGGTCGGTGCCTGCAGCCGGTAGAAGTCCTCGATCAGCGGGCGGATCCGGTCGAAGTCGACCAGCGCATCGACGCCGATCCGCAGTTCCGGTTCCCAGCCGCTCGCCACGCGCCGCACGCGTCGCGTGAGGTCGTCGGCCGAGCGCAGCAGGCCGCGCCCTTCCTCGAGGAGGACCCGACCGGCCGCGGTGAGCTGCGCGCGCGGCCCGCGTCGATCGAAGAGCAGCACGTCGAGCTCGCCCTCGAGCTTGCGCACCGTGTAGGTCAGCGCCGACGGGACCTTCCCCAGCGCGGCGGCGGCGGCGGCGAAGCTGCCCTTTCGGGCGATCGTGTCGAGCGTCTCGAGCGCGTCAAGGGTGAGGGGCATGGGCGAGGCGTGCGCCATCAAAAAATTTGAATCGACAGTCGAAATCATAGCGCTTCCCGAGGCCCCGGTCCGCCCCAAACTGACCGTCATCAAGTCAACCCCAACCCCCTGGAGGACGCGATGATCGAACTGCGACCCGCCGCCGAGCGCGGCCACGCCGACCACGGCTGGCTCGACTCCTGGCACAGCTTCTCCTTCGCCGAGTACCACGACCCCCGCCACATGGGGTTCGGGGCGCTGCGGGTCATCAACGAGGACCGGGTCGCCGCCGGGACGGGCTTCGGCACGCACGGTCACCGCGACATGGAGATCGTCAGCTACGTGCTCGACGGCGCGCTCGCGCACAAGGACAGCCTCGGCAACGGCTCGGTGATCCGACCCGGCGACGTGCAGCGCATGAGCGCGGGCACGGGTGTGATGCACTCGGAGTTCAACGCCCGTCAGGACGGCGCGACGCACTTCCTGCAGATCTGGATCGAGCCCGAGCGCCGGGGCATCGCGCCCGGCTACGAGGAGCGCCGTTTCGAGGCCGCCGACAAGCGCGGCCGGCTGCGGCTGATCGCCTCGCCCGACGGCGCCGACGGCTCGGTCACGATCCACCAGCAGGTGCGCGTGTATGCGGCGC
>RPRK01000226.1 GCA_003818495.1 Burkholderiales bacterium
GCATCTGCTTCGGCATCTATTCGTCGGTGTTCGTCGCCGCCGCGATCGCGATGTGGCTGGGCGTCAAGCGCGAGGACCTGATCAAGCCGGTCAAGAA
The DNA here is from genome assembly GCA_003818495.1 of Burkholderiales bacterium. Classification (GTDB taxonomy): domain Bacteria; phylum Pseudomonadota; class Gammaproteobacteria; order Burkholderiales; family Burkholderiaceae_E; genus UBA4615. Next base: position 98 of record RPRK01000226.1, read on the forward strand.
GAAGGAAGGCGCCGAGGCCGAGCTGCCTTGAGAAGCCGTGAATAAACCTACTGCGCGTCCCGATCCGACGCCTGCGATGCTCGCCGTACTCGCGTACGGCTGCGCTTCTCGACGCCGGCTCGGGCCTGCTCGCTACGGTTTCTTCACGGCTTCTGACGCGCCAGCCCGGCCCGCGGGCGCGACGGCTGGGCGCGGCGATTGCGTGTCCCGCCGTCTCACCGCCAGGAGCACCGCCGCGATGTCCGATGCCCCCGCTGCGCCCGAGGTCCGCCACCTGCCCGAGGCGAACCGCTTCGAGGCCGTCGTCGACGGCCATGTCTGCCGGCTCGACTACCTGATCGATGACGGCACGATGCGCATCCACCACACCGAGGTGCCCTACCCGCTCGAGGGCCGCGGCATCGCCGCGGCGCTGACGCGGACCGCGATCGACCATGCGCGCGCCAGCGGCCTGCGCGTGCAGCCGCTGTGCAGCTACGTGCGCACCTGGCTGCGACGGCATCCGGAGCATGCGGATCTGCTCGCGGGCTGACGCGCCAGAGCGCAGGGCCCCGGCCCGGCCGGTGGCGACGCGCCGTAGAATCGGGTGCAGGCGGCCCGCCCCGGAGCCGCGTTCGTACGACCGAAGCCGATGACGACCACCGCCACGCACCGCATCCGCGTCTGGGACCTGCCGACGCGTCTGTTCCACTGGAGCCTCGCGCTGCTGATCGTCGCGTCCTTCGTGACCGTCAAGGTCGGCGGAAACCTGATCATCTGGCACGAGCGCAGCGGCTACGCGATCCTCACGCTGCTGCTGTTCAGGCTCGTCTGGGGCGTCGCGGGCGGGCGCTACGCGCGCTTCGCGGCGTTCGTGCGCGGACCGGGCGCCGTGCGGGCCTACCTGCGCGGCGACGCCGGCAGCGCGCACGCCCCGGGACACAACCCGCTGGGCGCGCTGTCGGTGCTCGGTCTGCTCGCGGTGGTCGGCTTCCAGGCGGTCTCGGGGCTGTTCACCAACGACGACATCGCCTTCGAGGGGCCGCTGTCGGCGCAGGTCAGCGGCGCCACCGCGAGCCTGCTGACCACCCTGCACCGCTGGAACGAGAAGACGATCATGGCGCTGGTCGCGCTGCACCTCGCCGCGATCCTGTACTACCGGTTCGGCAAGCGCCGGGACCTGATCGGCCCGATGGTGTCCGGCGACGCCGAGTTCCCCGGTGCCTGGCCGGCGAGCCGGGACGACGCGATGCTGCGCCTGCGGGCGCTGGCGATCGCCGCGGCCTGCGGCGGCGTGGTCGCCTGGATCGTGCGCTGATCAGTCCGCGCGGGGCTTGCGGCGCGGCCTGCGCGCCGCGGCGGTGAAGCCGTCGCGCATGCGCAGCAGGTGCGCATCGAGCGCGTCGAAATCCTGTGCCACGTAGTCGTGGAACGCGCGTCTGCAGTAGGCCACGTGCGGACCGAAGACGCGCTCGAACTCGGCCTCGCCTGCCGGCGTGAGCCGCACGAACACGCTGCGCCGGTCCTCGGGGACCACCTCCCGCTCGACGAAGCCGCGATCGACCAGCCGGTCGACCACGCCGGTCAGCGTGCCCTTGGTGATCAGCGTGCGCTGGCCGAGTTCCTTGGCCGACATGCCGGGCGTGTTGCCCAGCGTCGCGATCACGTCGAACTGCGCGGGCGTCAGCCCGAGCTCGCGCACGTGACGGCCCGACAGGCGCTCGAAGGCCTGGTAGGTCTCCGACAGCAGTCTCAGTGAACGCTGGTACCGCTCGCCCATGCCCCGTCACATCGGTCCGGTAAAGGTGACGCGCAGCATCTCACGCCCGTCCGTCTCCGCGCGCCCCGCGTCCGGGGTACGGACGCGGAGCGCGGTGCCTGCGGATCAGTCGCGACGGAAGTCGTCGTGGCAGCCCTTGCAGGTCGCGGCGGCGGCGCCGAAGGCGGTCTTGAGCGTGCCCGCGTCGCCGGCGGCGGCCGGCAGCTTGGCGGTCTCGGTGACCATCTTCTCGTAGGCGGCCTGGAACTTCGCGGTGTCCTTCCAGATCTCCGGCTTGGCGCGGGTGTTCAGGCCCGTCTCGGAGCCGGCCGGGAAGGCGGCGCCCGGCAGCTTCGCGAGCGTGGCGACCAGGGCGGCGTTCTCGCCGGCGATCTTGGCGTCGTAGGGGATGCGACCGTTCACCATCGCACCGATGCGGCCGAAATGGGCGCCGAGCACCGAGAACGACGACTGGCGGTACTTGATCGCGTCTTCGGGCTTGGCGAACTGGGCCTGGGCGGCCAGGGGGGACAGGGCGGCGAGGACCGCCGCGACGGCGAGGATGCGTTTCATCGGAGCTCCGTGGATGACCGGTGGGACGCCCGGCGCCGGATGTGCCGGACTCGGACGGTTCGGACCGAGACAGTCCTAACACGAACGATCATAGCAGCGCTGGGCCGCCCGCGTCAGGCATATGGAAACGGTTTCCTTTCAGCCGGGCGGGACGGCGCGGGCGCCGCGCCCCGGCCTCAGACCCGACGGGCGAGTTCCGCGGCCTTGCCGATGTACGAGGCCGGCGTCAGTGCCCGCAGCCGGGCCTTGGCGTCGTCCGGGATGTCGAGCCGGTCGACGAACGCCGCCAGCGCCTCGGCCGTGATGCCCTTGCCGCGGGTCAGCTCCTTGAGCTGCTCGTACGGATTGGGCACGCCGTAGCGGCGCATCACCGTCTGCACCGGCTCGGCGAGCACCTCCCAGCAGCCGTCGAGGTCCTCGGCCAGCCGCTGCGGATTGACCTCGAGCTTCTTCAGCCCGCGCAGGCAGGCGTCCCAGGCGAGCAGCGTGTGGCCGAACGCGTTGCCGACGTTGCGCAGCACCGTCGAGTCGGTCAGGTCGCGCTGCCAGCGCGACACCGGCAGCTTGTCCGCGAGGTGCCGCAGCAGCGCGTTCGCGATGCCGAGGTTGCCCTCGGAATTCTCGAAGTCGATCGGATTGACCTTGTGCGGCATCGTCGACGAGCCGATCTCGCCGGCCTTCGTGCGCTGCTTGAAGTACCCCACCGAGATGTAGCCCCAGACGTCGCGGTCCAGGTCCACCAGGATCGTGTTCGTGCGGGCGATCGCGTCGAACAGCTCGGCCATCCAGTCGTGCGGCTCGATCTGGATCGTCCACGGGTTGAAGGCCAGTCCGAGCGGGCCCTCGATGACGCCGCGTGCGAAGGCCTCCCAGTCGACCTCGGGATACGCCGACAGGTGCGCATTGAAGTTGCCGACCGCGCCGTTCATCTTCGCGGTCGGCCGCACCGCCGCGATCCGACCGCGGGCGCCCTTCAGGCGCGCCACCACGTTGGCGAGCTCCTTGCCGAGCGTGGTCGGCGTCGCCGGCTGGCCGTGGGTGCGCGAGAGCATCGGCAGCGCGGCGTGCGCGTGCGCCATCGTTCGCAGCGTGTCGATCACCGCATCGAGCGCGGGCAGCAGCACCGCGTCGCGCGCGGCCGTGTACATCATCGCGTGCGAGGTGTTGTTGATGTCCTCGGACGTGCAGGCGAAGTGGATGAACTCCGAGGCCCGCTCGAGCTCGGCGTCACCCGCCACGCATTCCTTGAGGAAGTACTCGACCGCCTTGACGTCGTGGTTGGTGACCGCCTCGATCGCCTTGACCCGCGCCGCCTCGGCCGCGCCGAAGCCTGCGGCGACCGCCCGCAGCCGCTCGCGGGCGCCGGCCGAGAAGCGCGGCAGCTCGGGCAGCCCGAGATCCGACAGCGCGACCAGCCACTCGACCTCGACCGTGACGCGGTGTCGGACGAAGGCGGACTCCGAGAGCAGCGGCCGCAGCGCGGCCACGCGGGCGGCGTAGCGGCCGTCCAGCGGCGACAGCGCGTCGAGTTCGAAGGCGGCGGATGCCGGCGCGGGCGGGGGGGCGGGGGGTGTGGCGCTCATGACGGCGCGATCCTAGCACCCGCGCCCCCGTGCGATATAGTTGGCGGCCAGTCATTGTCGAGCCACAGAATGAAGCTGATCGGATCCGACGGCAGCCCGTACGTGCGCAAGGTGCGGGTCGTGCTCGCCGAGAAGAAGATCGACTACCGCTTCGAACGCGAGGACGTCTGGTCGCCCGCGACCACCATCGGGCAGGCGAATCCCCTCGGCAAGGTGCCCACGCTGATCACCGACGACGGCGCGGCGGTCTTCGACTCCCGTGTCATCGCCGAGTACCTCGACACCGTCACCCCGATCGCCCGCCTGATCCCGCCCTCGGGCCGCTCGCGCGTCGAGGTCCGCTGCTGGGAAGCCCTGTGCGACGGCCTGCTCGACGCCGCCATCCTCGCGCGCCTCGAGGCCAACCGCAGCGACCCGGCCCAGCGCAGCGCCGTCTGGATCGCCCGCCAGATGGGCAAGATCGACGCGACCCTCGACGCCATGGCCACCGGCCTGGGCGACAAGCCGTTCTGCTGCGAAGGCAAGTATTCGCTGGCCGACATCGCGATGGGCTGCGCCCTCGGCTATCTGGACTTCCGCTTCCCCCAGATCGACTGGCGCGAGCGCCACCCCAATCTCGCGAAGCAGGCGATCAAGCTGTTCGCCCGGCCCGCGTTCGTCGAGACCGCACCGCCGAAGGCCTGATCCGAGGCGCCGCGCCTCAGACGGTCGCCGGCGCGAACGAGTCCGGCCGCGCCCGCGACCAGAACATCCGGTAGACCGGCGCGTCGGCGTCCCCGTCGAGCAGTTCGCCGGGCTGAAGGGTCGGATACAGCGTCGACAGCAGCCGGATCTCGTGGCCGCTCACCCGCCGCACGATGTGGTGGGCGCGCAGCTGCGACGGATGGGTCAGGCCCGCCGCGGCCACCAGCTCGGCCATCGCCTTCAGCGTGTTCTGGTGGAAGTTGAAGACCCGCTCGGCCTTGTCGGGCACCACCAGCGCGCGCTGGCGCACCGGGTCCTGGGTGGTGACGCCGGTCGGGCAGCGGCCGGTGTGGCAGTTCATCGCCTGGATGCACCCGAGCGCGAACATGAATCCGCGCGCGCTGTTGCACCAGTCCGCGCCCAGCGCCATCGTGCGCGCCACGTCGAACGCGCTGGTGAGCTTGCCCGCCGCGCCGATCCGCACGCGGTCGCGCAGGCCGAGCCCGATCAGCGTGTTGTGGACCAGCATCAGCGCCTCCTGCATCGGCGTGCCCACGCGGTCGATGAACTCCGCGGGCGCCGCCCCGGTGCCGCCCTCCTTGCCGTCGACCACGATGAAGTCGGGCGTGATGCCGGTCTCCTGCATGGCCTTGGCGATCGCGAACCATTCCCAGGGGTGGCCGATCGCCAGCTTGAAGCCGGTCGGCTTGCCGCCCGACAGCGTGCGCAGCAGATCGACGAAGCGCAGCAGGCCGATCGGCGTGTCGAAGGCCGAGTGCGAGGCGGGCGACACGCAGTCGACCCACGGCGGCACGCCGCGCGCCGCGGCGATCTCGGGGGTGACCTTCGGGCCGGGCAGCACGCCGCCGTGGCCGGGCTTGGCGCCCTGCGACAGCTTGATTTCGATCATCCGGACCTGCTCGGCGCCCGCGTTCTCGACGAAGCGTTCGGTGTCGAAACGCCCCTGCGCGTCACGGCAGCCGAAGTAGCCCGAGCCGATCTCCCAGATCAGGTCGCCGCCGTGCTCGCGGTGGTAGGCCGAGATCGAGCCCTCGCCGGTGTCGTGCGCGAACCGGCCCCGCTTCGCGCCCTGGTTCAGCGCGCGGATCGCGTTCGCCGACAGCGAGCCGAAGCTCATCGCGGAGATGTTGAACACCGACGCGTCGTACGGCCGCGTGCAGGCCGGCCCGCCGATCGCGACGCGGAAGTCGTGCGACTGCACCGGCGCCGGCGCGATCGAGTGGTTGATCCACTCGAAACCGGCGGCGTAGGCGTCGAGCTGGGTGCCGAACGGGCGCTTGTCGAGGTCCTGCTTGGCGCGCTGGTAGACGATCGCGCGCTGCTGGCGCGAGAACGGCACGGCGTCGGTGTCGGACTCGATCAGGTACTGGCGGATCTCGGGCCGGATCGTCTCGAAGAGGAACCGGGCGTGGCCGAGGATCGGGTAGTTGCGCAGCACCGCATGCCGGGTCTGCACCAGGTCGACGATGCCGACTGCGACCAGCGCGCCGGTCAGCAGCGACCACCAGCCGGACAGCACGCCCTCGCGCCACAGATAGAGCAGCAGCGGCGTCGCCGCGACGACGGCGACGAGGGTCGCGTAGCGCATGAAGCGGGTCATCGGCTTGCGCCCCCCGGAAACGAAGGTGGCGCAGTGTAGCTCAGCCGTTCGGCCGGCCGATGACTCGCGCCGGCCTGCGCCGTCTCAGGCCGTGGCCACCCGCGCGAGGCTCGACGAGGCGATCATGCCGCCGCCCAAGCACACCTCGCCGCGGTACAGCACCGCCGACTGCCCGGGCGTCACCGCCCACTGCGGTGCATCGAAGGCCAGCTCGAAGGCGCCCGGTTCGCTCGGGTCGGCATGCAGCCGGCACGGCGCATCGGACTGCCGGTAGCGGGTCTTCGCGCCGAGGATCGCGTCGTCCGCGGGCGGGGCGCCGGCGATCCAGTGCGCGTCGTCCGCGCGCAGCCGGTCCGCCTGCAGCCAGGGATGGTCGTGGCCCTGCACGACGTACAGCGTGTTGGCCGCCATGTCCTTGCGCGCCACGTACCAGGCCTCGCCGCTGCCCGCCTTCTGGCCGCCGACGCCGATGCCCTTCCTCTGGCCGAGCGTGTAGAACGCGAGGCCGACGTGCTCGCCGACCCGCCGGCCGTCGTCGGTCAGGATCGGACCCGGGGCGGTGGGCAGGTAGCGGTTGAGGAAGTCGCGGAACGGCCGCTCGCCGATGAAGCAGATGCCGGTCGAGTCCTTCTTCGCGGCCACCGGCAGGCCGATCCGCGCGGCGATCGCCCGGACCTCGGTCTTCGGCAGCTCGCCGACCGGGAACATCGCGCGCGAGAGCTGCGCCTGCGTGAGCCGATGCAGGAAGTAGCTCTGGTCCTTGGAGGCGTCGAGGCCGCGCAGCAGCTCGTGGCGCAGACCGCCCTCGGCCCCGGCGTCGGGCACCCGGCGCACCCGGGCATAGTGGCCGGTCGCGATGCAGGAGGCCCCCATGCGCATGGCGTGGTCGAGGAAGGCCTTGAACTTGATCTCGGCGTTGCACAGCACGTCGGGGTTGGGCGTGCGGCCGGCCGAGTACTCGCGCAGGAAGTCGGCGAACACGCGCTCGCGGTACTCGGCGGCGAAGTTCACCGCCTCGATGTCGATGCCGATGACATCGGCCACGCTGGCGGCGTCGAGCCAGTCCTGGCGCGTCGAGCAGTACTCGGAGTCGTCGTCGTCCTCCCAGTTCTTCATGAAGAGGCCGA
>RPRK01000227.1 GCA_003818495.1 Burkholderiales bacterium
TCGACCCCCCCGCCCAAGGACCCGCCATGAAGCTCGGCTACACCATCGTCTACGTGCCCGACGTCGCGGCGTCGCTGGCCTTCTTCGAATCGGCGTTCGGGCTGCGGCAACGCTTCCTGCACGAGTCTGGCACCTACGGCGAGCTCGACACCGGCGACACCGCGCTGGCCTTCGCCGCCCACGAGCTCGGCGACATGAACTTCCCCGGCGGCCACGTCGCCGCGCACGATTCGCCGCAGCCGCTCGGCTTCGAGATCGCGCTGGTGACGGACGACGTGGCCGCGGCGCACGCACGGGCGCTCGCGGCGGGCGCCCGGGAACTGGCGGCGCCCTCGCACAAGCCGTGGGGGCAGGTGGTCTCGTACGTCCGCTGCCCGGACGGCGTGCTGGTGGAGCTGTGCACACCGGTCTCCGGCTGAGCCGTCGATGCGCGTCCTCGCCGACCTCGTCCTGGTCGTGCACGTCGCGGTCGTGCTGTTCGTGGTGGGCGGGCTGGTGGCCGTGCTGGTCGGCGCACGGCGGGGCTGGTCGTGGGTCGATGCGCCGGCGTTCCGGCTGGCCCATCTCGCGGCAATCGGGGTGGTGGTCGCCGAGGCCTGGCTGGGCGTGGCCTGCCCGCTGACGACGCTCGAGGCGAGCCTTCGGGCCCGGTCGGGCGGGGCGGCCTACGCGGGCGGTTTCGTCGAGCACTGGCTGGGGCGGCTGATCTACTTCGACGCGCCGCCCTGGGTGTTCACGCTGCTGCACACCGGCTTCGGCCTGGCGGTGGTCGCGACGTGGTGGCGGCATCCGCCGGATTTCGGCGGCCGCCGGCGCGCGCGTCGCTCCGGCGCAGGGCCGGTGACGGGCGGCCGTCAATCCCCTCCTTAGGCTAAGCCACTGGGTGCGAAGCGTTCCGGTCTTCGCACATTCGGGTGAGCCGCGTCACCAGTCGTCAACAATTCAGGGGAGCGCGGGCGGGCCTCGGGGAGCGATCATCGCGACCTGCGTCACGATCCCGACCCTCACTCCTCCGGAGCTTCGTTCAGTGCTGCACAGGTTGCTCGCGCTCAGGCCGCTGCTTTTCCACGCGTGTGTGCCCTCCGACTTCGAATCCATCCGCCGCGACCGCGCGATCCGGGCCTCGGTGGCCGACGCGCAGGGCGTCGTGCCCGGCGGCGTGGCCCATGCGCCCCACGAGGCCGTCGACCGCGCCGCCTCGCATGTCCAGTTCTGGCCGGGCAGCCTGCAGGGGCCGATCTCCGGCGGGCGCGAACGCATCGAACGACTGCGGCGGCCCGAAGGGCTGCGGCTCCTGCGGGCGCACTTCACGGCGGTCCTGCAGCGCAACCCGGCGCGCGAGTGTCACGTGGCCTTCGCCGCCGGGGCGAGCCTGCAGTCGATCCATGCCGGTCGGTGGAACGCGGCGGACGTGCAGGAGGTCGCGTTCACCGGCTTCGTGGACCTCCCCCTGGACACGCTGTGGGCCGACACGCTCGAGGGGCCCTGGCGGCCGCTGTGACGGATCGCGTCACCTTCGGGTGACGGATCGCGTCGGTCCGCTGCGTGCGCCGACGCCTTGGGCGGGTCCGATCGCAAGATCGCGTGACGCAGTTCCGCATGGCACGGGCCGTGCACCCGAGTCGTCATGATCACGACCCGCCCGAACACCATGCAGTCGACCGCGATGTCCGTTCTCGATTCCGTTGCCGATCCCGTTGTCGGCACTGTTTCCGGCACTGTTTCCGGCCCCGTTCCCGGCCCCGTTCCCGGCCTCGCTTCCGGCCTTGCTTCCGGTCTCGATCCGACCGAAGCGGTCCCGCGCCGTCGGCCCGTCGGCCGATGGGTGCGGCATCCGCCCGCGCCGCTGTCGTTCACGGCGATGCGCGTCGCGGTACGGCTCGGCGATGCCGGCGTGTCGGTCCGGACGGTGGCGACACGGTTCCCGCACGTCCTCAACCGGGTCGCCGATGCGTGGGGGGACCCGGCCGCGGTGGCCGACGTGATGGCGGACCTGATGGTCGATCGCCGGGGCGGGCGTCGTGGCTTCCCGCCCGATGCGCTCGAGGAGCTCCACACGCTGCGCAAGGTGTGCGCCGTACGCCGGAACACGAACGCCGATCGGCCGTCGCCGCGGTGACGCGGGCCGGGCGCCGGGAGATGATCGGCGCGCCCCGTCTCAGGAGTCCTGGATGACCCCGGTCCGTCGCCGCCGTGGCGCGCCCACTGTCGGAGAAGGCGTCGACACCGACGAGGTCGGCGAACTGCCGCGTCCGTTCACCGCGGCGCTCGGCCTCGTCGTCGGTGCGGTGCTGGGCACCCTCGTCGGCCTGGTGCTCACCGCCCAGGGCGGTGCCGTGAGCATCGGCCGGGCCGCGGCGATGGGCGGCGGCATCGGGCTCCTCGTGGGGGCCGTGTCGCGCACCCTCGGGCTCGGACTCTTCGAGGGCCTGCTCCACGCGCTGGTCGGCTTCGCGGTCGGGGCCCGCAACGATGGCAGCCTGCCGCCGCATTCGAGCGCTGGCCCCGTGCTGCGGCTGATGCTGTGGCTGGGCTTCTTCGGCGCGGTCGCGCTGATCCTCTGGTTCTGGTACTGACGGGGCCGGGGGTCACCCCCCGAGCGCGTGGCCCGGGGGCCGGGGCGGCGGCGTCACCGGCCCCGCGACAGCCACTTCTGGATCTGCGGGACGAACAGCCCGGCGAGCGCGACCACGAAGGCCACCGCGGTCGCGGCGCCGGCGCGCGGATCCTCGGCACCGAGCGCCAGCACGGCGGCCCAGCAGGCGACCAGCAGCACGCCCCAGACGCTGGCGACGGTCCGGCGGCGGCCCGCATCGCCGTCGCCCTTGAGGCTCCAGGTCACGACGACGACGACCGAGAGGATCGACAGGATCAGCAGGGGCAGTCCGGCACTCATTCGATGCAACCTCGGTGGAGTCGGGGGAAGGGCAGGCGGGCAGGCGGGTAGAACGGGGACAATGACCGGCAGCGCGCCCGCCGCCATCTGACCACATCCTGCCCCGCCTGCCCGTCGTGGTGTCACCCGTCCCGCCGCAGCACGTCGTCTTCGCCACCGCCGGCACGTCCGGCGACCTGCATCCCTTCCTCGGCCTGGCGCTCGCGGTGGCGGCGCGGGGCGTGCGCACGACGGTGATGGTCAACGCGATCCATGCGCCGCAGGTCGAGCGGGCGGGGCTGGACTGCGTGGCGCTCGGCACGGTCGACGCGTTCATGGCGGTGGTCCGCGACCCGGGCGTGTGGCGGAACCGTCGGGGCTTCGGGCTGCTGTGGCGCGGGGCCCGCGAGGGCCTGAACGAGGCGCTCGCGCACCTGCTCGCGCTGCCCGCGGACGAGGCCACGACGCTGGTCGCCCATCCGCTCGCGCTGCCGCACGCGGCCATCGCCCGCGCCCATCGGCCGCGGCTGCGGGTGGTGGCCGCCTACCTCGCGCCCAGCAACCTGCGCACGGTCCACGACCCGCTGACCCTCGGTCCGCTGGCGGTCCCGACCTGGCTGCCGCATGCGGCGCGGCGGGCGCTCTGGCGGCTGATCGACGCCCGGCTGATCGATCCGGCCGCCCTGCCGTCGCTCGACGAGGACCGCCGCGCGCACGGGCTGCCACCGGTCGCGCACTTCATCGAGCACCTGCACGCGAGCGCGCAGACTTCGGTGGCGCTGTTCCCGCCGTGGTTCGGCGCGGCGCGCCCCGACTGGCCGCGACCGATGGTGCACGGCAGCTTCGTGCTGCACGACCCGGGCTCGGCCGAGGCGCTGCCCGAGCCGGTGCGCGCCTTCCTCGGCGCGGGCGCGCCGCCGGTGGTCTTCACCGCGGGCACCGGGCAGGTCCATGCGGCGGACCTGTTCGCCGCGGCGCTCGAGGCGACGCGCCGCGCCGGGCGGCGGGCGCTGCTGCTCACGCCCGAGCGGGCGCAGGTGCCCGCGCGGCTGCCCGCCGATGCGCTGTGGCACGGCTACGTGCCGCTCGCCACGCTGCTGCCGCACGTGGCGGCGATCGTGCATCACGGCGGCATCGGCACGGTGGCCGAGGCGCTGCGCGCGGGCACGCCCCAGCTGGTGGTGCCCTGGGCCTACGACCAGTTCGACAACGGCGCGTGCGTGCGGGCCCTGGGCGCGGGCCACGTGTCGACCTTCGCACGACGCTGGCCGCACCGTCTGGTGCCGGCGCTGCAGGCCCTGCTGGCCGACGACGCGGTGCGCGAGCGCTGCCGGGTGATCGCCAAGGGGTTCGAGGGGGAGGGCGAGGCCGCGCGCCTGCGCGCGGTGGTGGACGAGATCCTCGCGCCCGGCGGGGCCTGATCCGCTTCCCGCGTTGTCCGGCGCCCCGCGCCCGTTGGCGATCCGTCCGGAACCCGCGCTTGCGCCCGCCCCGTTCCTGCCCGAGCATCGACGCCCCCGGCCCCGCCGCGCAGACCCCGCCCCACGCCCATGACCCGCCGCATCTTCACCGCCTGCCTCGGCACCGAGACCAACTCCTTCTCGCCCATCCCCACCGGGCTGTCCGTCTTCGAGGGGGCGATGCTGGTGCGCGGCGGTGCCCACGGCGAGCGGCCCTCGCTGTTCGCGGTGCCGCTGGTCCTGTGGCGCGAGCGGGCGCGCGCGCTCGGCTGGACGGTGATCGAGGGGCTGGCCGCCTTCGCCACCCCGGCCGGCGACACGACGCGCGCGGTGCACGAGGCGCTGCGCGACGAGATCCTCGACGACCTGCGCGCGGCGATGCCGGTCGACGCGGTGATGCTCAACCTGCACGGCGCGATGATCGCCGACGGCTATCCGGACGCCGAGGGCGACCTGCTCGCCCAGGTGCGCGAGCTGGTCGGCCCGGACGTGCCGATCGCCGCCGAGCTCGACCTGCATTGCCACCTCACCGAACTGAAGGTCGCGAGCGCCGACATCCTGGTGATCTTCAAGGAGTACCCGCACGTCGACGTGGCCGAGCGCGCGGCCGAGGTCTTCGACCTGCTGCAGGCGACGCTGGAAGGCCGCATCCGCCCGGTGATGGCGCTGCACGACTGCGCGATGCTCGGCATCTACCCGACCACCGCCGAGCCGATGGTCTCGATCGTCGCCGGCATGCGCGCGGCCGAGCGCGAGCCGGGCGTGCTGTCGGTGTCGCTCGCGCACGGGTTCCCGTGGGGCGACACGCCCGAGGTCGGCACCCGCACGCTGGTGGTCGCCGACGGCGACCGGGCGCTCGCGCGTCGGCGCGCGGCCGCGCTCGCCGAGGAGGTGTGGGCCGCGCGCGACCGGATCGTGCCGCCGTTCTTCTCGATCGACGCCGCGATCGACCACGTGCTGGACGCACCGCCCGGCGAGCGGCCCTTCGTGCTGGCGGACACCGCCGACAACCCCGGCATCGGCGCGGCCGGCGATTCGACCTTCCTGCTGCGCCGGCTGATCGAGCGCCAGGTCTGGGGCGCGGCGCTGTCGCCGCTGTGGGACCCGATCGCCACGCAGCTCGCCTTCGACGCGGGCGTGGGCGCGACGCTCGACATGCGGCTCGGCGGCAAGCTCGGCCGCGGCTCGGGCGACCCGCTCGACGTGAGCGTGATGGTCGTCCAGCTCACCCCCGAGGGCTGGCAGCCCTTCGGCGGCGCGATGGCGCCGCTCGGGCGCATGGCGTGGCTGCGCATCGGCGGGCCGGACGACGCCCGCGCGATCGACGTGGTGGTCAACGACTACCGCGTCCAGAGCTTCCACCCCGACTGCTTCAGCGCGGCCGGCATCGACCCGCTGACGCCGCGGCTGCTGGTCGCGAAGTCGACCCAGCACTTCCACGCCGGCTTCGCGCCGATCGCGCGCGAGATCCTCTACGTGTCGGCGCCGGGCTCGGGCTCGATGGACATGGCGGTGCTGCCGCACCGGCGGGTGACGCGGCCGCTGTGGCCGCGGGTGGCGCAGCCGGCGCGCAGGCCGCTGGGCTGATCCCGCGAGGCTGCCGATGCATGGCGATCGGGCTTCACGCGATGGTCCCGACGACGGGGACCGCGGCGACGGCGGCGGCGACGGCGGCGGCGGCCGCGGCGACGGCGACGGCCCCGACGGCCTCGACGGACCGGCGCTGCGCCGCGCCTGGACCCGGGCCCGCGCCGCGCTGCCCGGCGACGGACGCATCGCGCTCCTCGAGCTGGGTGCGCGCCAAGTCACCCTCCACGCCGGCGACCGCGAGGCCGTCGAGCCCGAGCAGCCGATCCGCTTCGACACCGGCATCGACCGGCTCGTCGCGCGTCACTTCGCCCGCGGCGCGCCGAGCGCGCTCGGGCTCGAGTCGGCGATCGAGACGGTGGAGGATGCCGTGATGGCCCGGCCCGCGGGCATCGCCGGCACCTCGCGGGCGGTCGGCACGGACCCCGCGCTGCGCGCGATCGCCGTGGCCGCCGGCCACCCGCCGGGCGCCGACGCGCGCCTCGACCTCGACGCGATCGAGCGGGTCTTCGACCGGCTCGCCGCGCGCGCGCTCGGCCGGCCGGTCTCGCAGGACACGCTGCCGCCGGGCAGCGACTTCGCGGCGGCGCTCGTCATCGTGCGCGAGCTGATGCACCACCAGCGGATCGAGGAAATCCACGTTCCGGGCTGAGCGTGCGCCCGCGCACCGGCTCGGCGGTGGCAGAATCGGGCCACGACATGGCCGCGTTCCGACTCACCCGCGACACGATCCTCGACGGCTCCCTGCACGCGTCGGTCCGAGACATCCTCGGCCCCGACGTCGTCTTCATGACCGACGACGAGCGCCGGGCCGAGATCGAGGACATGCTCGCGCGGGCGCCCGATCCCGGGCGCGTCTGGGTGTTCGCCTTCGGCTCCCTGATCTGGAACCCCGCCTTCCACCATGCCGAGCGCCGCGTGGCGCGCGTGCACGGCTGGCACCGGCAGTTCTGCCTGTGGGTGCGCGCCGGGCGGGGCAGCCCCGAACGCCCCGGGCTGATGCTCTCGCTCGAATCCGGCGGCAGCTGCCGCGGCGTGGTCTACCGGCTCGAGCCGGGCACCGAGCGCACCGAGCTCGACGTGCTGTGGCGGCGCGAGATGTTCACCAAGTCGTACCGGCCGGTGTGGGTGCTGGCGCACACGCCCGACGGCCCGGAGCCCGCGATCGCCTTCGCGGCCAACCGGACGCACGACCGCTACGCCCCGGGGCTGGACGCCGACACCGTGGCCGGCCACCTGGCCGACGCCTGCGGGCCGCTCGGACGCGGCTGCGACTACCTGTTCGACACCGTCGCCCACCTGCGCCAGCTCGGCATGCGCGACCGGGCGCTCGAGGCGCTCGAGGCCCGGGTGCGCGCCAAGCGGGCGAGCGAGCCGACCCCCGGCTGAGGGTCGTGGGGCGCCGTGCCTCGGTTCGAGGCAGCGCGCGCCCCGGCATGGCGCATCACCCTACTGTCA
>RPRK01000228.1 GCA_003818495.1 Burkholderiales bacterium
CGTCGTCAACCTGCGGCCGTTGCAGTACCGGACCGGCACTTGGGTTCCGGCTCCGGGCGGACCGCCGGAGTGGGCGCAGTCGATCACCGGCACCTTCCCGAGCGAGGACATCGATCGCGACGGCATCTGCAAGGCGGGCGAGGACACGAACGGCGACGGCCAGCTGACGCCGGGCAATGTGGCGACCACCGCGCCTACGGTCACCACGACAGACAACGGCACTGCGGGCGTGGTCATCCTGTATCCCCGGAGCTTCGCGTTGTGGGTCGAGGTCCTCCTCGACGTGCGGGTGCAGGTGGCCGGCAGCGAGGGCGCCGCGAGCGCCCAGTTCTGGCTGCCGATTGCCGCTGCGGACCTCGCCGACAAGGCGGTGGCCCCGCCTGGCTCGCCGAGCCCGTTCCCGTTCCCGGTCGGGCCGACCTTCCCGAGAACCTGCCCCTGACCGGCCGGCGGTTCGAACTGGGGTAAAGTCCGGCGGTCGAATCACCGCCCAAGACGAACCGCTTGAACCCCGACACGCCTCCGAACGAGGGCCCGGCCGACCGCCGGGCCCTTTTTCTCGTCGGCATGATGGGTGCCGGCAAGACCACCGTCGGCAAGCGCCTGGCGCGCCGGCTCGGCTGGCCCTTCGTCGATGCCGACCGCGAGCTCGAGGCGCGCCTGGGCGTGCCGGTGCAGACCATCTTCGAGCTCGAGGGCGAGCCGGGGTTCCGCCGCCGCGAGGCGGCGCTGATCGACGAGCTCACGCAGCGCACCGACGTGGTCTTCGCCACCGGCGGCGGCGCGGTCCTCGACGCGGGCAACCGCGAGGCGCTGCGCTCGCGCGGCCGAGTCGTCTACCTGCGCGCCTCGGTCGGCGACCTCTGGCATCGGCTGCGCCGCGACAAGGTCCGACCGCTGCTGCGGACCGCCGATCCGCGCGCCCGCATCGAGGAACTGGTGACGCTGCGCGACCCGCTGTACCGCGAGGTCGCGCACCTGACCATCGAGACCGGCCGCCAGCCGGTCGAGCAGGTGGTCGATGCTATCCTCGCCCGACTCGGCCAGTCCGCGCCCGCGGCGCCGCCCACCGACGAGCCCGCCAGCGATGCGTGAAGTCCCCGTCTCCCTCGGCGATCGCTCGTACACCATCCAGGTGGGCAGCGGCCTCATCGCCGGCAACGAGGCCCTCGCCCGGCTCGCCGCCGGCCGCATGGTGGCCGTCGTCACCGATTCCAACGTCGCCGGCCTGCATGCGCGGGCGGTCGCCGCAGCGCTGCGTCCGCACGCCGCGCTGCTGTCCGAGGTGGTGCTGCCCGCGGGCGAGGCCCACAAGACCTGGGCGACGCTGAACCTCGTCTTCGATGCGCTGCTCGAGGCGCGCTTCGATCGCGACGCGCTGCTGGTCGCGGTGGGCGGCGGCGTGGTCGGCGACATGACCGGCTTCGCGGCCGCCGTCTACCAGCGCGGCATCGAGTTCGTGCAGGTGCCGACCACGCTGCTGTCGCAGGTCGATTCGTCGGTCGGCGGCAAGACCGGCATCAACCATCCGCTCGGCAAGAACATGATCGGCGCGTTCCACCAGCCGCGGCTGGTGGTGATCGACGTCGACACGCTGGCGACGCTCCCCGACCGCGAGCTGTCGGCCGGCCTGGCCGAGGTGATCAAGCACGGCGCGATCGCCGACGCCGCCTACTTCGAGTCCGTCGCCGCCGCGCTGCCGGCGCTGCGCGCCAAGGACCCGGCCGCGCTCGCCGCGGCGGTCGCACGCTCGTGCGAGATCAAGGCCTCGGTGGTGGAGCGCGACGAGCGCGAGGGCGGCCTGCGGGCGATCCTGAACTTCGGCCACACCTTCGGCCATGCGATCGAGGCCGGCATGGGCTACGGCGAGTGGCTGCACGGCGAGGCGGTGGGCGCCGGCATGGTGATGGCCGCCGATCTGTCGCGGCGCCTCGGGCTCGTCGATGCCGCTGCCGCCGCCCGGCTGCGCGAGGCGGTCGCCGCGGCGGGGCTGCCGGTGCGCGGCCCGGGCTGGCCGGCGTCGCGCTACGTCGAGCTGATGTCGGTCGACAAGAAGGCCCGGCAGGGCACGCCGCGCTTCGTGCTCCTGGACGGCCTGGGCGGCGCCCGCGTGCAGCGGGTCGACGACGCGCCGCTGGCCGAGACCCTCGCGGCCTGCAGCGGGTGAGCGCCGCCGCCATGGACGCGCCGGCGCCCTATGCGGCCGACCCGCGCCGCAGCCGCGGCCGGGTGCATCCCGAGACCGCGCCCGAGGGGCGCAACGAGTTCCAGCGCGACCGCGACCGGATCGTGCACAGCGGCGCGTTCCGCCGGCTCGAGTACAAGACCCAGGTCTTCGTGAACCACGAGGGCGACCTGTTCCGCACCCGGCTCACGCATTCGATCGAGGTCGCTCAGATCGCCCGCACGATCGCGCGCAGGCTGCGGCTGCACGAGGACCTGACCGAGGCGATCTCGCTCGCCCACGACCTCGGGCACACGCCGTTCGGCCACGCCGGACAGGACGCGCTGAACCGCTGCATGCAGCCCTACGGCGGCTTCGAGCACAACCTGCAGTCGCTGCGCGTGGTCGACGAGCTCGAGGAGCGCTACACCGCCCACGACGGCCTCAACCTGTGCTTCGAGACCCGCGAGGGCGTGCTCAAGCACTGCTCCCCGGCGAACGCGGTCAGGCTCGGCGCGGTCGGCCGGCGCTTCGTCGAGCACACGCGGCCGTCGCTCGAGGCCCAGCTCGCGAATCTCGCCGACGAGATCGCCTACGTGAACCACGACGTCGACGACGGCATCCGCTCGGGTCTGGTGACGGTCGAGCAGCTGCTCTCGGTCGCGCTGTTCGCCCGCCATCACCGCGAGGTGGTCGCGGGCTGGCCGGACGCGGGCGAGCGCCGCCAGGTCTACGAGACCGTGCGGCGGATGATCAACGAGCTGGTGCTGGACCTCAGCCGCCACAGCGCGGTCCTGATCGCCGAGGCCGCCCCCGGCTCGATCGACGATGTCCGGCTGGCCCCGCCGCTGATCGCCTTCTCCGACGAGGTCGGCGCGCGGGCCGCGCAGCTCAAGCGCTTCCTCTTCGACAATCTCTACCGGCACTACAAGGTGCTGCGGATGACCTCGAAGGCCGCGCGCATCGTGACCGCGCTGTTCGACGCGTTCGCCGCCGACCCGCGGCTGCTGCCCGACGAGCACCGGCGCAAGGCCGAGCGTGACCGGCACCGTGCGATCGCCGACTACATCGCCGGCATGACCGACCGGTACGCGATCAAGGAGCACCGCCGGCTCTTCGCGGTCGACGAGGCCTGAGGAGCGGCCGATGGCCCGCCGTCCGCGTCAGGCGGTCACCGCGATCCCGCATCACGTCCTGCTCCGCGGCCACAACCGCCAGCCGGTCTTCGTCGACGACGCCGACCGCCGGCAGTACCTGACCTGGTTGCACGAGGCCGGCCTCGCGCACGGCTTGTCCGTCCACGCCTACGTGCTGATGGACGCGCAGGTCCAGCTGCTGGCGACGCCCGATCGCGACGACGCGCTGTCGCTCGCGATGCAGGCGGTCGGCCGGCGGTACGTGCGCTGGTTCAACCAGCGCCACGGTCGCAGCGGCACCCTGTGGGAGGGCCGGTTCCGGTCGTCGCTCGTCGAGGCGGACCGCTGGCTGCTTGCATGCCAGCGCCATCTGGAGTCCGGTCCGGTCCGCGCCGGGCGGGTCGGCGGCCCGGCCGACTGGCCCTGGTCCAGCCATCGGCATCACGTCGGGCTGGCGGTCGACCCGATGATCCGGCCGCATCCGGCGCTCTGGACCCTCGGCAACACGCCGTTCGAGCGCGAATCGGCCTACCGTCGCCTGTTCGACGAATCGGTATCCCAGGCCGAGCATGATTGGATCCAAGACTGCCTGGTGAGCGGAAAGCCGACAGCGAGCGCTGACTTCCAGCGCCGAATCGAGACCTCGCACGGTCTGCGTCTGCTGCCCCGCCCGGTCGGTCGGCCGCGCCGGACGCCGCCCGCCGCGCCCTGAATCGCCCGGGTGACGCGACCCGGCAGGGGGCACGAACGCGGTGTCGCGGCGCGTCGGTGACGATTCGCGTGATCCGACGAATGCGCGCGCTGCGCCTCGGCTCGAAGTGAGGAGCCGCTTCGGATGCCCGATGTGCAGGCATCCCACGGCCCGTGCCGCCCACCGGCTGGGCGTGCCGACCCAGCGCGGTGCACCGAGGCGTTTGATCTGTCCCCGGTTAAAGACGTGACTCGCCACCCGCCGAACAAACCGTCATCCGACCCCGATTGTTCCGCTTGAGGTCGATGCTGCGTCGCACTATCCTCGTGCGATCACAGTAGGAGAAGTGCGATGGCACTGCCGCAAGCCCAGGGGCTGTACGACCCGTCCAACGAGCACGACGCCTGCGGCGTCGGCTTCGTCGCCCACATCAAGGGCGCGAAGAGCCACGACATCGTGCAGAAGGGTCTGCAGATCCTGCTGAACCTGGACCACCGCGGCGCCACCGGCGCGGACCACCTGTTCGGCGACGGTGCCGGCATCCTGATCCAGATCCCGGACGACTTCTACCGGGCGGAGATGGGCGCGCAGGGCATCGTGCTGCCCCCGCCGGGCGAGTACGGCGTCGGCATGATCTTCCTGCCGAAGGAGAACGCGTCGCGCATCGCCTGCGAGCAGGAGCTCGAGCGCACCGTGCGGGCCGAGGGGCAGCGGGTGATCGGCTGGCGCGACGTGCCGGTCGACGCGGCGATGGAGATGAGTCCGCTGGTGCGGACCTCCGAGCCCGTCATCCGCCAGATCTTCATCGGCCGCGGCCGCGACGTGATGGTGCCGGACGCCCTCGAGCGCAAGCTGTACGTGATCCGCAAGACCGCCAGCCACGCGATCAAGAGCCTCGGGCTGAAGCACGGCAAGGAGTACTTCGTGCCGTCGATGTCGACGCGCACGGTGGTCTACAAGGGCCTGCTGCTGGCCAACCAGGTGGGCCGCTACTACCGCGACCTGCAGGACGCGCGCACGGTGTCCGCGCTCGCGCTGGTCCACCAGCGGTTCTCGACCAACACCTTCCCGGCCTGGGAGCTCGCGCACCCGTACCGGATGCTCGCGCACAACGGCGAGATCAACACGGTCAAGGGCAACTACAACTGGATGCGCGCCCGCGAGGGCGTGATGCAGTCGGCCGTGCTGGGTGCCGACCTGCAGAAGCTGTGGCCGCTGATCTACCCGGGCCAGTCCGACACCGCCTGCTTCGACAACTGCCTCGAGCTGCTCGTCATGGCCGGCTACCCGCTCGCCCAGGCGATCATGATGATGATCCCCGAGGCGTGGGAGCAGCACACGCTGATGGACGAGAACCGCCGCGCGTTCTACGAGTACCACGCGGCGATGATGGAGCCGTGGGACGGTCCCGCCGCGATCGCCTTCACCGACGGCCGCCAGATCGGCGCCACGCTCGACCGCAACGGCCTGCGCCCGGCGCGCTACATCGTGACCGACGACGACCTGGTCGTGATGGCGTCGGAGTCCGGCGTGCTGCCCGAGATCCCCGAGCATCGCATCGTCAAGAAGTGGCGCCTGCAGCCGGGCAAGATGTTCCTGATCGACCTCGAGCAGGGCCGGATCATCGACGACAAGGAGCTCAAGGACCAGCTGTCCGCGAGCAAGCCCTATCGCCAGTGGATCGAACGCATCCGCGTCAAGCTCGACGAGGTCGCGACCCACGAGCATCCGGAGACGCCCGAGCAGGACGAGTCCGCCGCCGAGAACACCGCGCCCCTCGCCGCGGTGCCGCTGCTCGACCGCCAGCAGGCCTTCGGCTACACGCAGGAGGACCTGAAGTTCCTGATGGCCCCGATGGCGGTGGCCGGCGAGGAGGCGATCGGCTCGATGGGCAACGACTCGCCGCTCGCGGTGCTGTCGGACAAGAACAAGTCGCTGTACCACTACTTCAAGCAGCTCTTCGCGCAGGTCACCAATCCGCCGATCGACCCGATCCGCGAGCAGCTGGTGATGTCGCTGGTGTCCTTCGTCGGTCCCAAGCCGAACCTGCTCGACATCAACAACATCAACCCGCCGCTGCGCCTCGAGGTGAGCCAGCCGATCCTGTCCGCCGAGGACATGGACCGCATCCGCCACATCGGCCGCTTCACCGACGGCAAGTTCCAGAGCTTCGAGCTCGACATCTGCTATCCGGTCGCCTGGGGCAAGGAAGGCATCGAGGCGCGGCTGGCGTCGCTGTGCGCGAACGCGGTCGACGCGGTGCGCAGCGGCTTCAACCTGCTGGTGGTGTCCGACCGCCGCGTCGACCGCGAGCACGTCGCCATCCCGGCGCTGCTCGCCACCAGCGCGATCCACCAGCACCTGATCGACGCGGGCCTGCGCACCTCGACCGGCCTGGTGGTCGAGACCGGCTCGGCGCGCGAGGTCCACCACTTCGCGCTGCTCGCCGGCTACGGCGCCGAGGCGATCCATCCGTACCTCGCGATGGAGACGATCGCATCGATCCACGCCGGGCTCGGGCACGACCTGTCGGCCGAGAAGGCGGTCAAGAACTACGTGAAGGCCGTCGGCAAGGGCCTGCACAAGGTGATGTCCAAGATGGGCATCTCCACCTACATGTCCTACACCGGCTCGCAGATCTTCGAGGCGATCGGACTGAACCGCGAGCTGGTCGACAAGTACTTCAGCGGCACCTCGTCGAACGTCGGCGGCATCGGCATCTTCGAGGTCGCCGAAGAGGCGCTGCGCATGCACCGCTCGGCCTTCGGCGGCGATCCGGTGCTGGCCACCGCGCTCGAGGCCGGCGGCGAGTACGCGTTCCGCGCCCGCGGCGAGGAGCACATGTGGACGCCCGACGCGATCGCGAAGCTGCAGCACGCGACCAAGGCGAACAACTTCCAGACCTACAAGGACTACGCGCAGATCATCAACGACCAGTCGCGCCGTCACATGACGCTGCGCGGCCTGTTCGAGTTCCGCGTCGACCCCTCGAAGGCGATCCCGATCGACGAGGTCGAGCCGGCCGCCGAGATCGTCAGGCGCTTCGCCACCGGCGCGATGTCGCTCGGCTCGATCTCCACCGAGGCGCACGCCACGCTGGCGGTGGCGATGAACCGCATAGGCGGCAAGTCGAACACCGGCGAAGGCGGCGAGGACGAGAACCGCTATCGCAACGAGCTGCGCGGCATCCCGATCAAGACGGGCGACACGCTCGCGTCGCTGCTCGGCCGCGACGTCATCGAGGCGGACATCGCGCTGAAGGACGGCGATTCGCTGCGCTCGAAGATCAAGCAGGTCGCC
>RPRK01000229.1 GCA_003818495.1 Burkholderiales bacterium
ACCGAAGTCGAGAACCCGGGCCAGCAGCGTGCCGTTGGCCTGCGGCGTGAGGAAGACGTTGGACGGGCCGAGGTCGCGGTGGATGACGCCGACGTTGTGCGCCGCCGCCAGGCCGTCGAGCACCTGCGCCTCGGTCGGAGCGGGCTCGCGTCGCAGCAGATCGGTCGCCGCCATCAGCATGCCGGGCGTGCAGATGCCGCACTGCGCGGCGCCGTGCTCGACGAACGCGCGCTGGAGCGCCGACGGCGTGCCGTCGGGCAGCGCGAGCCCCTCGACGGTGGTCACGGTGCCGCCCGCGCACTGCCCGAGCGGCACGATGCACGCGCAGGCCTGCTCCCCGTCGACGAGCACCGTGCAGGCACCGCAGTCGCCGGCGCTGCACCCGAGCTTGGTGCCGATCAGGCCGAGGTCGTCGCGCAGCCAGTCGGCGAGCCGGCGCGCCGGGGCCGCGCCGAGCGGATGCACGATGCCGTTGACGGTCACCGGCGCCGGGGCGTCGCCGGACGAGGGCGATGCGATCGGGCGGGGGAGCGGACCGGACGGATGATTCATGCGGCGAGGTCTCCGAGCGCGCGTCGCAGCAGCGTGGCGACCGCATCGAGCCGGTAGGCGGCGGTTCCGCGCACGTCGTCGATCGGGGCGAGCGGTGCGAGGACCGCGGGGTCGCGCAGCGCGAGCGCGGCGGTCTCGCCGAGCCCGTCCCGGGGCGTCCCGTCGAGCGCGGCCTCCAGTGCGGGCAGGCGGCGGGCGGCCGCCGAGCACGAGCCGACCGCGGCCCCGACACGGGTGCAGCGGCCGGCACCGTCGACGTCGACCGACACCGCGACCATCGCGATCGAGATCACCAGGTAGCGACGGTGGCCGAGCTTGAGGAATCGCGAGCGCGCCGCGGCGGTTCCGCGCGGGAGCAGCACCGCCACCAGCAGTTCGTCGGGCGCGAGGGCCGTGCGGCGCGCACCGAGCACGAAGTCGGCCAGCGCGAGCGTCCGGACGCCGCGCACGCTCGCGAGTTCGACCCGGGCATCGAGGGCGAGGAGCGCCGGCACACCGTCCGCCGCGGGCGAGGCGTTGCACAGGTTGCCGCCGATCGTGCCCCGGTTCTGAACCTGCGGGCCGCCGACCTCGAGCGCCGCCTGCGACAGCGCCGAGAGCGCCGGCGGCAGCGGTGCGCGCACGAGGTCCGTCCAGGTGGTCAGGGCACCGATGCGCCAGTGGTCGGGGGCGGCCGAGACGCCGCGCAGCGCTGCGATTTGTGAGAGGTCGAGGACGTCGGTCTCGACGGCACGACCGACCCGCGCGGGGTAGAAGTCGGTTCCCCCCGCGATCACCGCGGGACGCCCCGCGGCGAGTCGTTCCAGGGCCTTGCCGAGATCGTCCGGACGACCGTACACGCACCACCTCCTCAATGAAGCGAACGCTTCATTGCGCTTGGAGGGCAACGGTAACCGGGCTAGAATCCACCGTCAATCGGAACGCGTTCCGCGCTCCGCCCAGCGCCGTCTCCGGCACGGATCGCCATGCCCCACATCGTCACCGAGTCCTGCATCCGCTGCAAATTCACCGATTGCGTCGACGTGTGTCCGGTCGACTGCTTCCGCGAAGGCCCGAACATGCTGGTCATCGATCCGGACGAATGCATCGATTGCGCGGTCTGCATCCCGGAGTGCCCGGTCGAGGCGATCAAGGCCGAGGAAGACGTGCCGGCCGACCAGCAGAAGTTCGTCGCCATCAATGCGGAGCTCGCGAAGCTCTGGCCCAGCATCACCCGCACCAAGCCGCAGCTCGCCGACGCCGACGCGTGGAAGGACGTCAAGGACAAGCTGCAGTACCTGGACAAGTGATCGATGGCTGACGCGGCGCCGGGTTCAGTCGATTCCACGACCGCGGCCCTCGGCGCCGGCACGGCCCCGAACCCGGACGCCGCCGCGTCCGGCAGCCTGGAACTGGCTTTCGGACTCGACTTCCCCGACCTGTACGACCCGACCGGTCTGCAGCGCCTCGATGCGTGCTGGCTGGCCTTCGTCGACGAGGCCGCACCGGCGCTCGGCGAACGCTACCGTGCCGCGCGCGCCGCCCCGGATGCGCTCGACGCGAAGGCCGAGGCGGCGCTCCTCATCGAGGCGGGCCCCGTCCTGGACGCCTTCGTCGCGCGGCTGTTCGGCATCGAGGAGGCGTTCGCCGAACTGCGCGCCTCGCACGCCGCGCTCGACCCGCTGTGGCGCGTCAAGTGGAAGTTCGTCAAGCGCCAGGCGCTGCTGTCGGTCACGCCGGAACAGCTCGCCGCCTTCGACGCCGATGCGGCCCGTGCGCGGCTCGCCGAGGCGATCACCGCCCAGGCCGGCACCGACGACGCCTGGACCGCGGCCGGGTCGGGCCACGACGAGCTGACCTTCGCGCGCGCGGTGCTCGCCTGGCAGGCCGACGCGCCGACCCACGACGCGATGCTCGAGCTGGCGAAGCTGTACGCCGCGTGGGCCGTCACGACGCACGAAGGCCAGGCGAGGCATGCCGGCGGCGTGCTGTTCCGCCAGCCCGGCAAGGTCGACCCGTACGAGCTGCTCGTCCACGCCCGGACACGGGACGAGGCGGGCACCCGCGTGACGACCATCCGACCGGAGCAGATCCGGCGTCGGCTCGACCACGCCCGCGCGCCGTTCGCCCTCACCGATCCGGGCACCGATCTCGCCGGCGCGCTCGACCAGACGAACTACTGCATCCTGTGCCACAAGCAGGGCAAGGACTCGTGCTCGAAGGGCCTGCGCGACAAGCCCGGTCCGGACGGCGAGGTGGTGTTCAAGCGCTCGGCCTTCGGCAACGAGCTCGCGGGCTGCCCGCTCGAGGAGCGGATCTCGGAGTTCCACACGCTGAAGAACGGCGGTCATGCGATCGCCGCGCTGGCGATGATCGTGGTCGACAACCCGATGCTCGCCGCCACCGGCCACCGCATCTGCAACGACTGCATGAAGGGCTGCATCTACCAGAAGCAGACCCCGGTCGACATCCCGCAGGCCGAGACGCGAACCCTCAAGGATGTGCTCGAGCTGCCCTGGGGCTTCGAGATCTATTCGCTGCTGTCGCGCTGGAACCCGCTGAACCTTCGCCGCCCCGCGCCGGCCGCCGACAGCGGACGTCGGGTGCTGGTGGTCGGTACCGGCCCCGCCGGCTTCACGCTCGCCCACCATCTGATGAACGACGGCCACCAGGTGGTCTCGGTCGACGGGCTCAAGATCGAGCCGCTGCCGGCCGCGCTCTCCGGCGTCGATGCCGACGGTACCCGCCGAGCGTTCGAACCGGTCCGCGACGTGGCCGCGCTGTACGAATCGCTCGACGACCGGACGCTCGCAGGATTCGGCGGCGTCGCCGAGTACGGCATCACGGTGCGCTGGAACAAGAACTTCCTGAAGCTGATCCGGCTGCTGCTCGAGCGGCGCGCCCGGTTCACGCTGATCGGCGGCGTGCGATTCGGCGGCACGCTGGGTGTCGACGATGCGTGGCGGCTCGGCTTCGACCACATCGCGCTGGCCATCGGCGCGGGGCGTCCGACGACGCTCGACATCCCCAACGGGCTCGCCCGCGGCGTGCGCACCGCCAGCGACTTCCTGATGGCGCTGCAGCTCACCGGCGCGGCGAAGGCCGACTCGATCGCGAACATGCAGCTGCGTCTGCCGGTGGTCGTGATCGGGGGCGGCCTCACGGCGATCGACACCGCCACCGAGTCGCTCGCCTACTACGTCGTCCAGGTCGACAAGTTCCTGGTGCGTCACGAGACGCTCGCCGCCCGCCACGGCGAGACGGCGGTCCGGGCGGGCTGGAGCGACGAGGAGCGCGAGGTCGCCGACGAGTTCCTCGCGCACGGCCGGGCGATCCGCCAGGAGCGCGAGGCGGCCCGGGCCGAGCGACGGCCCGCGCGCATCGTCGAACTGCTCGACGGCTGGGGGGGCGTGACCATCGCGTACCGCAAGCGCCTGGTCGATGCACCGTCCTACACGCTGAACCACGAGGAGGTCGAGAAGGCCCTCGAGGAGGGCATCCGCTTCGCCGAATGCCTGGACCCTCGACGGATCGACGTCGACGCCCGCGGTGCGGTCCGCGCGATCACGCTGGCGTGCCAGCGGCGCGACGACGCGGGCCGCTGGCGGTCCGAAGGCGAGCTCGTGCTGCCCGCGCGCAGCGTGTTCGTCGCCGCCGGCACGCAACCCAACACCGTGCTCGCGCGGGAGGCCCCCGAGCACTTCACGCTGGACGGGCGCTATTTCCAGGCGCTCGACGAGACGGGACGCCCGGTGACGCCCGAGTTCCAGCGCGCCAAGCCCGCGGCGGCACGGGTGCTGATGTCCGGCCAGCCCGGGGGGCGCTGGATCTCGTATTTCGGCGACGTGCACCCGAGCTGGTTCGGCAACGTCGTGAAGGCGATGGGCTCGGCCAAGCAGGGCTGGCCGGTGATCGCGCGTGTCCTCGCGCAGCGCGCGCCGTCGAGCGACGAATCGACCGCGGCGTTCGCCGCCCGCCTGAACGGCCTGCTGCGCGCACGGGTCGTGCGGGTCGAGCGGCTCGCGCCGAACATCGTCGAGGTGGTGATGCACGCCCCGATGGCGGCGGCGCACTTCGAGCCCGGGCAGTTCTACCGGCTGCAGAACTTCGAATCGCGAGCCGCGCGCGTCGAGGCCCCCGGGCTGGCGGCGACCCGGCTCGCGATGGAAGGCCTGGCGCTCACCGGTGCCTGGGTGGACAAGTCGCTCGGACTCGTCTCGACGATCGTGCTCGAGATGGGCGGCTCGTCGGACCTGTGCCGCCGGCTCGAGCCGGGCGAGCCCGTGGTCCTGATGGGTCCGACCGGCTCGCCGACCCAGATCGCGTCCGGCGAGACCGTCGTCCTCGCCGGCGGCGGCCTCGGCAACGCGGTGCTGTTCTCGATCGGCGCGGCCTTCCGCGCCGCCGGCTCGAAGGTGCTCTACTTCGCCGGCTACAAGAAACGCGTCGACCGCTACAAGGTCGCCGAGATCGAGGCCGCCGCCGACGTCGTGGTCTGGTGCTGCGACGAGTCGCCGGGCTTCGCGCCGACGCGCGAGCAGGACCGGGCCTTCGACGGCAACATCGTGCAGGCGATGCTCGCCTGGGCCACCGGCGCGCCGCTGCGGGCGCCCGCAGGCATCGTCGACGACGGCCGCCGCCCGCTGCGGCTGGCCGACGGCGATCGCATCGTCGCGATCGGGTCGGACCGGATGATGGCGGCGGTCGCCCTCGCGAGGCATGGCGTGCTGGCACCGCACGTCAAGCCCGGGCACCGCGCGATCGGTTCGATCAACTCGCCGATGCAGTGCATGATGAAGGAGATCTGCGCGCAGTGTCTCCAGCCCCAGGTCGACCCCGCCACCGGCCGGACGCGCTACGTCTTCTCGTGCTTCGACCAGGATCAGCCGCTCGACCTCGTCGACTTCGGGGCACTCGACGCCCGACTGCGGCAGAACTCCGTCCAGGAGAAGCTCACCGCGCGCTGGATCGCCGAGTGCCTGCGGGCCTTCGTGCCCGCCTGACCCGCCGCGGACGGACCGTCCCGGGCGCTGCGCGCCGCGGGTCCGGGCCCGGCACCGGGCCCGGACCTTGCTCGACTGACCCTCCGCCAGGGAGAAACCCGTGGTGCGCCGCGCAACGCCCGGGTGCCGCCTGGCGTTCCGCACGGTCCGATTGGATCGGAATGGGAACAAAGTGTACGTTGCTGCATTGCAACATGACGCCGCGGGGTCGATAATCGCGCGGTTTTGTCAATCGGAGCCGTCCCCGTGCTCTATCAGGTTCGTGAAGCGCAGCGCGCCGTCTTGAATCCTCTGTCCAGCTGGGCCGAGGCCATGAGCCAGCTGTACAGCAATCCGTACAGCCCGTACGCCTACACCGCCTTCGCGCCGCGCGTCGCGGCCGGCTTCGAGCTGCTGCATCGGCTCGGCAAGGAGTACGAGAAGCCGGGCTGGGAGCTGGCGACCACCACGATGGACGGGCACGAGGTCTCGATCGCCGAACGCATCGAGCTCAGCAAGCCGTTCTGCAACCTGATCAAGTTCGAGCGGCTGCTGCCGAAGGCGCTCGAGGCACGCAAGGCCGATCCGGTCGTGCTGGTGGTGGCACCGCTGTCCGGCCATCACGCGACGCTGCTGCGCGACACCGTCCGCGCGCTGCTGCCCGACCACAACGTGTACGTGACCGACTGGATCGACGCGCGCATGGTGTCGGTGTCGCAGGGTCCCTTCCACCTGCACGACTACGTCGCGTACGTCGCCCAGTTCATCCGCCACCTCGGGCCCGACGTGCACCTCATCTCCGTGTGCCAGCCGACGGTGCCGGTGATGGCAGCGGTGTCGCTGATGTCGACGCTCGACGATCCGAAGCTGCCCAGGTCGATGACGATGATGGGCGGCCCGATCGACACCCGCAAGAGCCCGACCCAGGTCAACAACCTCGCGACCGAGAAGAGCTTCACCTGGTTCGAGCGCACGGTGATCTACCGGGTGCCGGGCAAGTACCCCGGCGCCGGGCGCGCCGTCTATCCGGGGTTCCTGCAGCACGCGGGCTTCGTCGCGATGAACCCCGACCGGCATGCCGAATCCCATTGGGATTTCTACATGAACCTGGTGCGCGGCGGCGACGAGGACGCCGAGAGCCATCGCAAGTTCTACGACGAGTACAACGCGGTGCTCGACCTGCCGGCCGAGTACTACCTCGACACGATCAAGACCGTGTTCCAGGAGCACCGGCTGCCGCTCGGCACCTGGGAGATGCCCTTCGAGGGCCGGACGATGCGGGTCGCACCCGAGGACATCCGCAAGGTGGCGCTGTTCTCGATCGAGGGCGAGCTCGACGACATCTCGGGAGTGGGCCAGACCAGCGCCGCGCTCGACCTGTGCAGCGGGCTGCCGAAGTCGAAGAAGCGGCAGATGGTCGCGCAGGGTGCCGGTCACTACGGCATCTTCGCCGGCCGCCGCTGGCGTGAGATCATCTGCCCGCAGATCCGCGACTTCATCCGCGAGCACGCCTGAAGCCTCACGCCCCGACCCGGACCGAGCTGCCGCCCGCCGACCCCGCCCCCCGCGCCGACGCTCTCGACGCGCGGATCGACGCGGTCGACGCCGTACTGCCGCAGACCCAGTGCACGAAGTGCGGTCACGGCGGGTGCCGTCCGTACGCGCGGGCCATCGTCGTCGACGGTGCACCGCTCGACCGCTGCCCGCCCGGCGGCACCGCGGGCCTCGCCCTGCTGGCG
>RPRK01000230.1 GCA_003818495.1 Burkholderiales bacterium
CGCGGCCAGCGCGCCGACGCAGGCGGGCAGGCCGGCCGCCGGCCCCGCGTCGGCGCCACCGTGCAGGGCATCGGAGGCCTCGCGCAGCGCGGCGACGATCGGTCGGTAGCCGGTGCAGCGGCACAGGTTGCCGGCCAGCGCCTCGCAGGCCTGGGCATGGTCGGCCACCGGACCGCCCGCCAGCCGCGCGGCCATCGCGGTCACGAAGCCCGGCGTGCAGAACCCGCACTGCGAGCCGTGACAACCGACCATCGCGGTCTGCGCCGGATGCGCGCCCCCCAGCCCCTCGACCGTCAGCACGCCCAGGCCGTCGATGCTCGCCAGCGGCCGGATGCACGCGTTGCAGGGCTCGACGCGCAGCGTCCCGTCGGGGTCGCGGCCGGCCAGCACCACCGTGCATGCGCCGCAGTCGCCTTCGGCGCAGCCCTCCTTCGTGCCGGTCGCGCGCGCCTGCGTGCGCAGCCAGTCGAGCAGCATCGTCGACGGCGCCGCGTCGCCGACGGTGATCGGCGTGCCATCGAGGACGAACCGGATCGGGCGCTGGGAGGGGATCATCGGACGGTGCGGCTCGGGGGGTCTGCGGGCAAGGGGTCGGGTCCGGCGGCGACGGACCGCTCCACCTCATGCTAGCAAGGGCTGTACCGGACAGCCACGACGCCCCTCGGCGGGGCACCGGAGCCGGGTACGGCAACTGTCCGGAAAGCCGCCGCTTCTCGGTGCACCGGCGGGCGGCAGCCGCGCCTATGCTCGGTGCAAACCCGTCCAAACCCGGCCGCGCACCACGCCCCGGGTCGTCCGATGCCCCGCCGATCCCTGCCCGCCGTCCCACTCGAGCCGTCGCCGCCCCGCCCGCAGGGTGCGGACGACCGGCTGCGCGACATCGCCCGCGAGGTACCGGCCTTCCTGATCGAGCTGCGGCAGGGCGCCGACGGCAGGCATCGCTTCGGGTACGTCGGCGAAGGCATCCGGGCCGTGCTGCCGATCGAGGCGGACGAGGTCATGGCCGACCCCGCCCGTCTGTTCGCGATGGTCCATCCCGAGGACGTGGACCGGCTGCGCGCGACGATGGCGCGGGCCGGGCGGGAGCAGGCGCGCTGGGACGACGAGTTCCGAGTCTGCCCGGCGCCCGAACGGGTCGTCTGGCTGTCGATCCACGCCCGCTGCACGACCTGCGCCGACGGTTCGCAGCTCTGGCAGGGCTGGCTCGCCGACGTCACCGAGCGACGCCTCGCGCAGGCGGCCCTCGCCGACAGCGAGCTGCGGCATCGCAAGCTCTTCGACGCCAACCCGATCCCGATGTGGGTGCACGACCGGCTGACGCTGCGCTTCCTCTGCGTGAACGACGCGGCGGTCGCCCGCTACGGCTGGTCGCGCGAGGCGTTCCTGGCGATGACGCTGGTCGATCTGCGGCACCCGGGCCCCGACGGCGCGGAGGCGGGTGATCCGCAGGCCCAGGACGGCGGCCTGCGACCCGCGACCGCCCACCATCGACTGCACGACGGCAGCCTCATCGAGGTGGAACTGAGCTCGCAGCCGCTCACCTGGAACGGACGCCCGGCGCGGATGGTCATGGCGCTCGACGTGACCGCCCGCCGGCGCGCCGAGGCGGAGATCCAGCGGCTCGCGTACTACGACCCGCTGACCGGTCTCCCGAACCGGCGCCTGCTCACCGATCGGCTGCGACAGGCCGTCGCCGCGGTCATCCGCGGCGGACGGCACGGGGCGGTGCTGTGCGTCGACCTCGACGACTTCAAGCGCGTCAACGACACCCGCGGGCATCCGGCCGGCGACGAGGTGCTGCTGCAGGCGGCCGCCCGCATCCGCGACTGCGTGCGCACCGAGGACACGGTGGCCCGACTCGGCGGCGACGAGTTCGTCGTCGTGCTGGAACGCCTGGAGGGCGACGCACGACAGGCCGCCGCGCATGCCGACGAGGCCGCGCAGCGCCTGATGACCGTGCTCGGCCGGCCGTTCGACATCACCGACATGCGCTTCCACAGCTCGGCCTCGATCGGCGTGGCGATGTTCGGCACGGTCGACGTCCGGGCCGAGGACGTGCTGATGCACGCCGACTCGGCGATGTACCGCGCCAAGGCGGCCGGCCGCGGCACGATCCGCTTCTACGATCCGGCGATGCAGGTCGCGCTGCAGACCCGCGCCGCGCTCGAGACCGACCTGCGCCGCGCCCTCTCGGAGGGCCAGCTGCGCCTCGCCTACCAGGCCCAGGTCGAAGGCAGCGGCCGCACCGTCGGCGCCGAGGTGCTGCTGCGCTGGCAGCATCCGGTCCGCGGCCAGGTCCCGCCGATGGACTTCATCCCGCTGGCCGAGGAGACGGGGCTGATCGTGCCGATCGGGCAATGGGTGCTCGAGACGGCCTGCACGCAGCTCGCCGGCTGGGCCCGCAACGCGAAGACCCGGGCGCTGCGCCTGTCGGTGAACGTCAGTGCCCGCCAGTTCCGTCAGCCCGACTTCGTGCAGCGCGTCGAGCGCGCGCTGTCGGACTCGGGCGCCGATCCGTCGCGGCTGCGGCTCGAGCTGACCGAGAGCCTGCTGCTCGACAACATCAACGACTGCATCGCCAAGATGCAGTCGCTCCAGGCGGTCGGCGTGGGCTTCTCGCTCGACGATTTCGGCACCGGCTACTCGTCGCTGTCGTACCTCAAGCGGCTGCCGCTCGAGGAGCTCAAGATCGACCGCTCGTTCATCCGCGACATCGCCACGGACCCGAGCGACGCGGTGATCGTGCAGACGATCATCGGCATGGCCCGCAACCTGGGGCTCACCGTCATAGCCGAGGGCGTCGAGACCGCCGAGCAGCTCGCCTTCCTCGACCGGCACGGCTGCGGTGCCTTCCAGGGCTGGTACTTCGGCCGTCCGGTGCCGCTGCCGGACTTCGAGGCCTCGCTGGATGCGCACGAGCCTGTCGTCCAAGCCGCCCCAGTGCCGCGGCAGGCCACCTCGCCCGTCGCCGCGACCGCCGTTCCCGACCGCTGACGGACGGTCCGCGGAATGCCGTGCCGGTGCGGCGGCGACCCTGTGATAGCGTTGCCGTCCCCCTGCCCTGCCCGGAGTCGTCGCGATGGCCGACGAGTCGCTCTGCCACCTCGATGCGCTCGAACTGTCCCGCACGCTGCATCGGCGTGACGCATCCTGCCGCGACCTGATGGTCGCGAGCCTGGCGCGGATCGGCCGGCTCAACCCGCGCTTCAACGCGATCGTGTCGCTGCGCGACGAGGCGACGCTGCTCGCCGAGGCCGAGCGCTGCGACGCGGAGCTCGCGCGCGGCGAGTCGCGCGGCTGGATGCACGGCTTCCCGCAGGCCATCAAGGACCTCGCGCCGACCCGCGGCGTGCGGACCACCTTCGGCTCGCCGCTCTTTCGCGACTTCGTCCCCGAGGCAGACGGCCTGGTGGTCGAGCGGATCAGGGCCGCCGGCGGCATCGTCATCGGCAAGACCAACGTGCCCGAGTGGGGCCTGGGCTCGCAGAGCTACAACCCGGTGTTCGGCGTGACCCGCAATGCCTACGATCCCTCGCGCACCTGCGGCGGGTCGAGCGGCGGCGCGGCGGTGGCGCTCGCGCTGCGGCTGCTGCCGGTCGCCGACGGCAGCGACATGGGCGGTTCGCTGCGCAATCCCGCGGCCTGGGGAAACGTGTTCGGACTGCGCCCGTCGCGCGGCCGCGTGCCGATGTGGCCGGCCGAGGATGCGTTCTTCGCGCAGCTCGGCATCGAAGGGCCGATGGCCCGGACCGTGCCCGACCTCGCGGCGCTGCTGCGCACGCTGTCGGGCCCCGATCCGCGCGCGCCGCTCGCGCTCGACGCCGACCCGGCCGTCTTCGGCGAGTCGCTCGAGGTCGACGTCGCGGGCACCCGCGTCGGCTGGCTCGGCGACTTCGACGGGCATCTGGCGACCGAGCCCGGCGTGCTCGCCCTGTGCGAGTCGGCGCTGCGCGACCTGGCGGGCGTCGGCTGCACCGTCGAGCCGCTCGCGCTCGGCTTCGACCCCGAGCGCATCTGGCGCGCGTTCATGACCCTGCGCGCGATGGGCATGGCCGGCCGCTTCGAGGCGCTGCGCGCCGACCCCGCCCGCTGGGCGCTGCTCAAGCCCGAAGCCCAGTGGGAGGTCGAACAGGGGGCCGGCGTCGGCGCGGTCGACGTGCACCGTGCCTCGGTCTCGCGCACCGCCTGGTACCAGCACGTGCGCGGCCTGCTCGAGCGCTTCGACGTGCTGGCGCTGCCGGTGACGCAGGTCTTCCCCTTCGATGCCGGGCAGCACTGGCCCGCCGAGATCGCGGGCCGGCGCATGGACAGCTACCACCGCTGGATGGAGGTGGTCGCCGGCCCCACCATGGCCGGGCTGCCCGCCCTCAGCGTGCCCGCCGGATTCGACGCCCGCGGCCTGCCGATGGGCCTGCAGCTGGTCGGCCGTCCGAACGGCGAGCTCGCGCTGCTGCGGATCGCCCGCGCCTACGAGCTCGCCACGCAGTGGGTGCAGCGACGCCCGCCCCCCGCCACCCTCACCGGAGACTCCGAATGATCCTCGACCACCGCACGTACACCCTGCATCCCGGCAAGATCGCCGAGTTCGTCAAGCTCTACGGCGCGGAGGGATTCCCCGTCCAGACCGAGCACCTGGGCAAGCCCTACGGCTGGTTCACGTCGATGGACATCGGCGAGCTCAACCAGGTCGTCCACATCTGGCAGTACACCGACCTGATGGACCGCGAGCAGCGCCGCGCGAACCTGGCCGCCGATCCGCGCTGGCAGGCCTACCTGGTCAAGGCCGCGCCGTTCTTCCAGAAGATGGAGAACAAGATCCTGCGCGGCACGCCGTTCTTCCCGCTCTGATCGCGGGTCGCGGACCGGCGCGGCCGGTCCGTCCCGACGGCCGCCGGGCGCCCGCTCAGCGCGCGGCGGGCGGGTGGGTCGCGATCCAGTGCCGGGCGATGTCCACGCGCCGGCACACCCAGACGCGATCGTGGCGCTCGATGTGGTCGAGGAAGCGCTGCAGCGCGCGGAAGCGCCCCGGGCGGCCGAGCAGCCTGCAGTGCATGCCGATCGACATCATCTTCGGCGCCTCGGCCCCTTCCTCGTAGAGCACGTCGAAGGTGTCGGTCAGGTAGCGCAGGAACTGCTCGCCGGTGTTGAAGCCCTGCGGCGTGGCGAAGCGCATGTCGTTCGAGTCGAGCGTGTACGGCACGACCAGGTGGTCGACCTCGCCGCCGTCGCTGCGGGTGACGCGCGTCCAGAACGGCAGGTCGTCGCCGTAGTAGTCCGAGTCGTAGAGGAAGCCGCCGTGGTCGGCGACGAGCCGGCGGGTGTTGGGGCTGTCGCGGCCGGTGTACCAGCCGAGGGCACGCGTGCCGGTCAGCCGCTCGATGATGTCCATGCCGATGCGCAGGTGCTCGCGCTCGGTCGCCTCGTCCATCGACTGGTAGTGGATCCAGCGCCAGCCGTGGCAGGCGATCTCGTGGCCGAGCTCGACGAAGGCGCGGGTCAGGTCCGGATGGCGCTCGAGCGCCATGGACACGCCGAAGACCGTCAGCGGCAGGCCGCGCCGCTCGAACTCGCGCAGGATGCGCCAGACGCCGGCGCGCGAGCCGTACTCGTAGATCGACTCCATCGACAGGTGCCGGTCGGGGTAGGCGGCGGCGCCGACGATCTCGGAGAGGAACTGCTCGGAGCCGGCGTCGCCGTGCAGCACGCTGTTCTCGCCGCCCTCCTCGTAGTTGAGGACGAACTGCACCGCGACGCGGGCGTCGCCCGGCCAGCGGGCATGGGGCGGGGTGCGGCCGTAGCCGACGAGGTCACGGGGGTAGGCGGTCATCGCGGCGGCGGCAGGGATCGGGAGCG
Organism: Burkholderiales bacterium; assembly: GCA_003818495.1. GTDB lineage: Bacteria > Pseudomonadota > Gammaproteobacteria > Burkholderiales > Burkholderiaceae_E > UBA4615. Next base: position 5,854 of record RPRK01000230.1, read on the forward strand.
GCGGTGGGCGGGGCGGCGGGGACCGGCGGAGCGGGACCGCAGCATGTCGGACGAGTGTAGCGCACGGCCTCGCGCCACCGGCTAGACTCGGCGCACGGAGGACAGACCATGCCCGGCATATCGGTTCATGTGGTGGACGTCAGCCGCGGCCTGCCCGCCCGCGGCATGCGCGTGGAGGTGACGCGCATCGAGCCCGACGGCACGCGCCGCCGGGTCGGCGGCGGCGAGATCGGCGACGGCGGCCTGCTCGACGACGGCGCGCTCGGCCGCGGCGACGGCGTGATCGCGGGGCTCTACGAGGTGGAGCTCGCCGTCGGCGACTGGTTCCGCGCGCAGGGCGTGGACGTCGGGCAGCCGGCGTTCCAGGAGTCGATCGTGTACCGGTTCGGGCACGCCGTGCCCGCCGAGCACGTGCACCTCCCGATCAAGCTCTCGCCCTGGGGCGTCTCGGTCTGGCGCGGCCACTGAGCCGACGTCAGTCGGCGAGGGTCGCGACCGCGGCGCGCTGGCGGCGGGTCAGCTCGCGCAGGTCGGTGGTGGCGAGCCGCCCCTCGTCGACCACCACGCGCCCGCCGACGATGGTGAAGCGCGCGCGCACCGGCGACGCGAACAGCAGGCCCGCGACCGCGTCGTGCACGCCGGCGTGCTCGAGACCGGTGGTGTCGAACACCGCGAGGTCCGCGGCCATGCCCGGAACCAGCGCGCCGACGTCGTCGCGCCCGAGCACGGCGGCACCGCCCAGCGTCGCCATCTCGAGCGCGTCGCGCGCGCGCAGCGCGGCCGGGCCGTGGCCGACCCGCGCCAGCAGCATCGCCTGTCGCGCCTCGCCCAGCAGGTGCGCACCGTCGTTGGAGGCCGAGCCGTCGACGCCCAGGCCGACCCGAAGCCCCGCACGCCGCCAGGCCGGCGTGGGCGCGATGCCCGAGGCCAGCCGCATGTTCGAGCACGGGCAGTGCGCGATGCCGGTCCGGGTCGCGCCGAAGCGCGCGATGCCCGCTGCATCGAGCTTCACGCAGTGCGCGTGCCAGACGTCGTCGCCGAGCCAGCCGACCGACTCGGCGTACTCGGCCGGCGTCATGCCGAAGGTCGCGCGGCTGTAGGCGACGTCGTCGTCGTTCTCGGCGAGATGGGTGTGCAGCCGCACGCCCAGGCGGCGCGCCATCGTGGCCGCCTCGCGCATCAGCCGCGGGCTCACCGAGAACGGCGAGCAGGGCGCGAGCGCGACGCGGGTCATCGCGCTGTGCGAGGGATCGTGCCAGCGGCCCACGACGCGTTCGCTGTCCTCGAGGATCGCGTCCTCGTCCTCCACGACCGAGTCGGGCGGCAGCCCGCCCGCGCTCTCGCCTACGCTCATCGCGCCCCG
>RPRK01000231.1 GCA_003818495.1 Burkholderiales bacterium
GTCCCGGTACTCCTCGTTGCGCTCGGCGTAGTTGACGCCGATGCAGACGACCTTGCCGGGGCGCGCCAGCGGCTTGCGCACGACGACGTCGGCGAGCGCGAGGTCGGCCGGCGTGCGGGCGGCGAGGTCGCGGGCCGCATCGATCGCGGTGGAGCCCGCCGCGATCAGCGCGTCGAGGTCGGCGTACGCGGACAGCCGCGCGCCGAGCGCGATCACCGAGTCGTCGTCGGCACCGGTCACCGCGCCCCAGCTTTCGTGCCCGTCCCGGGCGTAGCTCACCAGCTTCATCCGCGTCCCCCGCGCCCGAGAGCGGGCGGCGGGAAAGTTAGCATGTCAACGACCTGACCGGCAATCGGCGGGCGGCAGCCCGGCGCTTGACGCCATAGGTCGTTGTCATGTGAACTACTCGTCCGCCGCTGGAGACCGGTGCATGCCCCATGTCGTCGTCGAGTTCTCGGACAACCTGCGCGAGCGCGTCGACGTGCCGGCGCTGCTGCGCGCGGTCCACGCGGCGGCGCTCGCCACCGGTGTGTTCCCGCGCGGCGGCACCCGCACCCGGGCCGAGCCGCGGGGCGAGTACCTGATCGCCGACGGCCATCCCGACAACGCCTTCGTCCACGTGACGCTGCGCATCGGCCACGGCCGCGACCTGCCCACCCGCCGACGCGCCGGCGAGCAGGTGTTCGAGGTGCTGCGGACCGAGCTCGCGGCCGCCCTCGAGGCCGGTCCGCTGGCGATCTCCTTCGAGGTCCAGGAGATCGACCCCGCGCTCAGCTGGAAGCACAACACCGTCCACGACTACGTCAGCGCCCGCGACGCGGGCCGGGAGAGACCATGAGCGACGCGCTCGCGAGGAAGCTGGACCAGGCCGGGGCCGCGCTCGCGCGCTTCGCCGCCGAGCCGCTCGGCCACTGGATCGGCGGCCGCGCGGTCGCCGGCGAGGGCGAGGCCTTCGACAACCGCTCGCCGGTCGATGGCCGCTCGCTCGGGCTCGTGCATGACGCGACCGCCGCCGAGGTCGCCCGCGCCTGCGAGGCCGCGCGCGACGCCTTCCCCGGCTGGAAGGCCACCGCCGGCACCGAGCGGCGCCGCATCCTGCATGCCGTCGCAGACGCGATCGAGGCCCGCGCCGACGAGATCGCGCTGGTCGAGTGCATGGACACCGGCCAGGCGTGGCGCTTCATGAGCAAGGCCGCGCTGCGCGGCGCCGAGAACTTCCGCTTCTTCGCCGACCGTGCGCCCGATGCGGCCAACGGCCTGTCGCTGCCGACCGACACGCACCTGAACTACACGGCGCGCCAGCCGATCGGCCCGGTCGCGGTCATCACGCCGTGGAACACGCCGTTCATGCTGTCGACCTGGAAGATCGCGCCGGCGCTCGCCGCCGGCTGCACGGTCGTCCACAAGCCGGCGGAGTGGAGCCCGCTCAGCGCGCGACTGCTGGCCGAGATCATGCACGAGGCGGGTCTGCCCGCTGGTGTCTCGAACCTGGTCAACGGCCTGGGCGAGACCACCGGCCGCACGCTCACCGAGCATCCCGACCTGCGCGCCACCGCGTTCATCGGCGAGTCGCGCACCGGCAGCCTGATCATGTCGCAGGGGGCACCCACCCTCAAGCGCGTGCACCTCGAGCTCGGCGGGAAGAATCCCGTCATCGTCTTCGACGACGCCGACCTCGACCGCGCGCTCGACGCGGTGGTGTTCATGATCTACAGCCTGAACGGCGAGCGCTGCACGTCCTCTTCGCGGCTGCTGGTCCAGCGCTCGATCCACGACGGCTTCGTCGAGCGGCTCGCCGCGCGCGTGCGGCGGCTGAAGGTCGGGCATCCGCTCGATCCGGCCACCGAGATCGGCCCGCTGGTCCATGCGCGGCATCTGGAGAAGGTGCTGTCGTACGCGGCGATCGCGCGGCAGGAGGGGGCCGTGGTCGCGGTGGGCGGCGACCGTGCGCAGGGCGGATCGCTGCCCGCGGGCGGGCAGTTCGTGCAGCCGACGCTCTATGTCGGCGCCACCCCCTCGATGCGCATCGCGCAGGAGGAGATCTTCGGCCCGGTGCTGACCGTGATCCCGTTCGACGACGAGGCCGATGCGCTGCGCATCGCCAACGGCGTGCGCTACGGCCTCGCCGGCTACCTGTGGACCGGCGACGTCGGGCGCGCCCACCGGGTGGCCCAGGCGCTCGACGTCGGCATGGTGTGGGTCAACTCCGAGAACGTGCGCCACCTGCCGACGCCGTTCGGCGGCATGAAGTCGAGCGGCATCGGTCGCGACGGCGGCGACTACAGCTTCGACTTCTACATGGAGACGAAGAACGTCGCGGTCGCGCTCGGCACCCATGCCGTGCCGAAGCTGGGAATCTGAGATGGGCACGCTCGCGCTCGCCGCCAAGATCACCCACGTGCCGTCGATGTACCTGTCCGAGTTCCCCGGCCCGCACCAGGGCTGCCGGCAGGCGGCGATCGACGGCCACCACGAGATCGGCCGCCGCTGCCGCGAGCTCGGGGTCGACACCATCGTCGTGTTCGACGTGCACTGGCTGGTCAACGCCGGCTATCACGTCAACTGCGCCCCGGCCTTCCAGGGCGTCTACACCAGCAACGAGCTGCCGCACTTCATCCGCAACCTGCCGTACGACTATCCGGGCGACCCCGCGCTCGGTCGCGCGATCGCGGAGTGCGCGACCGAGGCGGGCGTCTTCACCCGCGCCCACGACGCGACCACGCTCGACCTGGAATACGGCACGCTGGTGCCGATGCGCTACATGAACGCCGACCGGCGCTTCAAGGTGGTGTCGGTGGCGGCCTGGTGCGCCTGGCACCGCCTCGAGGACAGCGCCCGCTTCGGTGCCGCGGTGCGCCGCGCGATCGAGGAGCGCTTCGACGGCCGCGTCGCGGTGTTCGCCAGCGGGTCCCTGTCGCACCGCTTCAACGACAACGGCAGCCCCGAATCGTCGATCCACGAGATCAGCGACGAGTTCTTCCGGCAGGTCGACCTGCGGGTCGTCGAGCTCTGGAAGCAGGGCGACTGGAAGACCTTCATCCGGATGCTGCCGGCCTACGCCGAGCGCTGCGTCGGCGAGGGCGGCATGCACGACACCGCGATGCTGCTCGGCGCGCTCGGCTGGACCGGCTACGATCGCCCCGTCGAGATCGTCACGCCCTACTTCCCGAGCTCCGGCACGGGCCAGATCAACGCCATCTTCCCGGTATGACCATGAAGACCTGCATCGTCGGACTCGGCGCCATCGGCGGCTTCCTCGCTCACCGCCTCGTCGAGGGCGGCCAGACCGTCTCGGCGCTCGCACGCGGGGCCACCCTGGCGGCGGTCCGCCGCAACGGGCTCGTGCTGCGCGACGCGGCCGACCCGGAGCGGGGGCGCGCGGTCTCGATCGCCGCGAGCGATTCGCCCGTCGAGCTCGGGCCCCAGGACCTCGTCGTGCTCGCGGTCAAGACCACCGCGCTGCCGTCGATCCCCGCCTCGATCGGCCCGCTCCTCGGGCCCGGTACCGTCGTGCTGTCGGCGATGAACGGCGTGCCCTGGTGGTTCTTCGAGGGGCTGGGCGAGCGCTGGCGCGGCACGCGCCTGGAAGCCACCGATGCCGACGGCGCGCTCGCGCATGCGATCCCGCCGGCGCGGGTCGTCGGCTGTGTCGTGCACATGTCGGCCTCGATGCCCGAGCCGGGCGTGGTGCGCCACGCCTTCGGCGACCGGTTCATCGTCGGCGAGCCCGGCGGGGCATCGACGCCGCGGCTCGCCGCGATCGCCGACGTGCTGCGCGGCGGGCGCCTGCAGGTCGAGGTGTCGCCGCGCATCGAGCTCGACGTCTGGCTCAAGCTCTGGGGCAACATGACGATGAATCCGGTCTCGGCGATCACCGGTTCGACGATGGACCGCATCCTCGACGATCCGCTGCTGCGTCGCTTCGTGTCGGACGCGATGGTCGAGGCGCGCGCGATCGGCGACGCGCTCGGCCTGCCGATCACGATGACGCCCGAGGAGCGGCACGTCATCACCCGCAAGCTCGGCGCGGTCCGGACCTCGATGCTGCAGGACGTCGAGGCCGGACGCCCGATCGAGCTCGACGCGCTGGTCGGCTCGGTGTCCGAGATGGGCCGGCTGGTCGGCGTCGACACGCCGAACATCGACGCGCTGCTCGGCCTGACGCGGCTGTTCGGTCGCGTGCGGGGGCTCGTGCCGCCGGCCTGAACACCCCGGCCTCCGAGGGCGCGGCCCGGCGCCCGACGGCCGCGTCGCGACCCGCCGGTCATGCCGCTGCACCGACCGGCCACGCTGCCGCATGCGGCGTTCTCCCACCCGGACGGGTGCATCGCCGACTTGTGTCGACGGGATATGCGCGTATAGTCCGTCCTTGCATCTGCCTCGAAGCCTTCCGCAGTTCCGCGGTTTCTTCTGCGCCCCCGCTCCCACGCGGATCCGGCGTTCTGGAATCCCCCCGGTGGTTCGTCTTTGTCGCGCATGCCCCCACCGGGGCGCGAGCCCCATCTCGTCACGTTTCCAGAAAGGCTACACACCATGTCAGGCACTCAAACCGGTACCGTCCAGCGCTTCATGAGCGACAAGGGCTTCGGCTTCATCAAGTCGGACGTCGACGGCGCCGAGCTGTTCGTCCACTTCTCGGAGCTGCAGGGCTCGGGCTTCCGCAACCTGGACGTCGGCCAGCGCGTCGAGTTCACGCCGCGCAAGGGCCCGAAGGGCATGCAGGCGTCGGCCGTTCGCGTGATCGACTGATCACCGACTGACCGTCGACCGGCTCCGGCCGGTGCGCCGTCGGCATCCGCTGCAGAGCGGGTCCCGGCGGCGCGTTCGTTTCGGGGAGCCGGTTCGTGAATCGGCCCCGCTATCATTCGCGGATGGCCGCGAAGCATGTCTCCGAAACCCCCGCGACGGCGCTCCTGAAGCAGCGCGGCGTCGCATTCACCGAGCATCCCTACGACTACGTCGACCACGGCGGCACCGCCGAGTCGGCGCGCCAGCTCGGCCTCGACGAGCATGCGGTCGTCAAGACGCTGGTCATGCAGGACGAGGCTGCCAAGCCGCTGATCGTGCTGATGCACGGCGACCGCAAGGTCTCGACCAAGAACCTCGCGCGCCAGGCCGGCCGCAAGTCGATCGCCCCCTGCGAGCCCGAGGTGGCGAGCCGCCACTCCGGGTATCTCGTCGGCGGCACCTCGCCCTTCGGCACGAAGAAGCGCCTGCCGGTCTACGTCGAGCGCAGCGTGCTCGCGCTGCCGCGGATCTGGATCAACGGCGGGCGCCGCGGCTACCTGGTCGGCATCGATCCGGCCGTGCTCGTCGACCTGCTGCAGGCGGTGCCGGTAGACTGCGCGCTCGCCGACTGAGACCGGCTGCCCGGAGACGCCATGGACCTGCTGCCCGCGATCGTCGCGATCGCGATCGCCTACCTGATCGGCTCGATCTCGTTCGCCGTCGTCGTCAGCCGCGCGATGGGGCTGGCCGATCCGCGCAGCTACGGCTCCGGCAACCCCGGGGCGACGAACGTGCTGCGGACCGGCAACAAGCGCGCCGCGATCCTGACGCTGGTGGGTGACGCGGCCAAGGGCGCGGTCGCGGTGCTGATCGCGCGCGCGCTCGCCGATCGCTTCGGCTTCGACGACTTCACCCTCGCCCTGGTCGGACTCGCGGCCTTCCTCGGCCACCTGTACCCGGTCTTCCACGGCTTCGAGGGCGGCAAGGGCGTGGCCACCGCGGCCGGCGTGCTGCTCGCGCTGTCGCCTTGGCTGGGACTGGCGACGCTGGCGACCTGGATCGTGGTGGCGGTGTTCCTGCGCTACTCGTCGCTCGCGTCGCTGATCGCGGCGATGTTCGCCCCGGCGTACTACCTGCTGCTGGCCGGCGCCGACCGGGTGCTGCTGCCGCTGGCCGCGATGAGCGCGCTGCTGGTGTGGCGTCACCGCAAGAACATCGCCAACCTGGTCGCCGGTACCGAGGGACGCATCGGGCAGAAGAAGCAGGGCTGAGCGCGCGAGGCGGCAGGGCCGCGGGGACTGCCGCGCTCGATCGGCTGCGCTCAGTCGGCCGAGCCCCGCCGCGCCCGCAGCTGCCCGCAGCCCCCGTCCACTTCCTGCGCGGCCGACCAGCGCAGCGTCGCCATCGTGCCGCGGGCCCGCAGCCCGCGCACGAAGGCCACCGCGCGCTCGAGCGGTGGCCGCGCGAAGTCCGAGCCCTCGACCGCGTTCCACGGGATCGCGTTGAGGATCGCGCGGCGGCCCGCGAGCAGCGCGGCCAGCGCCTCGATCTCGTCGTCGCCGTCGTTGACCCCGTCGAGCAGCGTCCACTGCACCAGCAGCGGAAAGCCGCTCGCGCGGGCCGCCGCGTCGGCGAGGTCGACCAGTTCGTCGGGGGCGATGCGCGGCGCGCGCGGCAGCAGCCGTTCGCGCAGGTCCGCGCGCGTGGTGTGCAGCGACAGGGCGAGCGAGGGGCGCACCGGGGCCAGCGGCAGCCGCTCGAAGGCGCGCCGGTCGCCGACGGTGGAGAACACCAGCTGCTCGCGGGCGATGCCGCCGTCGGTGCCGAGCAGCGCGATCGCGTCGAGCACGGCGTCGAGGTTGTGCGCCGGCTCCCCCATGCCCATGAACACCACCTTGCGGACCGCGCGCAGGCGCCGCGCGATCGCCACCTGCGCGACGATCTCGGCGCTGCCGAGCTGGCGCAGCAGGCCGTCGCGGCCGGTGGTGCAGAAGGTGCAGCCGACCGCGCAGCCGATCTGGCTCGATACGCACAGCCCGCCGCGCGGCAGCAGCACGCTCTCGACCGTCTGCCCGTCGCCGAGACCCACCAGCAACCGCTCGGCGCCTTCGCCCGGCGCGCGCTCGCGCACGCAGGCCAGCGCGTCGAGCCGCCCGGCGATCGCGGGCAGCGCCTCGCGCAGCCGGCGCGGCAGGAAGTTCGGATCACCCCGGTAGGGCGCGTCGAGCGGGCGGGCGTGCAGCCACTGCTGCATCAGGTGGCGCTCGTGCACCGGCGCCGCGCCCTCCGCGCGCAGCATCTCGCGCAGGTCGGCGATCGACGCGCGCGCCGGCACCGGCCGGCGAGGCACCGGGTCGCCGGCCACGGCGATCGGCACGAGCCGACCCGTCGTCGGGCGCGCGACCGCGAGCGGCGTGCCGGCCGGATCGGCCGATGCGCCTGCGCCCGGTCCGCCCGCCATGCCGATCA
>RPRK01000232.1 GCA_003818495.1 Burkholderiales bacterium
CCTCGGGGCACGCCGAACACAGGCGATGCGGGGACCGCAGCTGCAAGAGTCATCGTCTGAGTCCTGTTTCGCGCAAGGCGCCGGCCAGGACATGCAGAACGTTCCCGCGGGAACGTCCCGCGCAAACGCCCTGCCCCTCCCGCTCCCCCGCTCAAGCAACCAGCGCCGTTCCCTCGTCGAACCCGAGCATCAGGTTCATGCACTGCACCGCCGAACCCGACGCGCCCTTGCCCAGGTTGTCGAGCCGGGAGACGACCAGCACCCGCTCGTCGTTGCCGAACACCACCACGTCGTTGCGGTTGGTGCCGTTCGCGGCCAGGGCGTCGAAGAAGCCCCCATCGGTGTTCCGCGCGTCGTCGAGCGGCCGCACGCGCACGAAGCGCTCGTCGGCATAGTGCTCGGACAGGGTCTGGTGGATCCGCTCGCGCGTGGTGCCGGGCGCGAGCAGGCGCAGGTGCAGCGGCACCGCGACCGCCATGCCCTTGTAGAAGTTGTCGACGATCGGCACGAACACCGGCGCGTGCGACAGCCCGGTGTAGGCGCGCATCTCGGGCAGGTGCTTGTGGACGAGGCCGAGCCCGTACATGCGCGCCGCATCGAGCGTGCGCGACTCGCGGGCGGCCTCGTAGTCGGCGATCATCGACTTGCCGCCGCCGGAATAGCCGGTCAGCGAATGGCAGGCGACCGGGTAGTCGCGCGGCACCAGGCCGCTGGCCACCAGCGGCGCGAGCGCGAGGATGAACCCGGCGGCATGGCACCCGGGGTTGGCCACCCGACGCGAGGCGCGGACCGCGGCACGCTGATCGCGGTTCAGCTCGGGCAGGCCGAAGGTCCAGCCCTCGGCGACGCGGTGCGCGGTGCTCGCGTCGATCACGCGGGTCCGGGTGTTCGACGGCTCGATCAGCGCGACCGCCTCGCGCGCCGCCGCGTCGGGCAGGCACAGGAACACGACGTCGGCCTCGTTGATCAGCTCGCCGCGCCGGGCGGCGTCCTTGCGACGGTCCGGCTCGATCTCGAGCACGCGCACGCCGCCGTGCGATGCGAGGCGTTCGCGGATCTGCAGGCCGGTGGTGCCTTCCTGGCCGTCGACGAAGACGGTGTTCATGAGCGCTCCGGGGAGTGGGGGTAGCTGACCCGCCATGATGCCATCACGTCGTGACGCGACGGTGTCGGGCGGGACCGGCTGGCCGGCCGGCGTGCCTCAGCCGACGATGCCGAAGGCGCCGAGCAACGCCCCGGCCCCGACCAGCCACAGCAGGTTGACCCGCGTGCGCCAGACCACCAGCGCGGCGACGGCGGTCATCGCCCAGAGCGCCGGGTCGCCGCCGTTGGCGCCCGCCGCGATCACCCAGCCGGCGGACGCGGTCAGGCCGATCGCGATCGGCGACAGGCCGAGGCGGATCGCGGCCACCAGCGGCGCGTCCTCGCGGGCGCTCTTCCAGCGCCAGCACGCGAGGGTGACCAGGCTCGAGGGCAGGAGCTGTCCGACCGTGGTGGCGACCGCCCCCGCGACGCCGCCGACCTGCCAGCCGAGCAGCGTGACGAACAGGATGTTCGGGCCGGGCGCGGCCTGCGCGATGGCGATCGAGTCGTTGAACTGCGCCGTCGACAGCCAGGCGCGCTCGTCGACCAGGTAGCGGTTCATCTCGGGCGAGGTCGCGAGCGCGCCGCCGATCGCCAGCAGCGACAGCGACGCGAAGTGCATGAACAGGTCGAGCAGATCGGCACCGCTCACCGCCCGCCCTCCCCGGCCCGGCGGCGGTTCGCGTACCAGGCGGCGACGACGGCGGCGGGTCCGATGCCGAGCACCACCCAGGCGAGCTTGATGCGCAGGAGCGCCACGGCGGCGAAGGCGAGCGCACCGACGGCCAGCCACGGCCAGCGTCCGCGCTGCGTCGTCGCCAGGCGCAGCGCCGTGCCGAGGATCATGCCGCCCGCCACCGCCCCCATGCCGACGAGCGCGCGACGCGCGACCGGGTCGTCGGCCATCTGTCCGTAGAGCACGGCCAGCGCGAGCACCACGACGCAGGGCGCCGCCAGCATGCCGCCGAGCGCGGCCAGCGCCCCCCGCCAGCCGAACCAGCGGTCGCCGACCATCAGCGCGACGTTGCAGACGTTCGGCCCCGGCAGCAGCTGGCCGAACGCGAGCATCTCGACGAACTCCTCGCGGGTCAGCCAGCGGCGGTCGTCGACCAGCACGCGCTGCGCCCAGGGCAGCACGCCGCCGAAGCCGCGCAGCGCCAGCGCGCTGAACACCAGGAACAGCTCGGTCAGCGACGCCGGACGCGGCCGCTCGCCGGCCGCCGCGGGCGGCGGCGCGCCCGTCGCGTCGGTCATCCCAGCCCGCCGATGGCCAGCAGCACGGCGATGCCGGCGGCGAGCCCGGGGAACGGCGTGCCCGCGGCACGCGCGACCGCGACGGTGACCACCGCCGCCGGCAGGCGCCCGTCGTGCCAGGCCTCGAGCCAGCCCGCGCCGGGCGCCAGCCAAGCCTCGGCGGCGGCGGGCACGGTCAGCGCCACCAGCGCGGCGAGTGGCGCGACCCGCAGCGCGCGCTCGAGCGTGCCGCTCGGCTGGAAGCGCCGCGGCAGCGCCATGAACACGTTGCGGGTGACGAACACCACGACCACCAGCCCGCCGATCGCCGCCCAGGCGTAGCCGTCGGAGACGGTCATCGCGGGGGCCCTCCCGGCACCGATGGGGCCGACGGGGCCGTGGGGCGTCGAGCCGCCACGGCCGCCATCGCGACCGCCGCCACGATGCCCGCCGCGATCGCGGCGAACATGCCCATCCGCCACGGCCAGCCGCGTCCGACGATCGCCACGATCCCCGCGGCGAGGGCGGCGGCCAGCGCGGGCCGCGCGGCCAGCATCGGGCCGATCAGCGCCATGATGGCCAGCACGCCGACGAAGGCGATGCGGGGCGAGTCGGGGATCAGCCCCGCCAGCGCGACGCCGATGATGGAGCCGATCGACCAGCCCGCGTAGACCGTGACGTTGGTGCCGAGGAAGCGCGCCGCGCGGCGGCGCACCGGCTCGTCGCCGGTGGAGGCCTCCCAGGCGCCGCCCGCGCTGCGCCCGTAGTACGCGGCCAGCCCGGTGTCGGTGGTCATCCAGCCGAGCGCGAGACGCTGCGCGAGGGGCAGCCCGCGGAACTCGGTCGCCACCACCGCGCTGTAGACGACGAAGCGCAGGTTGGCGAGCAGCGCGGTGACCCAGATGGCGGTGAGCGCGGCGCCTGCGGACATCAGCGGCAGCGCGGCGAGCTGCGCGGTCCCCGAGTAGACGAGCACCACCATGCCCAGCGCCTGCGACGACGTCAGTCCGCCCTTGACCATCGCGACGCCGGTCACCAGGCCCCAGCAGAAGGTGCCGGCCACGGTCGAGCCGATGGCTTGGGACCCGGACGCGAACGCATCCCACGCGAAGCCCTGCTCTGCGCCGTCGGGCCGCGCGGTAGTGCTGGCCTGAGGCTTCAAGGGCGCTTCCACGAGCCCGCCATTCTATCCGGCCGCCCGCGCGCACCGGCCCGACCCAGGCCTTTCCGCTAGAATCCGGACCCTACGCACCGAGGACACGGACGGGAGAGAAGATCATGTCGATGGCTGATCGCGACGGGCACATCTGGTTCGACGGCAAGCTGGTGGACTGGCGCGACGCCAAGATCCACGTGCTGACGCATTCGCTGCACTACGGCATGGGCGTCTTCGAGGGCGTCCGCGCCTACAAGACGGTCTCGGGCACCGCGATCTTCCGGCTCGCCGAGCACACCCGCCGCCTGTTCAATTCGGCGCACATCTTCCAGATGAAGCTGCCGTACACGCCCGAGCAGATGATCGAAGCGCAGAAGGAGGTCGTGCGGGCCAACGCGCTCGAGTCCTGCTACCTGCGTCCGATCGCCTGGATCGGCTCCGAGAAGCTCGGCGTCTCCCCGCGCGGCAACACCATCCACGTGGCGGTCGCGGCCTGGCCGTGGGGCGCGTACCTCGGCGAGGACGGCCTGGCCAAGGGCATCCGCGTCAAGACCTCCTCGTACACCCGCCATCACGTCAACGCGTCGCTCGTTCGCGCGAAGGCGAGCGGCTACTACGTCAACTCGATCCTGGCCAACCAGGAAGTGACCGCCCACGGCTACGACGAAGCGCTGCTGCTCGACACCGAGGGCTACGTGTCCGAGGGCGCGGGCGAGAACGTGTTCATGGTCCGCGACGGGGTCGTCTACACCCCGGACGTCGCCTCGTGCCTCGACGGGATCACCCGCAACTCGGTCATCACCATGGCCCGCGACATGGGCCTGACCGTCATCGAGAAGCGCATCACGCGCGACGAGATGTACTGCGCCGACGAGGCCTTCTTCACCGGGACCGCCGCCGAGATCACGCCGATCCGGGAACTCGACGACCGGACCATCGGCGCCGGCGCGCGCGGCCCGATCACCGGCAGGCTGCAGTCGCTGTTCTTCGACGTGGTCGGCGGCAAGTCCGATCGCTACGCCAGCTGGCTGACCCCGGTCTGATCCCGGAGCCCCCATGGTCGACATCACCCCTCCCTCAGGCTCCGGCCACCCCGCGGCGGTGGTGGAGCTCGGGGCCGGCGACCTGCCGGCCTTCTGCCCGAACCGCCGGATGACCGTCTGGAACCAGCACCCGCGGGTGTTCCTGGACGTCGCCCACACCGGGCGCGCGCTGTGTCCGTACTGCGGCACCGAGTACCGGCTCGCCCCCGGCACGGTGGTCAAGGGTCACTGATCGTCACAGACGGAATTCCGTCACGCATCCCGATCGACGGGAGCGTGAATCCGTCACAGGCGGGCGCGTCCGATACGCCGAGAATCGAGCGGGGCCATCCGGTCCCTGACGACCCCTTGGCCGATGCGAACCCTGATCGTTGCTCCCGACTCGCTCGCCGAAGCCGTGATGACCCAGCCACTGGCCGCGCTGCTGCGCGGCCAGGACCCGTCCGGCCGGATCGACGTGCTGGCCGACCCCTCGGTCGCGCCGGTGTTCGAGGCCATGGCCGAGATCGCCGAGGTGTTCACCTCGGGCCACGCCTTCGGCCCCGTCCAGCCGTGGGGCAAGTTCCAGCTCGCGCGCAGGCTCGACCGCCACCGGCACGACCGGGTGTACGTGCTGCCCGGCTCCAAGCGCGCGGCGCTGGTCCCCTGGCTGGCCGGCATCCCCATCCGGATCGGGCTGCACAGCGGCACCCGCTGGGGGCTGATCAACCAGCCTCACTGCACCGTCCACGCCAGCGGCGCTGAACGCCGCACCGACGCGCTCGGCCGTCCCGCCGTCGAACGCTTCGCGCACCTCGCGTTCGACGCCTCGCATCCGCTGCCGGGCCAGGTGCCCAATCCGGTGCTGGTCCGCCACGCGGTGCGCGAGTCCGCAGCCCGGGCCCGGGCCGGGCTGCCCGCCGACGCGCGACTGCTGGCCTTGTGCGTCGGGGCCGAGGACGGACCGAGCCGGCGCTGGCCGGCCCGTCACTGGGCCTCGCTGATCACGATCGCCGCCGGCGAATGGCCGGACCTGCGCCCGGTGCTGCTCGGCACCGCGGGCGACCGGGCCTTCGCCACCGAGGTCGCCGCCCTCTGCGGCGGCACCGCCCTCAACCTCTGCGGGCAGCAGGCGCTCGGCGATGCGGTGGCCCTGGTCGCCCAGGCCGATGCGGTCGTGGCGCACGACTGCGGGCTGATGCACGTCGCGGCGGCCTACTCGCGGCCGATGGTCGCCGTGTTCGGGCCGACCGATCCGCGCTTCGCACCGCCCCGCTCGCCGCGGGCGAAGGTCGAGTGGCTGCACGAGGCCTGCAGCCCGTGCAACGACCCCGTCTGCCGCTTCGCTCACGGCCGATGCACGAGCGGGGTACGCCCGGAGTCGGTCTTCGCCTCCCTGCTGGCCGCCGCCCGGTTCCCGACGCGCGACATCCGATAAGATGAAGGCCGCATGCAACGCCTTCACGCCACTGCCGAGGCTGCCGAGCGCGCGTTCTACGCCGCCATGGCCGACGGTGACCTCGACCGGATGATGGCCCTCTGGGCCGACGACGACGCCGCGGTCTGCAACCATCCCGGCGGACCGCGCCTCATCGGCCGCGAAGCCATCACCGGATCCTTCCGCGAGATCTTCGCGGCGGGCGGCGTTCGCATCGTCGTCGCGGCGGTCCATGCGTGGCGCAGCGCCGACGTCGCCGTCCACAGCCTGATCGAACGCATCGCCGTCGAAGGCCGGGGCGGCACCGAGATGGTCGAGGTGGTGACGACCAACGTGTTCGTCCGCGCGGGCGGAGGCTGGCGGATCCTCGTCCACCACGCGGGCGTGTCCGAGACCGGCGAGACCGAGGACGCCGACGAAGACGACGACGAGGACGACGACACGCCGGGCTGGATCGGCGCGCGTCTCGGCATCGAGCGCCCGGACGTCGACGATGACGAGGGCGCGCCCGAGGCGGACCCGCGGCGCCCGCCGCACGGCCGACTGCACTGACGCGCCGCGCGTGATGGCCGGATCCGGCGGCATCGGGTCGGGCGAGGCGGGCGGCCGCGCACCGCGCGGCGACTATCGGGCGCCCCCCTGGCTGCCCGGTCCGCATGCGCAGACGGTCTGGCCGGCATTGCTCGCACCCCGGCCGCCGATGGCGTGGCGCCGCGAGCGCTGGGACACCCCCGACGGCGACTTCGTCGACCTCGACTGGGCCGACCCGCCGACCTCGACGCCAGACCGCGCCGACCGTCCGCTGCTCGCCCTCTTCCACGGCCTGGAGGGCAGTTCGGACAGCCACTACGCGCGCGTCCTGATGGCCGAGGCCCGCGCCCGGGGCATGGCGGGCGTGGTGATCCACTTCCGGGGCTGCAGCGGTTCGCCGAACCGCCTGCCACGCGCCTACCACTCGGGCGACTCCGACGAGGCCGACTGGGTGCTGCGTCGACTCGGCGCGCGGCTTCGCGCCGGCGGCGCGGCGTCGCCCGCGATGCTGGCGGTGGGCGTGTCCCTCGGCGGGAACGTGCTGCTGAAGTGGCTCGGCGAGCGCGGCACGTCGGCGGGCTTCGTCGCCGCCGCGGCCGCGGTATCGCCGCCGCAGGACCTGCAGGCCGGCGCGGAGGCCCTGTCGCGCGGCTTCAACCGGCTCTACACCGA
>RPRK01000233.1 GCA_003818495.1 Burkholderiales bacterium
CCATACCTCTTGGAGGTATAACACCAGTCGTTCTAGCTTGACGATAATCTGCTCCACCTAAGGATCTACCTAACTGAGCACTACGCTGTAGTTTAGTATCTATCTTATCGTTAACCTGCTGCTTACCCAAAGCAGAAGCATTAGCTAGATTCTCTTGCAAACGATCTTCAATGATCTTACCTGTGTTTACTCTAGGTGGTAGTGGCGTTGAGTTAAAGTCACGGAAGGCTGCTTCAGTATCAGGAGCTACTTCCGTTGATCGGTTAGCTGCTTGTCTCGCTATTGCTTGTATAGGACTAGGAGCTTGTCCAGAACTGGGTCTTACCGTATTAGCTGGAATAGGTCTATCCTGATAAGGAGCGGGAGCTTGCCCAGCATCAGGAGCCATAGCAAACTGAGGTACAGAGGGTTTAGGCATAGCTTCTAACTGTCTATGTTTAACTAAGTTAGACATTAGATTGTTGTGTTGGTGTATCTTAGAGTCCATAACGTCTGGTGACTCTGGATTACGCAATACTTGAGTAGGACCTTTCAATGCCTGAGCGTGTAAAGGAGGTCGCCAAAGATTGGTATTACCTTCTTGTCCTAAGGAATAACCTGACTCGGGGATTAAACCGTTATGCACTTCACGTTGTAATGGATTGAACCTACTGTAATCAGCTTGTCTAGGTAAACCTGTAGGTCTTTTAGGTGCAGATACGTTTGTTTCTGGGTTAAAGCTTCTGGTTTTATTGTGATATACATAATTAGGTATATCCATTCCTGGAGCATCATTTAGCTGGTTATGTGGGTAATCGTTAGGATCTGGATATAGAGGCTGACCATTATCTGGAGCTGCTGTATGTGTAGGTAAAGCCATGTCAGGATAAGGACGTTTAGGTAGATTAGCCGGTGGATTACCTATCGGATCAATCCCAGGCTTGAGCTTAGGTTTGTTTAATGCTGCTGTGCCTACGGCATCAAATCCAGGTAGCTGTTGTGTGAGTGCAAAAGCTTGTTTAGCCAAGTCTTTAACCGTATGCATTATGCCATTCCTTGTGCTGCTGCTTTAGCTAAAGAAGCTACGTCTTTCTTCTCTTGTTTTCTAGCCTTGTTGGAAGCTAGTTGGGTTTTGATGTTCTGACCATAACCTTGTAAAGCACCTAATCCGGTACTTGCTAAACTTAACCCAGGCACACCAGAGCTTAACATACCTAATCTGCTTGTCATACCTGCTGCTGAACCTACAACATCAGCGACACCTCTTGCTGTGTTTAACACATCCCGTCCCATAGGTCGCTGATCTTCAATAGGTGTACCTTTCATTGCGTTGTAAGCTTCCATTTGTCCTGTACGATGGGCTCCACGAAAAGGCATTAAGATAGCAGCTAATGTTGAAAGATTAGGTGCTTTTGGTTCGACTTTACCAGCAGCAAGATCTTCATTGTAGAAATGGTTAATTCTGTCCATTTCTAAGTTACGACCTAAACCACTCAATCCAGCACCTAATAAACTACCCCCTAATACTCCAGCATAGGGGGCATGTTGCTTCAAATCCCCAGAAGGTAATAGATTAGTTGCGGCAAGACCTAAACCACCTCCAGCTAAACCTCCAAGCATAGAAGACAGCATAGAGTGCGTACCAGGATGCCGTACATTAAAAGTAGTTTGCTCACCTATGGCGTCCGCCATAGCTTGAGTTCTACCAGCTCGTTCCCCACCCCAACTAAACGGAAACAAAGCATCACCAAGGAATCCCATTCCAGAATCCGAGTCCACAATCTTGTGTGCTGGACTCTTCTCTTCTACTTCTGGTTTATCTTCTGGTTTATCTCGCTGCTGTTTCTTGGGATTACGCTCGTAAGCAATCTCTGCAGCCTTCTTAGCCAAAGAACGAATCTCGGAGTGTGATTCTTGCACTTTCATCGGTAGCTTCTTCCCTTTACTGGATTGATTCCATTCTTCAACGTCCACGCCAGATTGCTCGAGCTTCTTGCGGTTAGCGTTAAAGTACTTACGTTGAGCATGAGATTTGTATGGCATACGAGTTCCTTTCGGTAGCCTTACATTATGCTGTTTTGTACAGCCTTATGTAAATAGTGCAATGTGATCTCAGTGTCAGTAAAGAAGGTACAGACTGGTCTGTACAACTGAATATCTGTCTTATCGAAAGACAAGAGTATGTTTTCTGTTTGACCTAGTAGCTGTAATCGATTAATCCATTTTCGAGCTACACGTATATCGTTCTCACCTAGCCCTAACAGTAGCTGGTTAAAATCTGGATTTTGAACTAAGTGCCAACCTCTAGCGTTCAGCGGAGGTAACACCTCCGTATCTGTCCAGATTAGTTTGCAGGGTGTAATAACACTGTTAGGTAGACCTTTAGGCCAAGAAGTGTGTAGCTTATTTGCCATTGAGTTTACCTAAATCAATAAAGCCTTGTTCGATTACAGCGTGAGCTGCTTCCTTCTGTGCTTGCTCTAGACTATCGGAAACACCTTCTAGTCCAGCCACACCATAAGCATCAAAAGTATACCAGCTATGTTTGTTACTTGCTTCACTATGTACAGAAGCGAGTAGTCTGTACTGGTTTTTATTCGCGTAACCTGCATAAAGACCTAAACCGATAATAGACTCATCTACTCTCGATTTAATCTTTTCCCAGAATATAAATCGATTCATATTTTACGTCGATAAATAGTATGGGGATTAAATGGAGAAAGGGGTGACCACCTAGGTAGCCACTCCTTTTTCTCTTCTAACCAAAACTCATCACCTGGATAAGGCTTATCTACAGTTACGTCGATAAGCCTATACCCTATACCAGGATCAGCCATTCTTCGACATACCATGAGCCATGTTAGCACAAGTATGGTTGATCTGTTTATTAGTTTTAGAGACTAATTTTGTTAGTCGCAACACTTCATCTGCTAGTACCCTACCTTGAGTTGTTAATTCACTAACTGAATATTTCTTTGTGTCCCTAAAGACACGTACAGCTGATTCTACTTGCTTACGCATGAATGCACCTTAGTCTGGAAAGTGATGAAGCCTAGAGTATACCTAGGCTTCTTCTGTATATCAAAATGAATTCCGTGCATTTCCAGCTGATTTCGACTAATCCAGGTAACTTCGCCAGAAGAGCATTGAGTAGCTTCTACCCTGATATACACGGTATCCGCTTTCTTGGCGATTGTTGTGAGTTTAAATCGACTAGGCAAAAGTACAGGTACGTTACTTACTCTCTGTATCGTCTTTTTTATTAGACTTCCGATCTCGCCTATCCACTCTAGCGAATAGCTGCTCATCTTTTTCTCGTTGAGCCTTACTTGCCTTTTGATGGCGACTAGCCCGTCTACGATACCGAGGTTTACCCTTCCTTGATCCATCTTGATTCTCACTCATATTAGTCTTTAACTAGATAAAGTAGTACACGTTTGAGTATCTTCGTTAGTTTAGGTTTAACTGGATGACTGGCTGAATGATGTTCTAAGAAGTAAATCAAATCTGCCACCTCATCCTTGCTGATACAAGGTATAGCAATATTGTCTAACTTCTGTTCTGTCTTTACTACAGCACAATCTACAGCCATATGCACTGTCTCTTCAATTAGAGTCATAGCTATATTTTCTGTCAAACCACTTACTAGGTCTTTTGTGGTCGCACGACTTGCCCTAGGTGCTTCTAGTGTAAAAGCAGACACTGTACCGTTAGACCACTTAAGACTAATAACTGCAGAAACAGAATCGAGCTTACAACGGTCGTCCATTGTAAGCAGTAACTTGTCAGATATTAGACAGTAATCCTGATACAAATCTTTGAGGATAATCTTATCCTGTCGGATACTTTCCAAAATAGCCTGAGTTAAACCCACAGCTGTTTGTTCAATGATGTTGTCAGGAATATCTAACTGTACAACTTCCATCTTACTTACAGGAAAGATACGACAAGAAACAACGTCATCAGGTATATCCTCTGTTTCGTCTTCGCCAAGTCTAGTTACTGTGACATTACTTAACCTGTGATACATTGTCGCGTAAACGAAATCATACAGGTAATCGAACAAAGGATGTCCTTTGAAATTAGCTGGATCTTTTAATTCTTTAGCTTCTTTCTCCAAGTAGTTGAAATACATTACAAAGTCAGTTCCGTCCAATACAGCGGGATTAGCTTTAGCCAAATCCCCAGACTCAATACTAAAATTAGCAAATAAACGGTTAATACAAAAATCACAAACAACAGTCGTTAGAGATATTTGATCTGTGAACATAATGACCTTTAAAATCTAGATTTTGATAGAAACATCTGCACTCGCCATACTACCTTTAGCAGGTAATACAGATTCTTGTGGTGCAAGTACAAAACTCTTGCCATTGGTTAGCATAACACCATAATTCTCACTTACAGTGATTAGCTGTGTAGGTTTGTTCTTTGCTAAATAATCCTGACACCATACAACGAAATCTTCAACTTTAGTAGCGGTAATGGTACTTGCTGGTTGTTTAGTTGCTGTGCGAAACTCCTCCAACATAAAAGTGAAAATGTCTACAGGAACTACAGAAGTCTTTGTTAAATTCATCGTTCAGTCCTAAAGTGAAATGGTGGAAACGTCTTCGTTACGTACAGGTATAGGTTTGATCCATGAATGCGTCAAGGCACTATTCAGTTTATACTGAAAGCACTCTCTAACGTCTTCCAGATATGCGGTTAGTTTAGTTCCCATTGTCCAAGCATCTAAACTAGCTAAGTCTTCTTCTTTACTGCTAGATACAAAGTAAACTTTATTTGCGTGAGGTAACCACAGGTTTAAAAATGGAACCAATAGGTTATCTGTAATAAGTACAGATTCACCCCAACGAAACTTAGACAAAAATTCTTTTGGTCCCGGGAATACATCATCCTCCGTAACTGAAGGATATCCTGTTCTAAACAAGTTGTCACTGCAGGTAAACTTATCTAGTATGGATTTGTGTATGTTATGTACTTCAATATTTTGGCTGTTTAACTCGTAAAAGCGTTCTCCATCAACTACGTCAATGTTTTGATTCGGCCACAGCACTGAGTATTGTTTTTCTCTTCGTAACCTAAAAGCTAGTTTGTTAATCTTAGCTCCAGGCAAGCCTACTATTAATGTAACCTTACGCCATAATCCCATTAAGTTGCTCCTTGAATTTTTGTTGCATAGAAGAATAAGTCGTGTGAATATTTCTGCTAATCACGTTTAAATCTTTTTGTTGAATAATTTTGCTTAATCCTTGAATATGTGAGCTATCTTGAACCTTACCTACAGGTCTCTTTGTGGTATCCAAAGTACAGTTCAGTAGATAGCCTGTGCTTAAGTTACTGACATAGCTAGTAACAGGTGGTATGCGATAAGCCGCTATAGGTGTACCACTAGGATATATAGCACTTAATTTTGCTCCGCAGGCGTAACGGGTATCGGTTACAAAAATTAAGTCATACTCACTGGCTACATAACTGAGTTGAGAATAGTAACCAAGTGTACGAGTTTTAATGCCATAGTCTTTTTGAAGCTGCTGTAACGTTCGTCGTAGCTCACGATTAACACTTGTGGTTAATAGTATAGTAACCTCGCAGCGGTCCAGCGTAGCTAAGCGTATGATGTGTTCCAAAAGAAAAGGGTCGTCTTCGAACATCCATTTATTCAAAGTAATTAGTAGTTGTAGCTTTTCTTTTACTTTTACTTTTTTTGGAACTAATAACTTGTTGGCAGATACCAGAGGTAAACAGATAAACTTCGACTTCACTTCCTTATACCGTTTTAGCTCAAACCAATAGAAGTTATCTTCAGATAGAAAGACGATACTGTCTGCAATAGCAAACATTGTATCGAGTGTACAGGATTGTTCCTGCCAACAAGGAAAGATAATGTTCTTAGGTTCTTTAGTATTGGTGTAATGTAAGACTAACGGTAATACGGACGTGTATACCAAAAAATCTAACGTAAACCAAAAAACATAATCTACATTAGCTAGTTTTCTAGGAATGGTTGTACCGTTGTTTATCGTGTATACCTTGTTGTCCCAATAAGGATGTATTCCTTTGACTACCTTAGTGGGTGTTACAAATACAACGTCTACACCTATCTTAAGTAGCCAATCCGCTACTTGCACCGCAGCTAAAGTTGTGTCATTTCGGCAGTAATCAACATAGATACAAACTCGTGTCACTTGATATGCCTTATGTAATCAAAGAAGTCTGACTTGGTTCCACGTCCTGGTATTAAACCATAAGGTATGGACAACTTCCATGCTACATAATTAAAGCTTAACTGATCTCTGAAACTGTGGTTGTGTAATTCCTGCCACCAACGCATGTTAAAGATTTCTACCTGCGGTGTGTTTCTACGTACAACGCAACCTGTCTCTACTAACCCATTAAAAGATGGATACCCTTGTTTCGCATAGCTGTCCACCTGTTTTAACATTAGGACAGGATTGTCCTTGTTAAGCCGCTTGCAGGCTGCGTATTCCTGATAAATGCAAGTACGATCTGGATGCTTGAAAGCAAAAATATGGCAATCAGAGTTGAAGAGTGACTGTACGAAATCTGTAATTGAGATGTCTTTAATACAGAAGTTAGCATCTATCCACACTGTAGCATCATAATCAGGAAACAAGCAGTCACTGTTTATCTTGTGCCATCTTGCTGATCTTCTAGCACAAAACGGATGTGTAAACTGTAATGGTCTCACTTCCCAGACCGAATCGGTGTAAGGCTGATCGGTAAATAAAGTATAGCTTACGTTATCCTCTACTTTAGCTTTAGACTTAAATAAGCTTTCAGCTACTCGATCATAGTTACCCGCAGCACAGCTATAGACTTTAATCTTTAACATTTCTATACCATAGTCCTTTCAGGAATTTCGTTCCTCGAGTAACAGAACGGTAATGGAAAATAAAGCTATCCAGAGCTATTGCAGATTTCATCTGTTTTTTAGCCCACCTAGCTTGTAGTTCATCCTCATTCATTGTCATCAAAGGAGTTGGATTGCGTCTACCGTTACTACGGAAAGGGTTAGATGGCTTGTAGAAAAACTCAGTTGTGTATTTACCTTGTAACC
>RPRK01000234.1 GCA_003818495.1 Burkholderiales bacterium
AGAGCTTGCCGGTGCCGAACACGACGAACGTGCCGCCGATCCGCGGATCGAGCCGGGCCGCGACCGGAGCCGCGGTGATCGGCTGGACCCCGTTCGACGCCGATCGGGCGACGAACAGCGGCCGGCCCTTGCCGGCGGCCGGCTTCCAGGCGGTGGGCGAATCGGACGACAGGTCGAACTTCCACAGGTTGCCGAGCAGGTCGCCCGCGTAGGCGGTGTCGGCGATCCCGTCGTTGTCGGTGTCGACGAGGAAGGGCATGCCCACGCCGTTGCCGGTCTGGTCGCTGACCTGGATCTTGATGTAGCTCGAGCCTTCGGCCCATCCCGAGCTGCCGGGGCCGGACACGCGCAGCAGGAAGAGGAAGCCCTTGCCGCCGGTGCTCGCCACGCCGTTGCCGACCGCCAGCCAGTAGTTGCCGTCGGCGAGCTTCACCACCTGGTTCGGCTGGAAGTCGGCGCGTTCGCTCGCCTGGCCGATGACGTAGCCGAAGTCGGAATCGTCGTCGCTCGAGAACTCCCACATCACGACCGAGTCGGCGGAGCCCGCACCGATGCTCGCGGGGCGCGTCACGTCGAGGGCGTACACGCCCCGTCCGCCCGCGCCGAGGGCACCGAACAGCACCGTGCGCCAGCTGCCGTCGAGCCGGACGTCGGCCGCGAACGGCGTGCCGTCGACGTAGAACTGGTGCGCGTAGCCCGGATCGGTGAGCGCGGGCAGCTTGTCGCGCAGTGCGCGCGGGACGAAGGCGAAGCGCTCCTTCATGGTGTCGGCCTCGAAGCCGTGGACCATGCCGCCGTTCGAGCCGACGTAGACCATCGGCATCCGGTTGCGCTGCTGGTCGCGGAACGCGGCGTAGCCCGGCAGCGGCGCACCGATCCGCTGCAGCATCCTCGGCGCGCCGACCGGCAGCGGCGTCGAATTCACGATGTCGGCGAGGCGGGACGTGCGGTCGCGCAGCAGGCCGCCGTTCTGCACCTCGTTCGACTTGTCGCCGCGCAGCCAGGCGAGCCGGGCCTGTCCGTCGTCCACGTCGCCCACGATGCCGTTCCTCGGGTCCCGACGCAGGCTGGTGCGGAAGTCCTCGTCGATCGAGGTCCAGTCGAACTTGACCCCCTGCTGACCGTTGCGCGTGAAGATCGCGCGGCTGCTCGGCGCGACCGAATCGAGCTGCGCGCGCGCGGAGAGCCCCTTCTCGGAGGGCTGGCCGTTCGCGTTGAAGCCGAAGGAGAGCACGTCGCCGGTCCAGTCGCCGGTGAACGTGGCGGTGTAGGCGCGGGTCTGCGGGGTCAGGGTCTCCGGCACCAGCAGCCGGGAGGTGACCGACATCCCCGACAGCGAGGCGCTCCCGTAGACGATCGACAAGGCCTCGCGCAGCGCCGACGGCAGCTCGCCCGGGTTGGAGGCGAAGAAGAAGTTGTCCGGCGGCACCACCTTCGCCGCCTCCGTATCGCTCAGGCCCTTGTACTCGGGACGCTGACGGTTGCGTGCGGCCCATTCGGAGAAGCCCGAAGGCTTGCCGTCGCGGTCCACGTCGTCGAAGCCGCCCCATTTCGCCGCGTACCACATCGGGTCGCGCAGCGCCTCACCGGTGGTGCCCCGGACTTCGTAGACGGCGACGGTCGGCTTGCCTCGGTCGGCGACCGGCACGCCGCTGGTGTCCCAACCGCCCACCGACAGACATCCCGAGCAGCCGCCGTTGGTGTTGACCCGGCTGCCCGGCACACCGTTGATCGGGCTGTCCGACAGCGTGGATTCGAAGTCGGCGGAGTTGGCGACGGCGCGATAGATGTCGGTACGCTGCGGCGGCGAGTACGAGAACGACGCGGCGCCCGAATGGAATCGGGGGCCGTCGGTGGCGGTGCCGTTGATGATGTAGCCGAACCCCTGCCCGTTGCCGCTCGAATAGCCAGTGACCAGCGTCTCGACGTAGAGCTTCTTGCGGTCCGCGCTGAACCAGTACTTGATGTAGCCCGACGAATCCTGGTCGTAGTCGCCGCCCTGCTCGCTGTCCTCCCAGTTGACGTAGAAGCGACCGTAGCCCCTTCGGATGTCCTGATAGACCACCCGGAAATCGACCAGCGTGCCGTTGCCCTTGCGGCTGCCCAGATCCAGCAGGTAAGTGGGCTGCAGGGTCACGAAGGTGCCCGTCGGCGGGCCGGCCTCGCCCGAGAGGCCGATGCTGCCCGGCACCGGGATGCGGATCACCGGCGTGTTGGTCGCGAGTGCCACGCCGAGGGTGTTGACCCGCAGCGGGCGCAGCGTGTCGGTGTCGGCCGGCACCCCCTTGAGGTCGGTGCGGATCGGATCGGTGCGGGCCCAGTAGGCCGCCCCCGCGATCAGGAACGTCCCCTGCTGGGTCGGCGCCTCCGGACAGAGCCCGTGAACCACGCCCAGGTCGGTGATCGGCTTGGGGGTGCACAGGCCGTCGCTGGTGCCGCCGGAGCTGCCGATCGGCAGCGTCTTGCCGCCGAGCCCCTCGCCCTCGCCGACCTTCCGGGTCCACGAAGCGGCCGACCCGGACGCACCGATCGAGGTGATGTCGGCCGGGCTGTTGTAGTCCCACGAGGAGACCGAGGCATTGAAGTTCAGCACGTGCAGCGGCGAGCACTGGTTGATGCCGGGAAGCTTGTCGTCGGCGCTCGCCGGATTGCTCTTCTTGAAGGGCCCGAACGGGTCCTTCCAGGGCGGCGACTTCAGGTTGAGCTCCGCGTCGGCGCCACCGCTCGTGGAGAAGGCGGAGGTCGGGTTCGCGCCGGCCAGATAGCGCAGGGACTCGACGTAGATCTCCGACATGGGGTTGCCCCAGCTCCGGCAGCGCCCGTCGGTCAGGCCGATGAGCTGGTAGGTGCAGTTGTTGTCGTAGCTGATGTAGCTGCCGTCGCCGTAGTTGTAGCCGTAGATCCGGAGCTGGTCGAGGTTGTGGACGATGCCGTGGGCGCCGCTCTTGAAGCGGCCGTCGGTATCCGCGTGCACCTCGTCGCGGAAGCTGCCGATGTTCGATCGCAGCACCCCGCCGGAGATGTTCTTCTCGTACGACCCGGTCATCAGGCCGATGAGCATCTTGTTGTCCTGGCCGAAGTCGTGCAGCAGCCCGGTCGGCTTGCGGTTCCCCGACGGATAGGCCGTGCAGGGCTCGGTCGAACCCGAGGCCGCGCTGCTGCCGGTGCACGCCTCGACCCGGACGATGAAGTCGGGCCCGGCGCCTCCCGTCGTCAGGCCCTGGACTGCGCGGGAAGGATTGCTGATCTCGGCGTTCAGGCCGGTGTTGAACTTGTCGGCTGCATTGCTCGTCCAGCTCGCGCCCTTTTCCTCCGACCAGTAGCACTGCCAGCGCTCGTTGTTGTTCCAGAGCTGGTAGTTGCCGGCCGCGACCCGCAGCAGCGGGGGCTGCCGGTTCTTGTGCGAGGCCGACTCGGCGCCCGAGCCGGGGCCGAGCGTGGTGTTGCACATCGTCAGCTGCGGCACGCTGAACGGCGTGAGCTTCGAGATGTCGGGGCCGGCGTAGTGCTTCGCGAACGAGTGCGCGTCGGTCGGCAGGTAGGCCCGCTCGAGCACCGTCAGCGAGGCTTCGTCGGTCGATCGCAGGCCGCCGTAGAGGATGCGGCGGACCACGTCCAGACGGGTCATCGTCGCCCAGTTCAGGAAGTTGCCCGACCAGGCCCCCGAGCAGTACTTGTCGGAGGTGACGTTGCCGGGCTTGAAGCGGCCGTCGCTGTAGGTGTAGCAGCGGTGGGGGTCGAAGTAGCCGTAGTAGTCGAACTTCTGCGAGTGCTTGTAGGTCCGCTCGAGCTCGCCGTCGCCGTCGAGGTCGGTGTACTCGACGTAGGCACGGTACGACAGCTGATGGTCGCGCGACATGTTGAGCATCAGCATCGGCGTGCCGCGGCTCTTGCCGACCATCGGGAGCTGGTAGGGCGCGCCCTGGGCGGACACGTCCGCGGGCGATGCGAGACTCGCGAGCGCGGCCACCGCCCACGCGAGGCAGAGCGCCGGGAGTCGGCTCGGACGCGAGGACACGATGCGGTGGACGAGTGGGTTCATGTCGGTTGGACTCAGAGCCCGCTGCAGTAGTTGTTCGGATGCGAGATCAGCGATTCGAGGAGGACCTGGGTGCCCGGCCGCAGGCCGTAGCCCCACGCGTAGACCCGGAACAGGCCGCGCCGGGTCTCGCCGTCGACCGGGCGCACGCCGTTGACCTGGACGTCGCGGACCATCCATTCGACGAGGAAGCGGGGCTGGCGCGGAGCGGTCTTCCCGTTGAAGGCCAGCGCTTCCTTGCCGGTGTGGGCGCCGTACACGATGGCCCGCTGCTCCTGCCCTTTCCAGACCGGCGATTCGGGGACCGCCGCGCCCGTCGTGCACAGACCGTTGGCGCAGTTCGCGCTGAAGACGGTCTCGCAGTCCGGCGTCGCGCCGACCAGCACCGGCAGCGCGTCCTCCGCATCGCGCAGCGCGGCCTCGGCGCTCTGCAGCGCGATGATCCGGTCGCGCTCGTTGCCGGCCATCCGCTCGCCGAGCAGCGCGCCCTGCGCGGAGAACAGCGCGATCACGGTGACCGTGACCAGCATCACGAGCGAGACGATCATCACCACGCCGCGCTGCGCCGCGCGGGCGCGCCTCGGGGCCTTCACGACCCACCCACGTGGTTGCGCGCGCCGATCGTGCTGCGGAAGGGCTGCCGCACGATGCCGTCGCGATCGGTGCGCCGCACGCCGCGACAGTCGGTGTACGTGCGCTCCACCCCGGGCTCGGGCTGGGGGGCGCGCACGAGCAGGCACACCTCCACCGCGAGCACGCGGCGCGAGCGCACCGAGGCGTTGGCCCCGTTCATCTCAGACCAGCTCCACGCCGATGCCGGCACCTCGTCGGCGCGCATCAGCGTGTCGGCCGACATGTCGCGCACGCCGCCCGCATCGTCGGTCCAGTCGACCGCGAAGCGCAGCACCATGTCCTCGACGCCTTCCACGACCGGCTGCGCACGTCCCTCCGCACCGCCCCGGCAGTACAGCTCGGGCAGCCCCGTGCGCGGGTGCGCCTGAACGTAGTAGCGGTTCTCGACGGCGAAGTTCGCGGTCTCGGGCGAGGCCGGCGCGGGAATCGGGTCGCCCATGCAGTCGACGCCGCGCCCTCGGGCCGGGTCGACCGCGACCGTCCGGAACGCGGGGCCGCCCGCGGTCTCGGCGATGTCCACCGCATGGAAGACCCGGAACCCGTCGGGCTGTCCGTCGTCGTTGCGGCACACGGGGTTGGCCGCGCCCGGATCCTCGTAGCCGCCCAGGCAGGCGTCGAACGAGCGGAAGTCGGCGTCGGGCATGATCGCCCAGCTGTCGTCGTGATGGGCCTGGCGCAGGTAGCCCGCCTGGCGCAGCGCACGCCCGACCACCGCCAGCGCATGCCGGCCGGAGTCGGCGACCGCGGCGTCGGTGTCGCTGCTGACGGCACCGGACCGTGCGTTCAGGTACACGCCGAACAGCGCCAGGGTCATCGCCATCCCGATCGCCACCGAGATCATCAGCTCGATGATCGAACGGCCGCGCTGCCTCCCGGGCATCGGGCGGTCGTGCGGACGCAGGACGGCGCGCATCACGGCCGCACGCTCACGACGAGGCAGCGCACGTTCGTCGGTGCCGCGAAGGCCGCCGGACACCCGCCGTTGGCCGCCTGGGCCTCGACCGTCGCGCTGCGCTCTCGCCAGCCGATGACGACCTGGTAGCCGACGTCGGGCGCGCCCAGCACCACGCCGCCGCCTTCGGGCAGCGCCGCGGCAATGGCACGCTGCCAGGCGGCGAGGTCTTCGCGGATCCGCTCGGCCGCGGTGCAGCGGGGCTCGTCCGCGCACGCCGTCTCGGCGGGCACGTCGCCGGCGACCGAGGACCAGGTGCCGGCCTGTGCATAAGTGAGCGGGGCACGGTGGCCGCCCGCGTTCGCCCGCATGCGGTCGGCCATGTCGCCGACCAGCAGGTTGGCGGCCGACAGGAGATGGGCGGACTTGGCGCTGCGCATCGAGCCGACCTGCAGGCCGATCAGGCCCATCAGGCCGATCGCGCTGATGACCATCGACACCAGCACCTCGATCAGGCTCAGGCCCGCGCTGCGGCGGCGCGAACCGGTGCGACGCTCAGTTGCCATCACAGGGGTCGCCCTCGTCTGCGAGCCTCGGCCGACCGCTCGCCGACAGGCAGACGCGGCGGTCGAAGCCGGTGCCGGACGCGTCGGTCGGCCGGATCAGGAACTGCGGCATGCCGGCACCGGCCTGCCGCGCGATGAGGTCACCCAGGGCGCCCCAGGTGACCGCGGCGAAGCCCGCGCCGCCGGAGCCGCGTCCCGCCTGCACCGAGATGCCGGCCTCGGCGGGTCCGAAGCGGCGCAGCACCTCGTCCGTGTCCTCGACGACGACGAGGAAGCCCGACGTGCTCCAGTCGTTCGACGCGCCGCCGCAGTCGGTCGAGGTCGCCGAGGCCGCCCGGCACAGGCTGACGGGCGCCCCGCGCGCGATCGCCTCGGACCGGGCATACCGGACCGCCGTGGTCAGCGCATTGACCTGCGAGGCGACCGCGTTGCGCTGCATCAGCGGACGCAGGCTGGGTGCCGACACCGCGACCAGGATGCCGGTGATCGACACCACGACCATCGCCTCGGCGAGGGTGAACCCCCGCTGGGGGCGCGCGGCGTCCGGGATCCGTCGGCGGGGGGCGGGTCTGAGCATGCCCAAACCTTAGGCATGGCCTGCAGCCCTTGCCAGCCTCACGGGAACAACCGTCCGGCGAGGCCGACGAACGGTCGATCCGCATCGCCTAATTGCCTAAGCCTGCCGGGGTCGCGCCCGGCGCGTCGGTCTGTCCCGAAGGCGCCGCGGGTCCCGGAGCGGTCCGGTCCGCGCGGCGTTCACCGGCCGGTGTTCAGTGCTGCGGCCACCGGAATGCGGCCGACGCGTCGAGCGCGCCCTCCCCCCGAGCGATCGCCGCATCCTG
>RPRK01000235.1 GCA_003818495.1 Burkholderiales bacterium
CGTTCCGCGTCGCCTCCGGGCTCGACTCGATGGTGCTCGGCGAGCCCCAGATCCTCGGCCAGATGAAGGACGCCGCGCGCGTGGCGCAGGAAGCCGACGCGCTCGGCACGCATCTGCACCAGCTCTTCCAGCGCACCTTCGCGGTCGCGAAGGACGTGCGCAGCCAGACCGAGATCGGCGCCCACTCGGTGTCGATGGCCGCCGCCGCCGTGCGGCTCGCGCAGCGCCTGTTCGAGGACCTGCGCGAGACCTCGGTGCTGTTCGTCGGCGCCGGCGAGATGATCGAGCTGGCGGCGGCGCACTTCGTCGCCCAGCATCCGAAGCGGATCACGGTCGCGAACCGGACCGCCGAGCGTGCCGAGAAGGTCGCCCAGCGATTCGGCGGCCGGTCGCTGCGGCTGGCCGACCTGCCGGACACCCTCGCCGAGCACGACATCGTGGTGTCGTGCACCGCCAGCTCGCTGCCGATCATCGGTCTCGGGATGGTCGAGCGCGCGCTCAAGGCGCGCCGCCGCAAGCCCATCTTCATGATCGACCTCGCCGTCCCCCGCGACATCGAGCCCGAGGTCGCGCGCCTGGACGACGTGTTCCTCTACACCGTCGACGACCTCGGCAAGCTGGTGCAGACGGGCCTCGAGAACCGCCAGGCCGCCGTCGCGCAGGCCGAGGTGATCATCGAGAACCGGGTCGGCGCGTTCATGCACTGGCTGAGCTCGCGTCAGGCGGTGCCGTCGATCCGCGCGCTGCATGCGCGCGGCGACGCGCTCAAGCGCGCCGAACTCGAGCGGGCCCGCAAGCTGCTCGCCCGCGGCGACGATCCGATGGCGGTGCTCGAGTCGCTCGCCAACGGGCTCGCGGCCAAGTTCCTGCACGGACCGACCACGCTGCTGCAGCGACCCGGCCCGGACCAGATGCAGGTCGCGGGTCTGATCGACCGGCTCCTGCCGGACGAGAAATCCTGACGGACCGCATCGCGCGCGGCTCCGTGCCGCGCGCCCGCCGCCCCGCCGTACGATGAACGCCTCGATGCTGGCCAAGCTGTCGCGCCTCGAGGAGCGTCTCGAGGAGGTGTCCCGGCTGCTGTCGGCCCAGGAGGCCACGCGCGACCTCGCCGAATACCGCCGCCTGAACCGCGAGCATGCCGAGCTCGCCGAGGTCGTCGAGCACTTCGTCGCCTGGCGACACGCGCGCACCGACCGCGACACCGCCGAGCAGCTGCGCGAGGACCCGGAGATGCGCGACTTCGCGGCCGAGGAGATCGCCGCGGCCGACGCCCGCCTGGCCGACGAGGCCGCGACGCTCGAGCGCCTGCTGCTGCCGCGCGACCCGGACGATGCCCGCGACGTCTTCCTCGAGATCCGCGCGGGGACGGGCGGCGACGAGAGCGCCCTGTTCGCCGGCGACCTGCTGCGGATGTACCTGCGCTATGCCGAGCGCCGCAGCTGGCAGGTCGAGGTGATCTCCGAGAGCGCCGCCGAACTCGGCGGCTACAAGGAGGCGATCGTCCGCATCGGCGGCCAGGACGTGTACGCGCGGCTGAAGTTCGAGTCCGGCGGGCACCGCGTGCAGCGCGTGCCGGAGACCGAATCGCAAGGCCGCATCCACACCTCGGCCTGCACGGTGGCGGTGATGCCGGAGGCCGACGAGACGACCGACGTGGTCATCGCGCCCGACGACATCCGCATCGACGTCTACCGGGCGTCCGGGGCCGGCGGTCAGCACGTCAACAAGACCGAGTCGGCGGTCCGAATCACCCACCTGCCGACCGGCCTGGTCGCCGAGTGCCAGGACGACCGGTCGCAGCACCGGAACAAGGACCGCGCGATGAAGGTGCTGGCCACCCGGATCCGCGACATGAGGATGCGCGAGGCGCAGCAGAAGGAGGCGGCCACGCGCAAGTCGCTGGTCGGCTCGGGCGACCGCTCCGAGCGGATCCGCACCTACAACTTCCCGCAGGGCCGCGTCACCGACCACCGCATCAACCTGACGCTCTACAAGCTGCAGGCGGTGATGGACGGCGACCTCGACGACCTGCTCGGTCCGCTGATCGCCGAGCACCAGGCGGAAAAGCTGGCGCAGATGGCCGAGGCGGCGGCCTGAACCGCCGACGGTTCGCCGATCCGACGCGATCCGCACGCGAACGGGCCGACTTGGAACCGGGCACGAGCGACACATGAGCCATGCGACCTGGGACGCCCTGATCGCCGCCTGCGCCCTGCCCCGGCTGGATGCGCGCGCGCTCGCCGAGCAGGCGAGCGGGCGGCCGCGCGCCTGGCTCATCGCCCACGGCGACGAGCCCGCCGAGGACGCCGCCGCCCGCGCCTTCGAGGCGCTGGCCGGCCGCCGGCGGGCCGGCGAGCCGCTGGCCTACCTGCTCGGCTGGCGCGAGTTCCACGGCCGGCGCTTCGACGTCGGCCCGGGGGTGCTGGTGCCGCGTCCGGAAACCGAGGGCCTCGTCGAGGCGACCCTCGAGCGCGTGGCCGACGTGGCCGCACCGAGGCTGCTCGACCTGGGCACCGGCAGCGGCGCGATCGCGGTGACGCTCGCGCTCGAGCGCCCGGACGCGGCGGTGCTCGCCACCGATGCGTCGGCCGAGGCGCTCGCCGTGGCCCGTGCCAACGCGGCACGACTCGGCGCGGGCCGCGTCGCCTTCGCGCACGGCGACTGGTGGGCCGCGCTGGCGCCCGACGCGCCGGCGTTCGACGCGATCGTCTCGAACCCGCCCTACATCGCCGACGCCGACCCCCACCTGCTGGATCCGGCGCTGCGCCACGAGCCGCCCGCCGCCCTCGCCTCCGGCCGCGACGGCCTGGACGCGATCGACACGATCGTGGCGGGCGCGGCGGCCCGTCTGGTGCCCGGCGGCTGGCTGCTCCTCGAGCACGGCCACGACCAGGGTGCGGCGGTGCGCGAGCGGCTGGTGCGCGCCGGGCTCGACGCGGTCGCGACGCGGGTCGACCTGCAGGGCCTGGATCGGGTGAGCCTCGGCCGCCGGCCGTTCCACGCCGCACAAGACCGCGTCGATTGACGGGTCTGCCGCCCCTGCTAGACTCGCCCCATCTCGGGCGCGTGCGCCCTCATCCGCGAACAGGCCAGACGATGGACGCCAAGGAATTCATTCAGAAGACGGTCGAGGACCACCCGGTGGTGCTCTTCATGAAGGGCACCGCCCAGTTCCCGCAGTGCGGGTTCTCGGGCAAGACCGTGCAGGTGCTCAAGGCCTGCGGCGTCAAGAACATGGTCACGGTGAACGTGCTCGAGGACGACGAGGTCCGCCAGGCGATCAAGGACTTCTCGAACTGGCCGACGATCCCCCAGCTCTACATCAAGGGCGAGTTCATCGGCGGTGCCGACATCGTCACCGAGATGTACCAGTCCGGCGAGCTGCAGAAGCTGATCCCGGCCGACGTCCAGGCCTGACCCCGCGGGGGAGGTCTCCGGGGACGACGCGCGCAGGGCTCAGCCCTGCCGCGGCGCCTCCCCGTCGATCGCCGGCCAGCGCCTGTAGGCGAACACCCAGAGCGCCACCAGGTTCACCAGCGGCACCAGCACCAGCAGCACCCACCAGGGCGAGAATCCCGCCCGCCGCAGCACCCGCGCGATCATCACGATCGGCACCGTGAGCAGCACGAGCCCCAGCAGCGTCACCAGCGACGGCGACTCGCGCAGCCCCTGGAGCGCGGCGATCCATTCCGCGAGCAGTCCCATGTCAGCGGCCGTCCGATGCGTCGGAGGCGGCCGCGGCAGGCGGCACGACGTCGTCCGCGGCGCCGGCCTTCCGGTCGGCCGGGCCCGTGCCACGCTCCGCCGGCCAGCGGCCGAAGGCGAGGATCGCGATGAACACCAGCGTGCCGATGGGTGGCGTGCCGAGGAAGAGCAGCGACAGCCACGGGTCGCGACCGGTGCGCCGCGTGATCCGCCACAGCGGGATCATCACCATCAGCGACGACAGCGCCGCGACCAGCAGTTCGAGTTCCATCCGATTCCCGGCCGCGCCGTGACGATCCGCGGCCGGGCCGCGCGGCGAGCGCCGCGGATCGGGGCGCCTCCCGGCGCCCGGACGCTATTTCACCATCGTTGCGCGACGAAAACCATCGGGATCGCCGGCGGCGCGCCCGCCCGCGCTCAGATCGGATGGATCACCGAGTTCAGGATGTTCTCGGAGTCGAAGACCGCGCGCTTCTCGCCGAAGCGCAGCAGGCCGTCGATCGGGTCGCGCAGCACCCGGTCGATGTAGCGCCCGACGTTGAACACCTCGGAGGGCTCGTGCACCCGGGTCCGGAACACCGCATAGGCGGCCTCGACGTCGAGCCATTCGACGCCGTCGGCGATGCCCGCGCCCCGCACCCGGAGCGGTCCGATCACGTGCCGCTGGTAGTAGGGGGCGTGGAAGAGCGTCCGCGTGATCCCGTAGATCCGGTCGCGCAGCATCCCCTTGCTCTCGAAGGCGAGCGTGGCGAGCGGCAGGCCGCGATCGAAGTTCTCGCGCGGCTGCAGCGTGTAGCGGCAGTCGTCGGCGAACAGGTCGATCCAGTCCTCGTAGCGGGCCTCGTCGAGCGCTGCGGCGTAGTCGGCGTAGAGCGCGTCGAGTTCCGCCCGCACGGCGGGGTCGAGGCGCAGGCCTCGGGGCTCGGTGACGGCGGCGGCGGCGCCGCGCCCATCGTTCGACGGGTTCATGCGTCCATGACCTTCGACCAGTAGGCGTGCATCCCTCGGATCAGCGTCTCGGTGACCATGTGATCGGTCGGCGCCACGCCGGTGCCGCCGAGGCGGCTGACCGTCGAGGCGTCCGGATGCTGGGTGAAGCCCTGCTGCGACATCTCGATGACCTCGCCGTCGTCGGCCGACACGAAGCCCGCCGGCCCGAAGAGGTTCGCCTGGCGCAGCCGGCGCCGCGTCATCTCGGGCGTGTCGTCGGCGAAGCCGAAGTGTGTCCAGACGAAGTCGAACTCGCCGGGACCGCGCGGCACGATGTGCCGCGTCGACAGCGAGTTCACCTGCTGCTGGATGATCAGCGACGGGAACAGCGTGATCATGGTCACCGTCGGCCCCTTCCACCAGGGCTCGGGAACGACGTCGAGCAGCCGGTCGTCGTGCAGCGTCATGCCCTCGCGAAAGCTCGTCACGCCCTGCGTGACCTCGGATCTTCCGCCTTCGTTGCGCCGCGAGATCATCACCGCGTGACGGCCGTGCGCGTCCATCACCATCTGCGAGCGCTGGTCGGCGCGCCACAGCCCGAAGGTCACGAACCAGGTGTGCAGCAGGCCCGGGTGGTACGGGTCCTTGATGTTCTCCTGCATCAGCTTCCAGTTTCCCGGGATGCGCTGGCGCGAGTGCCCGAGCAGGGTCAGCGTCCGGCCGTCGAAGATCCGGTCCACCCAGGGCAGCACCTGCGGCCCGAGGTAGTCCTCGAGCGGCTCGACCCCGTGGTCGAAGCACGCGAACACCAGTCCGTTGCGGCGCGCGACCGCGAGCTTCGTGAGGCCGTGGTCCTCCAGGCGGAAGTCCGCCGGCATGCCGCCGTCTATGCGCGTTCGCCCGTCCTCGACGCGCTTGACGCCGCGACGGAACGGCAGCCCCTGCAGGTTGCCCCTCAGGTCGTAGTTCCACTGGTGATACGGGCAGGTGAAGTCCTTGACCCGTCCGAACGGCTGCTGGCAGAAGCGCACGCCACGGTGAGCACAGTGGTTCTCGACGACATTGATCGAGCCGTCCGCGTCGCGCACGACGATCACCGAGCGCTCGCCGACGAAGGTGGTCTTGAAGTCGCCCGGCTCGGGCAGTTCGGCCTCGAGCGCGACGTAGCTCCAGTGCCGGCCGTAGAAGATCCGCTCGAGCTCGCGGGCGTGCAGCGCGGGGTCGGTGTAGCGGCGGAAGGGCACGCGGCTGCAGTCGGGGCCGGCGGCGGCGTCGGGCACGGCGGTCGCGGAGTCGATCGGTGCGTTCATGGTCGGCGCCGGGTCGTGGGACCCCGGAGCCTACCGGCCCCGGCACGCGGCGGCGACGCCTGCGCGTTAATGTTCGACATTGACATCATCAATGATGGAGCCGGACCGTGTCAGCGCATCTCGACGGGCTCGACCTCAACCTGCTCCGGCTCGCGGCCGCGCTCCACGAGACCGGCAGCGTGACCGCCGCCGCGCGGCGTCTCGGCATCGGCCAGGCCGCCGCCAGCAACGCGCTGTCCCGGCTGCGCCGGGCCTGCGGGGGCGATCCGCTCTTCCTGCGCGCCGCCCAGGGCATGGCAGCCACGCCGCAGGGCGAGCGCATCGCCCGGGCCGCGAGCGCCGCGCTGGCCGCGGTGGCCGAATCGTTCGCCGCCCCCGCCTCGTTCGACCCGGGGAGCACGACGCGCCGCTTCACGCTGCGCATGACCGACATCGGCGAGCTGGTGTTCCTGCCGGCGCTGCTGGCCGACCTGCAGACCCTCGCGCCGGGCGCGACGCTGCGCACGGTCGCGCTGTCGTCGGGCGACACGCCCGCCGCGCTCGCCCGCGGCGAGGTCGACCTCGCGATCGGGTTCCTGCCCGAGCTGCGCGAGGGCTGGTACCAGCAGCGCCTCTTCGAGCAGCGCTACGTGGTGCTGCGGCGCGCCGGCGCGGCCGGCCCGCTCGGCCGTGCCGCGTTCCTGCGGGCCGGGCACCTGGCGATCGAGTCGCCGGGCACCGGCCACCGTATCGTCGAGCGCGCCCTGCGGGCGCAGGGCGTGCGCCGGCGCATCGTGCTCCAGGTGCCGGACTTCCTCGCCGCGGTCATGCTGGTGGCTCGGACCGACCTGCTGTGCACCGTGCCCGCCAAGCTCGCGCAGGCGGCCGCCGAGTCGCTGCCGGTACAATCGGCGCCGGTGCCCGTCGAGCTGCC
>RPRK01000236.1 GCA_003818495.1 Burkholderiales bacterium
CTGCGCGACGATGCGCGGGATCAGCACCGTCGTCGGCACCCCGATCGCGAGGAACACGACGAGGCACGACAGCAGCGCGGCGAGTCCGGGTCGGCGCAGGTTGCGCACGAGGCGTCGCTGCAGCGGCCAGGCGACGACGGCGAGCGCGGTCGCCCAGGTGAGCGACGCGACGAAGGGCTGCGTGACCTGCCAGCACAGCCACAGCGCGAGCACCGTGAGCGCCAGCAGCGCCAGGCGGTTCGCCGTCCAGTTCGCCTCGGGCTCGCCTTCAGGGACCCGGGCGGGCGCGTCGCCGGGGGCGGGGGCCAGGACGTTGCCGGGTGGGGACGACTGCGGATCGCTCATCGAGCGATCGTATGCGGCGTGGCGCTGCGGCCGACCTGCCGAGCTGTCGCGCCGGCGTGGCGGCGGATGCCGCCCGCGTCGCTCAGCGCCGGAATCGCTGCCCCGGGCCGAGGTCCGCCCGGCGCCCCCGAGGCGCTCAGCGCTCCCGCAGCGACCCGCCCTTCTGCCGCGGCGGGAACTCCGCCAGGGACTTCGCATGCGCATCGAGCAGGTCGTACACCTGTCCGCCCCACGCGATGCCCAGCCGCATCGCGAGGTCGTCCGCCTTCTGGCCGCCGTGGCGCTCGTACGGATCCATCCGCAGGTTGAACAGCAGCGCGCTGGGCCGCAGCGAATCGAAGAAGCCCTCGCGGACCTTCATGTGCGACTTCCACGGTCCGATCCGGACCGCGGTGAGATCGCCTTCGTTGTAGTAGATGACGCTGTTGCGGGCCGAGGGCGCGGTGCCGGTCCAGTGCGCGAGGTTGTCGACGCCGTCGACGTGGACCTTGTGCGTGCGCTGCAGCTGTGCGGCGATGTCGCGCGCGCCCGCCGCGGCCGCGAGCGTGGTGAACAGGTCCTCGTGAGTCTGGATGCCGTTGGAGACCGAGCCCTTGGGAATCCGCGCCGGCCAGCGCACCAGCAGCGGCACCCGCACGCCGCCTTCCCAGGTGGTCGCCTTCTCGCCGCGGAACGGCGTCGCGCCGCCGTCCGGCCACCACGACACCATCGCGCCGTTGTCGGTGGTGTAGACGACGATGGTGTCGTCGGCGATCTTGAGGTCGTCGAGCAGCTTGAGCAGCTGGCCGACGTGGCCGTCGTGCTCCATCAGTCCGCTGCCGTAGACGTCGAACTCCGACGAGATGTCCGAGGCGAGGTGACGCGACTCGGGCTTGAGGTGCGTGTAGATGTGCATGCGGCTCGGGTTGAACCACGCGAAGAAGGGCCGGCCGGCCTTCGACGAGCGTTCGATGAACTGCTTGGTGCGGTCGAGGAACTCCTCGTCGACGGTCGGCATCCGGGCCGTGGTCAGTGCACCGGTGTCCCGGCAGCGCTGACGGCCCATCGGTCCGAAGCGCGGGTCCTCGGTCCGGTCCTCGACCTCGGTCGCCACGCAGTCGAGCACGCCGCGCGGCCTGTAGCGTGCGTCGAACCCGGGGTCCTTGCGCCACATCCGCAGCTCGGGCTCCTCCTCGGTGTTGAGGTGGTAGAGGTTGCCGAAGAACTCGTCGAAGCCGTGCACCGTCGGCAGGTGCGAGTTCCGGTCACCGAGGTGGTTCTTGCCGAACTGCCCCGTCGCGTAGCCCAGCGGCTTGAGCACGCGCGCGAGCGTCGGGTCGCGCGGGTCGAGGCCGACCGGGGAGCCGGGGGTGCCGACCGTGGTCAGGCCGGTGCGGATCGGCATCTGACCGGTGATGAAGGCGGCGCGCCCGGGCGTGCAGCTCGGATGGGCGTAGTGGTCCGTGAACAGGCGCCCTTCGCGTCCGATCCGGTCGATGTTAGGCGTCGGGACCATCATGCCGTGGCTGTAGGCGCCGACGTTCGAGATGCCGACGTCGTCGGGCATGATGACCAGGATGTTGGGCGGCTTCGCCTGGGCGGTCGCGGTCGAAGCGATCAGCATCGTGCAGGCCGCTGCGAGTGCGGCGGCGGCGCGGCCGAGACGTCGGATCATTGGCGTTCTCCGTGGTGTGTTGGGCGAGGGACGCATCGGATGGGGGCAGGCGTTCAGTAGCGATAGGCGAGATTCAGCAGGCCGCCGGTCCAGGTCTTCGCGCCCGTCGGTACCACGGCCTTGATGCCGTCGTCGGGCTTCGCGACGCCCACGCCGGCCGTCAGGAAGATGCGCGGTGAGAGCACGCGCGTCCATTCGACGTACAGCTCCTGCGACAGCGGGCGCGTCGGCACGCCGGTGACCAGCGCGAACCCGGAGCCGGTCGGCGTGATCCGGGCGCCCTGCCCGTACTGCAGCGGGCTGTTCGCCTGGGCCGCCCGGACGTTCCAGTAGTTCACGCTGACGAAGTCCCGCGCCGAGACGCTCAGGTCGACCCGGAACCGGTCGACGCGGACGTTCGAGTTGTAGAACGCGAACGATCCGTTGCCGCCCGACGACCAGGTCTGCGGCGCACCGTCGTAGAACAGCGCATCGAAGCGCTCGAGACGCCCCGACGTGCCGGGGTCGTCGCCCGAGAAGTATCGCGGCGACCAGCTCAGGCGCGGCCGCAGCGGCAGGCCGGCCAGCACGTACGCGACCTCGGCGCCGTAGCCGACGGCCTTCATGGCGATCCGGTCGTTGCGCTGCAGGGCGAGTTCGCCTGCAACCGACAGGCCGGCGAGCGGACCGGAGTCGGGCGCCCAGCGCAGGTACGCGTCGGTCGTGCGCAGGCCGTCGCGCCCCGACTCGATCAGTGACAGCGGTGCCTGCGGATAGGGGGCCGTCGAACGCAGCACCTGGAACCAGGCCACTCCGATCGCGGTCGAGCCGCCCGCCGACCACTCGGCGCGGCCACCGGCCAGTCTCGTGCCGGTGTCGCCCGAGGGCAGCTCGTTCGGGTCGAGCCAGAACGCCTCGAGCGTGGCCGGCCCGTGCGAGGCGCGCGCGATGGCGCTCATGCCCCAGGCGCGGCGCGGCGCGAGCGTGGCTGCGCCGCGCTCGAAGCCGTTGCCCGCGCCGACCGCGAGCACGAGCCCCTGCCCGAGCACGTAGCGCTGTGCGCCCGCCGACAGATCGAGGCGCGTGCCGCCGGCGAGCGCGTGCCGCAGGCCGAGGAACGCGTCGTCGATACCCAGCCGCCCGGTGTCGCCCTGCTGGAACACGTCGGAGCCCAGCGTCCCGGAGGCGACCATCGAGACGCCCCCGTAGACGCTCGTGGCGGCATCGAGCCGGCGCTCGCCGCGCGCGCCCGGGCGGACGTAGGCCTCGATCCATCCGATGCGAGTGTCGTAGCCGGCCGTCGGCGCGTAAGTCTGCGCCAGGCCCCAGAAGGGATTCGACTGAGCGATGCCCTGTACCGCGCCCTCGAGGCTCAACACCCAGCCGTCGTCGGCGGGCGGGGCGGGCTGGGCGTGTGCGCCTGTCGCGGCGAGCGCGAGCAGCAGCGCAGCGATGCGCACGTGGAGCGGACCCATCGGAAGATGAACCTCGGGTTCAGGCCGATCGTCGAACGGCCGGTGGTTGAAGCTCGGGCACGGCGGGAGGTTACCCGATCGCTTCAGCGTCCGAACGCCAGCGGGATCAGCACCGCCCCGATCACCCCGTGCAGCCCCATCGCGAGACTGGCCCACGCCCCCGCGACCGGGTGCACGGTGAACGCCCTGGAGGTGCCGATGCCGTGGGCGGCGATGCCGATCGCCGCGCCCCGCTGCCACCAGGCGCGGCAGCCGACCGCATCGAGCACGAAGCGCCCGAGCGCCGCACCCAGCACGCCGGTGACCACCGCGTAGACCGCGGTCAGCGTCGGCGATGCGCCGATCCGCTCGGCCACGCCCATCGCGATCGGCGCGGTGACGGACTTCGCCCACAGGCCCTGCTGCAGCGGCGCGTCGACGCCGAGCAGGCGGGCCATGCCGATCGCCACGCCGATCGAGGCCGCGCCACCGCCGAGCAGCGCCGCGGCCAGCGGCAGCACGCGTCCGCGCAGCTGGTCCAGGCCGCGGTGGATGGGCACCGCCAGCGACACCGTAGCCGTGCCGAGCAGGAAGTGCACGAACTGCGCACCCTCGAAATACGTGGCGTACGGCATGTCGATCGCGAGGATCGCGACGGCGACGGCGGCCACCGCGATCGCCACCGGATTGACCAGCGGGTTGCGCCCGCTGCGCTCGTAGAGCCAGGTGCCGAGCTGCCAGGCGGCGAGCGTGAGCGTGAGGGCGAGCAGCGGACTGCCGGAGAGGTAGACCCAGATCTCGTGGATCGGCGGCAGCGCGGTGTTCATCGGGGCGGCGCCGTCGGCGGGGCGGCGGGCGTGGCGGATGCGGCGGGTGCGGCGCGCGTGGCGCCGAGGCCGCCTGGGTCGTCGCCGCCGTCATCCGAGTCGTCGCGCGGCGACAGCACCTTGAGCAGCCACGCCGACACCGCGATCGTCGCGACCACGCTCGTCACCAGCGCCGCGAGCAGCCCCGGCAGCGACTCGCGAAGCTGCGGCACGAACATCACCACGCCGACCGCCGCCGGCACGAACAGCAGGCCGAGGTGACGGGAGAACGCGCCGGACACCTGCTCGAGCCCCTCGCCCACGCGCCCTCGAAGCCGCAGCCAGACGAGCAGCGCGACCAGCCCGATCACCGGCCCGGGCACCACCGGCAGCACGAAGCGCGCGAGGAGCTCGCCGATTCCCTGGAACACCAGCAGCTGCAGCAGGCCGGAGATCATCGCGGGCGGCGTCGCGTCAGTGGTCGTGGTTGACGTGGTCGAAGACCAGCCATCCGTGGCGCTTCTCGGTCGCGAAGCCGACGGTCGCGCCGTGCGGCAGCGTGAGCTTGGGGCGGTCGTGGCCGAACGGCAGGCCGGTGACGATCGGGGTCTTCGTCTGCGCGCGCAGCCACTTCAGCGCGGCCGGCAGGTCGTAGCCGCGGTCGTGCGGCGCGAGCGCGTAGCGG
Source organism: Burkholderiales bacterium (assembly GCA_003818495.1). Lineage (GTDB taxonomy): Bacteria > Pseudomonadota > Gammaproteobacteria > Burkholderiales > Burkholderiaceae_E > UBA4615. The sequence continues at coordinate 4,924 of RPRK01000236.1, forward strand.
TTCACGTAGCCCAGCACCACCGCCTGCTGCGCGTCGAGCACGCCGGCGTGCAGCAGCTGCACGAGCATGCGCTCGACGCGGTACGGATGCTCGTTGACGTCCTCGAGGTACAGGATGCCGCCCTTGACCTTGGGGAACCACGGCGTGCCGAGCATCGCGCACAGCACCGAGAGGTTGCCGCCCCACAGCGTGCCGCGCACGTCCACGCCGTCGGGCCCCGCCGCCTTGAAGCCGACGATCTCCAGCGCCCCCGACATCGCCTCGCGAAAGCAGCCGAGGGTGACCTCGTCGACGTCGGCCGGCGCGTCGACCGCGAAGTCGTCGAGCAGCGCGGGCCCGGCCCAGGTGACCGTGCGCCCCTTGGCGAGCATGGCGAGATGGAAGGCGGTGAAGTCGGACAGGCCGACCCACTGCTTGCCCGAGCGCGCGAGCGCGCGGAAGTCGAGCAGCGGCAGCAGCCGTCCCATGCCGTAGCCGCCGCGCGTGATCATCACCACCGGCGCGTCCTGTGCGGCCGCGCGCGTGAACGCCGCGGCGCGCTGCGCGTCGGTGCCGGCGAAGCGCTGCGAGCGCTTGAGGGCTGCCGGATCGAAGCGGGTCGGGTGGCCGAGCGCGTCGAGGACGGCGGCCGCGCGCCGCGCGCGCTCGGGGTCGGCGACCGCGCCCGAGGGCGAGATCAGGTAGATCGAGGGGCCCTCGGGCACGGCGGGGTCCGCGTCCCGGGTCGAAGCGGTCGTCTTGGGCATGGCGGCAGTCTGCCACGGTGTCCGTGGAATCGCGGTCGCCGCGCGGCCACGATGGGCGATGGGGCTTTCCGTACAATCGCCCGATCCCCCGATGGTCCGAGCGATGAGCCTGCCCGACGACACCCTGCTGTCCCTGTATCGCACCATGTGCCGGATCCGCGCGTTCGAGGACGCCGCGGAGGAGGCGAGCCGAGGCGGTGTCGCGGTGCTCGGCCAGTCGATCGGCAATGCCGCCGTGCGCGGCCCGCTGCACCTGTCCACGGGTCAGGAGGCGGTCGCCGCCGGCGTGTGCGCGCACCTGCGGCCCGCCGACTGCCTGACCTCCACGCATCGCGGTCACGGCCACACGCTCGCCAAGGGCGCGGACCCGACGCGGATGATGCTCGAGCTCTTCGGCAAGGCCGGCGGCTACTGCGGCGGCAAGGGCGGCTCGATGCACATCGCCGACTTCTCCGTCGGCATGCTCGGCGCCAACGGCGTGGTGGCCGCGGGCATCCCGATCGCGGTGGGGGCGGCGCAGTCGCTCAAGCTGCGCGGCATCGACGCGATCGCGGTGAGCTTCTTCGGCGACGGCGCGATCAACCGCGGGCCGTTCGCGGAAGGCCTGAACTGGGCGGCGGCGTTCCGCCTGCCGATGCTGTTCGTCTGCGAGGACAACCAGTGGTCGGCGACGACCAAGACCGCGACCATCTCGGCGGGAGAAGGCGCGGCGGCGCGCGCCGCCGCCTCGGGCGTGCCCTCGGTGACCATCGACGGCATGGACGTCGAGGCGGTGCACGCGACCGCGCAGCGCCTGGTCGCCGAGATCCGCGCCGGCAGCGGGCCGCGGCTGCTGCACGCGAAGACCTACCGGTTCAAGGGCCACGTCTCGGTCGATCCCGCGGCGTACCGCGATCCGGCCGAGGTCGCGGCCGCCGTGAAGGGCGACCCGCTGCCCGCGGTGCAGGCGAAGCTCGCCGCGCGCGGCGTGCCGCAGGCGCGCATCGACGCGGTGATGGCCGAGGCGCGCGCCGAGCTCGCGCGCTCGATGGAGACGGCGGCCGCCGCCCCCTGGCCCGAGCCGGAGGCGGCGTACACCGACATCCAGGACGTCGGCGCGGGGGTGTGGCGATGAACGGCCCCGCGAACCCGGTGACGATGGTGAAGACGACAGCGAAGA
>RPRK01000237.1 GCA_003818495.1 Burkholderiales bacterium
CGAAGCCGATCCCGACTCCGGCGAAGGGTTCGGCCCCGCCCCCGCCGCTCGACCGCTGAGCCGGGCCGCGCCCGGCGGGAGCCCGGCGCGCGCCGGGTCGGGGCTCAGCCCGCCGCAGCCGGCACCGAGCGGCTCGCGAGCTGCAGCCAGCCCGCGTCGTCGCGCGGCCAGACCCGCTCGGGCAGCTCGTTGAGCCGCAGCAGGATCTGCTTGAGGTGCCAGGTCGGCGGCGCCTGCAGCGCGGCCGGGCAGTGGCGCCACAGCGCGCGCAGCACGTTGTGCTGCACGCCGAAGTGCGCGGCGAGCGCCTCGATCACCCAGCGGTCCTGGCCCGAGTCGATCGCCTGACGCAGCGCGGAGCGGGCATCGTCGGGCAGCAGCGCGGCGCGCGCATCGTGCTCGGCGGCGGCGATCAGCCCCGAGCGGCGCCGCGGCGTGGCATCGATCAGCGTGTCGGCGAAGCACTGCGCGAAGAGCGGCAGCTTGCCGAGGACGTAGGCGCGCTGCGCCGCGTGGCGCGGCTGGGTCAGCAGCCAGTTGTAGCAGCCCAGGTGGCGGCCGGCGCGGGTGCGTCCGAGCTTGACCAGCGTCACCGGCTCGAGCGTGCCTTCGATCATCGCGGCGGCGCGCTGCTCGGCGGCGGCCTCGCGCAGGTCGATCGAGCGCAGGACGCGGCCGTAGGTCGCGACGTCGAGCAGCTCGTGGCGCAGCGCATGATGCAGCTGCGCGAGGAAGTCGGGATAGCGCGACGCGCGGTCGAACAGCGATCCGGGCTCGCCGGGCTCCAGCCGGTGCTCGCGGGCGAGGTGCCGGCCCCAGTCTTCGCGACGCGCCTCGAGGATGGTCAGCATCGCGTCGCCCAGCGCGGCGAACAGCACGTCGAGCGTCGCGGCCTCGGCGGCCCGCGCCGGCAGACCGTCGCGGGGGCCGCTGTCGTGCAGCCAGCGCGCGAGTGCCTCGACGAGCTTGCGCAGCGTGGTGTCGGTCAGCAGGCTGCGGAAGTCGTGCACGCACCGGTCGCGGTCGACGCCGATGAAGCGGATGGTGTGGCCCCAGTCGCGCACCAGCTGCGAGAAGATCGGGTTCGTCATCAGCGACAGCCGCGAGGCCAGCGGCAGCAGCACCACGAACAGCTTCCAGTCGGGCGAGGGGTTGCGCCAGACCAGCGCCCGCGGCGTGGCGAGGTAGACGTGCATCGACGCGGCGAGATCGGGGCCGACGTTGCCGGCGTCGGTGAGTTCGTCGTCGATCGGAAAGCCGTCGACCCGGATCGCCTCGAAGTCCATCAGGGGTGCGTCTCGGACAGGAGCGGCATCGGGCCGCTGCGGGTGGAGCGGGGTGCCGGACGCCGCGGGCTCAGTCGGCCCGCTTGGCGAAGACGAGCAGCCCGCCGCCGACGGCCAGCAGGCCGCTGGCGATGAGGGTTCGCGCCACCGAGCCCTGCCACATCGCCTCGAGGGCGACCAGCGCGCCGGCCGTCATCAGGATGCGGCCCGTGCCTGCGGTGCGCTGAGAGGGGGACAGATCGGCCATGGAGCTACCCGAGAGTCGAGCCGAGGCCGGGGGCGCCGCGGCGGAGTGGTCAACGTCATCCTATGCCCGTCGCGGCCACGCTGCACGCCCGGCACGCTCCGGACGGGCGATTTGGGCGGACGGACGACACCACGCGTGGCGACACCCATTGTGTCACCGTTCGCAGAGCCCGCAACCCGGGTGGGGACCCGGGGGCGTTCCGGGCCCTGCGGATTCGAGGCGGGCTCCCACCCGACGGCGGCGGTGCGGGGCCGCAGCGGCTTCAGGCGCCCGCCGGCGTCGCGTCGATGCCGTCGGCGAGCGCGTGCAGATCGACGTTCGCGCCGCACACCAGCACGCCGATGCGCTCGCCGCCGGCGGGCCGGAAGGCGCCCGAGGCGAGCGCGGCGAACGCGGCCGCGCCGCCCGGCTCGGTGGCGATGCGGACCTGCCGCCACAGCGCGGCCTGCGCGGCGGCGATCGCGGCGTCGGGCACCAGCACCGCGTCGGCGATCCGGCGCTGCGCGAGCGGGAACATCAGCTCGCCGGCGCGCCGCGCGCCCAGCGAGTCGGCGGCCAGCCCGCTCGGCGCGATCTCGACGATGCGCCCGGCGGCAAGCGCCGCGTGCAGCGTCGGGCAGCCGGTCGACTCGACCGCGACCAGCCGCGGCACGGCATGGCCGTCGCGTGCGATCGAGTCGAGCCAGGCGGCGATGCCGCCGATCAGGCCGCCGCCGCCCACCGCCACCAGCAGCACGTCGAGTCCGGGCGACTGCCGCAGCCACTCGCGAGCGAGCGTGCCCTGCCCGGCCAGCGTGTCGAACTGGTCGTACGCGTGCGATTCGAGCGCGCCGCGCTCGGCGGCCCACGCGCGGCTCGCCGCGTAGGCCTGCGAATACTCGTCGCCCTCGGCGTGCACCGTCGCGCCCAGCGCGCGCAGGCGCGCGAGCTTCGCGGCGGGCGAGGTGCGCGGCACGAACACGTCGGCCGCCATCCCGAGCGCGCGCGCCGCGTGGGCGACCGCGATGCCGTGGTTCCCGCCCGAGGCGGCGACCACGCTCGAGGGCGGAACCTGGCCGGCCGCGAGCGCGGACTCGCGCGCGCCGAGCAGCCGCGCGAACGCGCCGCGCGCCTTGAAGGTGCCGGACACCTGCAGGCATTCGAGCTTGAGCTCGACGGCGCGGCCGTCGAGCTCGATCGTCATCGTCGGGGTGACGCGCACGTGCGGCGCGATGCGCGCCGCGGCGGCCTCGATGTCGGCGGCCTCGGGGGGCCGGGGCGGGGTCTGGACCGGGGCCGTCATCCGATCCTCAGCGTCAGGCCGGGCAGCGGCACGCCGGCGATCTCGGTGCGCCAGACCTGGCCGGCGGCGAGCGGCTGGGCGTCGGTGAGGGTGCCGGTGGTGACCACGCTGCCCGCGGCGATGCGCTCGCCGCGGGCGGCCAGGCCGGCGACGAGGTGGCCGAGCGCCTGCAGCGGTCCGTCCAGCACGTTGGCGCCGACGCCTTCGGCGACGCGCGCGCCGTCGCGCCACAGCTCGAGGCGCAGCGCCGACAGCGCGGCCGCCGGATCGGGGCCGAGCGCCGCGACCGGCACGCGCGGGCCGACCAGCAGGCCGCCGTGCAGCGCCTGCGCGGCGATGCCCTGTGCCGCACCGAACTTCCAGCCCGGCCAGACGCTGTGGACGATCTCGAAGCCGTGGGCGACCCAGTCGACACAGGCCAGCAGCGCGGCGGTCGACGCCGCGTCGTGCGCATCCGCGTCGGGCGGCGGCGAGGCCTCGAGCCCCAGCACGATCTCGGGCTCGAGCCGCGGTTCGGCGAGCCGGGCGATCTCGGCCTGCGCATCGTTCCCCTCCAGCAGCCGCAGCGTGGTGTCCCACACCGGGCCCCAGATCGGCTGCTGCACGCCGTACAGGGGCCAGATCGTGCGATTGGTGAAGCCGATCTTCCAGCCGACCTGCGTCTCGCCACGGGCCCGGCGCAGCGCGCCGATGGCGGCCTGCGTGCGCAGCGCGGCATCGAGGTCGGCGGGGTCGGCGCCACCCGGCGTCACCGCCGGCAGCGAGCGGCCGGCGTCGGCAGCGGCCAGGAGCGTCTCGGGGCTGGGCAGATCCATCGTTCGCGGCGGGCCAGGTCGGTTCGGGAGCCGCCGAGCATGCCCGAGCGACTCGCGGGCGTCGAGCGTGACCCGGCTCGGGCGTGCCGATCGGTGCGTCGGCCGTGCGTGCGAAGGCCGTTTGAACGAAGGGCTGGAGCGAAGGGCTGGAGCGAAGCCCTGGTGCGAAGTCCCGGTGCGAAGTCCTGGTTCGAAGTCCTAGTGCGCGTCGCCGGCGACCAGTCGGTCGAGCACGTCGTCCTCGCCCATCTGTCCGCCCTTGAGCATCAGCTCGAGGCCGTCGACGGCGGGGTCGTCGGCATGGGCGCGGACCAGCGGTGCGCTCGCGCCGATGCGTCCCACCCAGCCGAGCGCCCACGGTGCGAGCGCCTGCACCGCGCGGCTCGAGGTGTCGCCGCCCACCACGCCGACGCGCGCGCAGCGGGCGTGGCCGAGCACCGCCGCGAGCAGCGCGCCGCAGGCCGGTGCGAGGGCCGGATCCGCGCCGCGCGGCGCCGGCCCGGCGATCGAGGTGCCGGCCAGCACGTGCGCGCCGGCCGCGAGCCGAGCGCCGATCGCGCGGGCGGTGGACTCGAGGTAGGCGGCGTCGCCGGCGGCGAGCCGCGCGGCGTCGAGCGCGACGCGCTCGAACGCCCGGGCCCGCGCCACCTGCCGCGCCGAAAGCGGCGACAGGCTGCCCGCCAGCACGAAGACCGGGCCGCGCGCCGGTTCGACCGCGGCGCGTGCGACGGCCGGCTCGACCGCGGCCGGCAGCGCGCCGCGTGCCCGCCAGCGCGCGAGCATCGCCTGCGCGACGCTGCTCGCGCCGACCGCCAGCACGGTGCGGCCGTGCGCATGGCGCTCGATCGCCGCGCCCGTGGCGGCGAGGTGGGCGGCGCACAGCGTGTCGAAGAGCACGGTGCGCGGGGTCTTCGCCGCGGCGTCGGTCGTCGGGCGGGCAGCCCCGGCGATCGCCGCGTCTGTCGCGGCATCGATCGCCGCATCGATCGCCGCATCCCCCGCGGCCAGCGCGGCCACGTCGACGCGCCCGAGCGGTGCGCAGCCCTGCGCCGCGAGGTGGACCGCGAGCCGCGCCTCGCCCATCGGCGTGACCGGGTGGCGGCTCATCGTCGGATGGCGGTCGATCCGGTAGACCGGGCCGCCGGCGCCGGCCTGCGCGAAGAGCTGCCCGTGCGCGCACCAGCGACCGAGGCTCGGCTGCCCGCCCACCAGCGGCACCCACGGCGCATAGGCGGGCCGCCACAGCGTGCGCACCGCCTCCCCGACGTTGCCGGTGCCGGGCGCGCTGTCCCAGGTCGAGCAGACCTTGTAGTGCACCACCGGCACGCCGCTGCGCGCGAGCCATTCCGAGATGGGTTCGAGGACGTCGCGCATCGCGGCCGGGTCCATCGAGCGCACCGCGGTGGCGACGCCGACCGCATCGAGCGGCCCGACGGCGGCGAGCCGCGCCGCGGTGGGCACGTCGAGGAACAGCAGCGCGCGTGCCCCGCCGGTGGCCAGCGTCGCGAGCGTGTCGGAGGCGCCGGTGAAGTCGTCGCCGACCCACGCCAGCAGCGGGCCGCTCATGCGCCGAAGAATGCGATCGCGTCGCGCAGCTCGGGCGCGTCGCGCGCCGCGTCGGCCAGCGTGCGGCCGGCCTGCACCGCCGCCCATGCCTGACGCACGCTCGTCACGCCCGCGGCGGGGCCGCCCGGATGGGCGAGGATGCCGCCGCCGCACATGAAGAGCAGGTCGCCGGTCGGCACGACCTCGAGGGTGGCGGGCAGCGTGCCCGCCCACTGGCCGGACGAGAAGGCGGGCATCACGCGGTCGGGGGCGTCCGCCGGGTCCGCGAGCGGGGCGAGGCAGTCGCGGGCGGCCCGAGCGACGTCGGCATCGGTCTGCGCGAACTTGCCGCCCAGCCCGTGCACGTGCAGGTGGTCGACGCCCGTGAGTCGCCACATCGCCTGGTAGGGCTGGAACCCCATGCCGAGCGCCGGATGCCGATCGAACATCCCGAAGCCGTTGCGGTGGCCGTGGATCGCGAGGCCGGTGCGCCGGCGCAGCGCCTGGATCGACGAGAAGCCGCACCAGTTCAGGCTCGCCATCACGCAGGTGCCGCCCTCGCGCTCGACGAGCTCGGCATGGCGCAGCATCGCGTCGTGCTCGTCGGTGATGTTGAAGGCGACCATCACGCGCTTGCCCGACTCGTCCTGCCAGCGGCGCACCCGCGCCATGACTGCCGGTACGCGCTCGGCGAGCGGCGCGTGCTCGGAGTCGGCGTTGACCTCGTCGTCCTTGATGAAGTCGATGCCGGCGCGGCACAGCGCGTCGACGAGGTCGGCGGTCTGCGTCGCCGACAGTCCGACGTTCGGCTTGATGATCGTGCCCGCGAGCGGCCCGGTCGCGACGCCGGTGGCCGCGCGCGTGCCCGCCACGCCGTGGCTCGGCCGCTCGAAGCGCGCCCGGAACGCGGCGGGCAGCGCCACGTGCTCGAGGCGCATGCCGGTGGTCTCGCCGAGGTCGAACAGGTTGCCGGCGAGCGTGGCCGCGAGCGTCGGCAGGTTGCGCCCGATGTTGGCCGCCGGGAAGGCGACCGTGACGCGCGCGCGGCGCCACGGGCCGGCCACGGCGCGTCGCTCGAGCCAGGCGTTCGGCAGGCTCGGGGCGGGTGCGTCGGGCAGCGCCTCGATGCGCTCGACGCTCGCGCGGCTGCGTGCGCGCAGGTCGTCGGTCTCGCCGGCCACCCGCACGAAGGTGCCGCTGCTCTGCTCGCCGGCGAGCACCTCGGCGACATGCGCGGGGTCGAGGGGCGTCTCGATCAGGTAGGTGGCGAGGATGCGGTCGGTCATCGGTGGGTGCTGCTGCGTCGCGTCGTCGGGGGAGGAGAGGATAGCCTCGGTGCCTCGGATGCGGTGCTCGCCCGGGGTTCTCGGAAGAAGTGTCGGCGACCGTGAGAATTCTGTTGAATTCGCGCGACGGTCGCGACCCGATCGCGGGCGTCGAGCCGCCGCGATGCGCCTTCGTCATCCGCGAAGACCTGCCCTGCGCCCGGGGGGGTCCTGGTGCCCGCCGCCGACCCCTCGGACGCATCCGTCGTCCGGACACGCGTCGCCGCTGTCCGTTTGTCGTGGACATTGACGGCTCGGGGCGTCAGGCGCCGTTGATCCGGCGTACCGGCGATCGTGCTGCGGACCCCGGTGGGACGGCCCTGCG
>RPRK01000238.1 GCA_003818495.1 Burkholderiales bacterium
GGAGCCGAGGGACCATCGGACGACCCGATCCGCTGACGGGCCGGAGCAGGTAAGCTTCGCGGCATGACCGCTGCGGCGATCGACGCGGCCAACCGACACGACCCGGGAACCCCAACCGATGATCAGACGCCTAGCCTTCCGCTGGCTCGCCGCCGCCGCATTCGCGACCGCCGCGACCGCCGCCGTCGCCCAGACCGACGAACTCGTGATCGCGCTGGCCGCGCCGATCTCGTCGCTCGACCCGCACTTCCACAACCTGACGCCCAACAACAGCCTCACGAAGCACGTCTTCGAGAACCTGGTGGCGACGGACGCCGCGCAGAATCCGAAGCCGGGGCTCGCCGAGTCCTGGCGTGCGATCGACCCCCTGACCTGGGAGGTCAAGCTGCGCCGGGGCGTGAAGTTCCACGACGGCTCGCCCTTCACCGCCGACGACGTGATCGCGACCTTCAAGCGCGTGCCGAACGTGCCGAACAGCCCGGCCGCGTTCACGCTCTTCGTCCGGCCGGTGGTCTCGATCACCGCGACCGACCCGCACACCCTGATCATGAAGACCGCCGCGCCGCATCCGCTGCTGCCGCGTGACCTGAGCTCGGTGCAGATCATCCCGAAATCGATGGTCGACGCGAAGACCGAGGACTTCAACTCGGGCAAGGCGATGATCGGCACCGGCCCCTACAAGTTCGTCGAGTACAAGCCCGGCGACCGGGTGATCCTCGCCCGCAACGACGGCTGGTGGGGCGGCCGCACACCCTGGCCGCGCGTCCAGTTCCGGATGATCTCGAACAACGCCGGCCGCGTCGCCGCGCTGCTGTCGGGCGACGTCCAGGTGATCGAGAACGTGCCGACCGCGGACATGGAGCGGATCAAGTCCGATTCGAAGCTCGCGGTCGCGGGCGCGGTGTCGAACCGCCTGATCTACCTCCACATGGACACCGGCCGCGACAAGAACTCGCCGTTCATCCGCACGAAGGACGGCAAGCCGATGGAGGCCAACCCGCTGCGCGACGTGCGCGTGCGCCGGGCGATCTCCAAGGCCCTCAACCGCGACGCCATCGTCGACCGGGTGATGGAGAAGCAGGCGGTGCCGGCCGGCCAGCTGCTCGCCGACGTGTTCTTCGGCACCAGCCGCAACCTGCCGCCCGAGAAGTTCGATCCCGAGGGCGCCAAGAAGCTGCTCGCCGAGGCGGGCTACCCCAACGGGTTCCAGATCACGCTGCACGCGCCGAACAACCGCTACGTGAACGACGAGAAGATCGCCCAGGCGGTCGCCCAGTTCCTGACCCGCATCGGCATCGACACCAAGCTCGAGACCATGCCCTCGAACGTGTTCTTCAGTCGCGGCTCGAAGCTCGAGTTCTCCTTCCTGCTGGCGGGCTGGGCCTCCGAGAGCGGCGACACCTCGTCGCCGCTGCGCTCGCTGCTCGGCACCTTCGACCCGGCGCAGGGGCTCGGCGCGGCCAACCGCGGCCGCTTCTCCGACCCGGGGCTCGACGCGATGATCACCACCGCGATCACCCAGGTCGACGACACGAAGCGGCGGATGCTGCTGGCCGCCGCGAGCGAGAAGGCGGTGTCGCTGATGGGCATCGTGCCGGTCCACTACGAGGTCTCGGTCTGGGGCATGCGCCGTGGCGTCGACTATGCCGCCCGCGCCGACCAGTACACCTTCGCGTGGGAAATGAAGCAGGCCAAGTGACGCCGGCCGGCTAGCCCGATGCTCGTCTACATCCTGCGCCGGCTGGCGCAGACCGTGCTGGTGCTGGCGGTCACCTCGGCGCTGGTGTTCGCCGGCATCTTCATGGTCGGCGACCCCGTGGAGATGCTGGTCAACCCGCAGGCCGACCAGATCGAGCGGGACCGCGCCCGCACGGCCCTCGGACTCGACAAGCCGATGCTCGTGCAGTACGGCCTGTTCGTGAAGAACGCGCTGTCGGGCGATCTGGGCACCAGCTTCGTGTACGGGCGCCCGGCGATCGACGTGATCGTCGAGCGGATGCCGGCCACGCTCGAGCTGGCGGTGCTCGCGATGGTGATCTCGATCGTGGTCGGCATCCCGCTCGGGCTGTACGCGGGCCTGAAGCCGGACAGCCCGATCTCCAAGGCGATCATGGCCGGCTCGATCGTCGGCTTCTCGCTGCCCACCTTCTGGGTCGGGCTGCTGCTGATCATGCTGTTCGCGGTGCAGCTCGGCTGGCTGCCGTCCACCGGCCGCGGCCCGAGCGTCGACGTGCTGGGGCTCGAGCTGTCGATCCTGCACTGGGAGGGGCTGCGCCATGCGCTGCTGCCGGCGTTCAACCTCGCGCTCTTCAAGCTGTCGCTGATCATCCGGCTGACGCGGGCGCAGGTGCGCGAGAACGTGCTGCTCGACTACATCAAGTTCGCGCGCGCCAAGGGGCTCGCGCGCGGTCGCGTGCTGGGCGTGCACCTGCTGAAGAACATCATGATCCCGCTGGTGACGGTGATCGGCCTGGAGCTCGGCTCGGTGATCGCGTTCGCGATCGTCACCGAGTCGATCTTCGCGTGGCCCGGGATGGGCAAGCTGGTCATCGATTCGATCTTCCAGCTCGACCGGCCGGTGGTGGTCGCCTACCTGATGATCACCGTGGCGATGTTCATCGTCATCAACCTGGTGGTGGACGTGCTCTATTCCGTGCTCGACCCGCGCGTGCGGCTGGCCGCGGCCAAGGTCTGAGATGCACGCCCCCGCAGACCGTCCCGAGGGTCCGCTGGCCGCCGCCGACGAACCGGTGCCGCCGGTCGAGTCGCCGTGGCGCCGCTTCGCCGCGCAGTTCGCCGCCTCGCGGCTCGCGCTCGTCGGCCTCGTGCTGCTGATCGCGATCCTGCTGCTCGCGCTCTTCGCGCCGGTGATCGCGCCGCAGAACCCCTACGACCTCGGCAAGCTCGACCTGATGGACGCCCGGCTGCCGCCCGGCTCCGACGCGATGGCCGGCGACCTGCACTACGTGCTCGGCACCGACGGTCAGGGCCGGGACATGGTGTCGGCGATCCTGTACGGCCTGCGCGTGTCGCTGATGGTGGGTGTGGTGAGCGGCGTGATCGCGCTGTCGCTCGGCGGCGCGCTCGGCATCGTCGCCGCCTACCGCGGCGGACGCTTCGAGCAGATCCTGATGCGCATCGTCGACATTCAGCTCGGCTTCCCGGCGATCCTGGTCGCGCTGGTGCTGATCGCGACCCTCGGCAAGGGCGTCGACAAGGTGATCGTCGCGCTGGTGACCGTGCAGTGGGCGTACTACGCCCGCACGGCGCGATCGGCCGCGCTGGTCGAGCGCAACAAGGAGTACATGGAGGCGGCGCGCGGGCTCGGCCTGTCGCCGCTGCGGATCGTGCTGAAGCACCTGCTGCCGAACGCGCTGCCGCCGCTGATCGTCGTGGGCACGGTGCAGGTCGCGCACGCGATCGCGCTCGAGGCGACGCTGTCGTTCCTGGGCCTCGGCCTGCCGACCACCGAGCCCTCGCTCGGGCTGCTGATCGCCAACGGCTACGAGTTCCTGCTGTCGGGGAAGTACTGGATCTCGGTCTACCCGGGGGTCGCGCTGCTGTTCACCATCCTGGCGATCAACCTGGTCGGCGACCAGCTCCGCGACGTGCTCAACCCGAGGCTGTCGAAATGAGCGCGCCGCTGCTGGCGGTGACCGATCTGGTCACCGAGTTCGCGACCCGCGACGGCGCGCTGCGCGCAGTCGACGGCGCCAGCTTCTCGGTCGCGCCCGGCGAGGTGCTCGGGCTGGTCGGCGAATCGGGCTCGGGCAAGTCGGTGACCGGCTTCTCGATCCTGGGCCTCATCGACCCGCCCGGGCGGATCGCGTCGGGCAGCATCCGCTTCGACGGCCGCGAGCTGGTCGGCGCCGACGACGAGACGCTGCGCGCGCTGCGCGGCAACCGGATCGCGATGATCTTCCAGGATCCGATGATGACGCTGAACCCGGTCCTGCGGGTCGACACGCAGATGATCGAGACGGTGCTCGCGCACGAGCGGGTGTCGCGCCGCGCCGCCCGCGACCGCTGCGTCGACGCGCTGACGCGGGTCGGCATCGCCTCGGCGGGCGAGCGGCTCGAGCAGTACCCGCACCAGTTCTCAGGGGGCATGCGCCAGCGCGTGGCGATCGCGATCGCGCTGCTGAACCGCCCGGCGCTGATCGTCGCCGACGAGCCGACCACCGCGCTCGACGTGACGGTGCAGGGCCAGATCCTGTTCGAGATGCAGGCGCTGGTGCGCGAGGCGGGCACCGCGCTGATCTGGATCACGCACGACCTGGCGGTGATCGCCGGGCTCGCCGATCGGATCGCGGTGATGTACGCCGGACGCATCGTCGAGCAGGGGCCGGTCGCCGCGGTGCTCGATTCGCCGCTGCATCCGTACACGCGCGGGCTGCTCGACTCGGTGCCGGCCAACAACGCGCCCGGCCGGCCGCTGCGGCAGATCCCCGGCATGACGCCGTCGCTCGCGAGGCTGCCCTCGGGCTGCGCGTTCCGCAGCCGCTGCGGCCAGGCCGGGCCCGACTGCGCGGCCCCGGTACCGCTCGCCGCGCGGACCGACGGGCGCGAGGTGCGCTGCGTGCGGCCGCTCGCGGCCGGGGCGGGTGCATGACGGCCGCCGCCCCGCTCCTGTCGGTGCGCGCGGTGTCGCGCCGCTTCGTGCGCCGGCTCGACGTGATCGAGAAGTTCGCCGCACGGCTCGGCTCCTCGGTGCGCGAGCAGGTGGTGCACGCGGTCGACCGGGTGTCCTTCGACGTCGCCGACGGCGAAGTGGTGGGCCTGGTCGGCGAGTCGGGCTGCGGCAAGTCGACGCTCGGCCGCGTGATCGCCGGACTGCATCCGCCCACCGAGGGCGAGGTGCTGCTGGCGGGCGAACGCGTCGCGCTCGAGCCGGGCCGCCGACCGCCCATCCAGATGATCTTCCAGGATCCGTTCGCGTCGCTCAATCCGCGCATGCGTGTGGGCGACGCGATCGCCGAGGCGCCGGTGGCGCACGGCCTGGTGAGCCGCGCCGACGCGCAAGAGCATGTCGCGGCGCTGCTGCGCCAGGTCGGGCTCGACCCCGCCTACGCCCGCCGCTATCCCCACCAGTTCTCGGGCGGGCAGCGCGCGCGGATCGGCATCGCGCGCGCGCTCGCCGTGCAGCCGCGCTTCCTGGTCTGCGACGAGGCGGTCGCCGCGCTCGACGTGTCGATCCAGGCGCAGGTGCTGAACCTGTTCATGGGCCTGCGCGAGACGCTCGGCCTGACCTACCTCTTCATCAGCCACGATCTCGGGGTGGTGCGCCACCTCGCCGACCGCGTCGTGATCATGTACCTGGGGCGGGTCGTCGAGGTCGGCCCGATCGGCCCGCTGTACGACGCACCGAACCACCCGTACACGCAGGCGCTGCTCGCCGAGGTGCCGCGACTCGACCGCCGGGGTCGGCGCTACCAGCCGATCCGCGGCGAGATCCCGTCGCCGCTCGACCCGCCGCCCGGCTGCCACTTCCATCCGCGCTGCCCCCATGCCACGGCGCGCTGCCGCACCGAGGCACCGGCGCTGCGCGAGGTCGCGCCCGGACGGATGTCGGCCTGCCACCTGAACGACGCCTGAGCGCCGGGCGCCGCCCCCCCCATGACGACACCTCCGAACGGTCCCTTCGTCCTCGTCGAACCGCAGGTCGCATCGGTGCCGCTGGTGCTCGACTCGCCGCACTCGGGCGACTGGATCCCGGCCGGCCTGCCGCTCGCCGTGTCCGAATGGGACCTGCGCGAATCCGAGGACAGCTTCGTCGACCAGCTCTGGGCCGAGGCGCCCGCGCACGGCGCGACGCTGCTGGCGGCGACCTTCTCGCGCGCCTACGTCGATCCGAACCGGCACGCCGGCGACGTGGACCCCGAGCTGCTCGACGGGCCCTGGCCGCATCCGATGTCACCGAGCGGCAAGGCGCGGATCGGCAAGGCGGTCGTCTGGCGCACGCTCGAGGACGGCCGACCGATCCACACGCGCCGCCTCGCCGCGGCGGAAGTCGCGGCCCGCATCGACGGCTGCCTGCTGCCGTACCAGCAGGCGCTGGCGGCCCTGATCGACGCGGCGCACGCCCGCCATGGCGTGTGCTTCCACGTCAACTGCCACTCGATGCGGGCGGTCGCGGGCCCGATGGGCGAAGGCGGCTCGGGCACCGCGCGCGCCGACATCGTGCTCGGCGACCGGGACGGCAGCACCTGCTCGGCCGAGTTCACCGCGCTGGTCCGCGACACGCTGTCCGGATTCGGCTACGACGTGCGGATCAACGATCCCTACAAGGGCGTGGAGCTGGTCCGCGTGTCGGGCGATCCCGCGCGCGGCCGGCACAGCCTGCAGCTCGAACTCAACAAACGGCTCTACATGGACGAGGCGACCCGACGCCGAACCGCCGGATTCGACGTGCTGCGGCGCGACCTGAACCGGCTGCTCGCGACGCTCGCCGATCACGCGAGGCACGCATCCCGATGACCGCACGACCGATCGAACTTCAGCCGCCGGACATCTCGCGCTGGCGCGCCGGCAACACCGGCACCGACTTCGTGTGGCGGTTCGCCGCCGACACCCCCGGGCCGGCGGTGATGGTGCAGGCGCTGACCCACGGCAACGAGCTGTGCGGCGCGATCGCGCTGGACGGCCTGCTCGACGACCTGCAGGCCGGGCGACTGCGCCCGCGACGCGGCAGCCTGACGCTCGCCTTCGCGAACGTCGCGGCCTACGCACGCTGGGACACCGCCGACCCCGACCGCAGCCGCTACGTCGACGAGGACTACAACCGCGTGTGGGCCGACGCCGCGCTCGACGGCCCGCGCGAC
>RPRK01000239.1 GCA_003818495.1 Burkholderiales bacterium
ACGGTCGCGCTGTCGTCGGGCGACACGCCCGCCGCGCTCGCCCGCGGCGAGGTCGACCTCGCGATCGGGTTCCTCCCCGAGCTGCGCGAGGGCTGGTACCAGCAGCGCCTCTTCGAGCAGCGCTACGTGGTGCTGCGGCGCGCCGGTGCGGCCGGCCCGCTCGGCCGTGCGGCGTTCCTGCGGGCCGGGCACCTGGCGATCGAGTCGCCGGGCACCGGCCACCGCATCGTCGAGCGCGCCCTGCGGGCCCAGGGCGTGCGCCGGCGCATCGTGCTGCAGGTGCCGGACTTCCTCGCCGCGGTCATGCTGGTGGCTCGGACCGACCTCCTGTGCACCGTGCCCGCCAAGCTCGCGCAGGCGGCCGCCGAGTCGCTGCCGGTACAATCGGCGCCGGTGCCCGTCGAGCTGCCCGGTTTCGCGATTCACCAGTACTGGCATCCGCGCGCGCATCCCGACGCCGCGGTCCGCTGGCTGCGCGAGCGCATCGCCGAGCGGTTCGCCGAGCCGCCCGCCACCCGCGGGCGCGCGCGCCGCGCCCCCGGAGACCCCCGATGACCCGAAGACTGATCGTCGCCCTCACCGGCGCGTCCGGCGCCGTCTACGGCGTGCGCCTGCTGCAGGTGCTGCGCACGGCGCCCGACGTCGAGGTCCACCTGATGGTGACGCCGGCCGGCTGGATGAACGTCGACCAGGAGCTCGGCATCGGGCGCCCGCAGGTCGAGGCGCTCGCGCACGTCGTGCACGCGGTCAAGGACGTCGGCGCCAGCGTCGCGTCGGGCTCGTTCGCGACCGACGGCATGATCGTCGCCCCGTGCTCGATGCGCTCGCTCGCCGCGATCGCCCACGGCCTGTCCGACAACCTGGTCGCCCGGGCGGCCGACGTCGTCCTCAAGGAGCGGCGGCGGCTGGTGCTGATGGTGCGCGAGACCCCGCTCAACCTCGCGCACCTGCGCAACATGGTGGCGGTGACCGAGATGGGCGGGGTCGTGTTCCCGCCGGTGCCGGCGTTCTACAACCGGCCCGCCAGCGTCGACGAACTGGTCGACCATACCGTCGGCCGGGTGCTCGACCTCGTCGGCGTGCGGCAGGCGCTGGCGCCCGAATGGCAGGGCCTCAAGGCCCGCGGTGCCCCGGAGGCCTGACCGTGCGCGAGCTCGAGCTGAAGTTCTCCCTCCCCCTGTCGCTGCAGGACAGCCTGGCGCGCGACGATTCGGGCGACCGGATCGAACGGGTCTGGTCGTGCTACTACGACACGCCCGACGGCGCCCTCGCGCGGGCGCGGATGGCCGTGCGGGTGCGGCGCAAGGGCGAGACCTGGCTGCAGACGGTCAAGGCCGACGACGGTGACCGCTTCGACCGCTTCGAGTGGGAGCGTCCCATCGCGGGCAACCACCCGGAACGCGACGCGCTGCCGCCCGAGGACACGCCGCAGGGCGCGCTCGCGCACCGGACGTTCGCGCAGTGGCGGCCCCTCTTCGAGACCGACTTCGAGCGACGCGCGCGCATCGTCGCCCCGGTGCCGGGCCTGAAGGTCGAGCTCGCGCAGGACGTCGGCGAGGTGCGCTGCGCCGAGCATCGCGAGTCGATCCGCGAAGTCGAGCTCGAGTGCGTCGAGGGGTCGCGCGCCGCCTTCTTCGCCTGGGCGCTCGACTGGGCACGGCTCAACCAGGCCTGCCTGCTGATGCCGACCAAGAACGAGCGCGGGCTGCGCCTGGCCGCGCGGCTGCCGCTCGCGCCGTCGCCGGTCAAGGCGGGCGCGATCGCCCCCGGCGCCGGCACCGGCACCGCACCGGCCCTCGGCTCGGTGCTGCGGGCCTGCGTCGCCCACGCCTGCGCCAACCTCGAGCCGATCCTCGCCTCCGACGATCCCGAAGGCCCGCACCAGCTGCGTGTCGCGCTGCGCCGGCTGCGCGCGGCGCTGCGCTTCGCGGGGCTGCGCGAGCGCGACGCCGGCTGGCTCGAGGTCGACGCCGGTGCGCGCACGCTCGCCGACGCCGCCGGACGGGTGCGCGATCTCGACGTCTTCGAGACCGGCGCGCTGCGCACGCTGCGCGCCCGGTTCCGGGGCGATGCGGCGATCGAGACGCTGGCGCGCAGCGTCGTCGACGCGCGCGACGCCGCCCGCATGGACCTGCGCCGCACGCTCGCCGGCCCGACGACCACCCGGTTCGTGCTGCACACGCTCGCGATGACCGAGGCGATGGCGGACGCGGGACTAGAGGCGGGCGCCGCGGGGGATCCGGGTGCGCCGACAGCCGCGGCTGCGGCTGCGCCGGCCCCCCCGACAGCGGGTCCCGGCCCGACCGCGGACCCGGCCGAGGACCCGTCCGTCACCCCGGACCGGGAGCCGGGCACCCGTGCTCCGGCGATGGCGGCGTTCGATGCACCCCGGTTCGGGGACTTCGCGGCCATCCGCCTGCACGCGCTGCGCCGGCGGGTCCGTCGCCGCGCGGGGCAGGCGCGCGACGCGGAAGGCTGGCACCGGACGCGCCTGGCCGTGAAGACGCTGCGCTACGCGCTGGACTTCGCGGCCGAGGCGCTGCCGCGGGGCACCGAGGTCGCCCGGGCGCAGTCGATCCTGGCGCGCTGGCAGGAGCGGCTCGGCGCCGGCCAGGACCTCGCCGCGTCCCGCGAGGTCGCGGCCGACGCGCTGTCGCGGCCGGGCGTGCCCGACGGCGCGGCGGTCCGCGCGCTCGCGCTGATCGACGGCTGGCGCGCGTTCGCGCCCGCCGACGAGGACGAGCCGCGTCGCGACGCCCGGCGCGCGCTGCGCGGGCTGGGCGATGCGCTGCGCGCGGCCGAACCCCGCGGCGCACGCAAGGCGCGCTCCGATGCGGGCGCGCGCGCCGCGACCGACGGCGCGGCGAGCGCCCGCACGCCCGAAGGCGCCGGACCCGAAGGCGTCGCCCCCGATGCCGCCACGGTCGACGCGCGCGGACCCGACGCCGCAGCCCCCGACGCCGACCCGCGCGGAGCCGCCTCGCGGCCCCGTGCAATAATCGAAGACCCACCGGCCCCGGACGGAGACCCGCCCCGATGAAGATCCTCGTCGCGATCGACGGCTCGAAGAACTCGCTGCGCGCGCTCAAGCACGCGATCAAGCTCGCCGGAAAGCTCTCCGAGCCCGCGCACCTGCTGCTCGTCAACGCCCACGACGACATCGCGCTGCGCGGCGCCAGCCAGTTCGTCGGCAAGGACGCCGTCCGCAGCTACCTCGACGACCTCGCGAACTCCGAGCTCGAAGGCGCGATCGCGGCGGCGCAGAAGGCCAAGGTCCCGTTCGAGACCCGTGCCCTGCGCGGGCAGGTCGCCCAGGCGATCGCGAAGGCGGCGGTGGACGAAGGCTGCGACCTGATCGTGCTCGGCTCGAAAGGCCGCACCGCGCTCAAGGACCTGCTGATCGGCTCGGTCGCGCAGCGCGTGGCCTCGCTCGCCGACATGCCGGTGACCCTGGTCAAGTGACCGTCGCGGCGCCCGCCGCACCGAGGAATCCGCGATGAGACTGCTGCTGGGGTGGGCGATCAACGCCGGCGTGCTGCTGCTGCTGCCCTACCTGTTGCCTGCGGTTCAGGTCAGCAGCTTCGGCACCGCGCTGCTGGTGGCGCTGCTGCTCGGCCTGCTCAACGCGATCGTCCGACCGATCCTGGTGCTGCTGACGCTGCCCATCACGGTGCTGACGCTCGGGCTGTTCCTGTTCGTCATCAACGGGCTGATGTTCTGGCTCGTCGCACGGATGCTCGACGGCTTCACGGTCACGAGCTTCTGGTGGGCGGTGCTCGCGGCGCTGATCTACAGCGTGATCAGTTCCTTCGTGTCGTCCGTGCTGCTGCGCAAGGACGCCTGACTCAGCGGATCGTGGCGAACACGTCGTCGGCCTCGGCGAGCAGCCGCTCGCGCACGTACAGGCTGAGCGACAGCCGCAATGTCGGATCCATGTCGACGAACTGCAGGCCGAGCAGCGTCGCCACGACGTCGAGCCGCGGATCGGGCGCCGACGAGCGGATGGCGGCCCGTACCTGCACCGTGACCGGCTCCCCGAACACCTGGATGCGCACCGACATGTCGACGGCGTCGATGCCTGCCGGCAGCGGCCGCTCGATCGCGACCTGGGCGCCCTGCTCGCTCAGGTCGCCGGTGAAGCCCGCGCGCAGCGCGTTGTCGGTGGTCCCGAAGCGCAGCGAGCACGGCAGCGTGACCATCGCGCGCCGCACCTTGCGGACCGTCTCCCGGCGGCGCAGATCCTGGGCGGGCAGGGACAGTTCGAGCCCGGGCGCCTCGCCCAGCACCACGCGCAGCACCGTGCTGTCGAAGGCGCTGATCACCGCCCCGTCGAAGGTCGAGACGTGGAACGCATCGCCTTCCTTGACGAAGACGAGCCGACCGTCGTCGGCCGGATGGGTCACGAGGAAGCGGTTGCGGCTGATGAGGCCGACCAGTCGCACGTCCCACCGGCGTTCGCCCGAAGCCAGGCGCAGCACCGGCCGTCGATCGTTGATCGGCTGGCGCTTCCAGGCGAAGACGGGTTTGCGTGAAGGTGTTTGCATCGGATCGGCTCGAAGCACGAATGATACGTGCAAGAGTTCACGCCTGCCGGGCGACGAACGGCGGAGAATCGTTCGCAGACGGCGGCCGCGGGCCGACGAACGGAGAGCGACATGATCAAGTTCAACGCTGCACCCGAGTTCGACTTCGACGAATGGGCGACGCTGCACCAGCGTGATCCGGAGGCCTTCGAGGCCCGCCGCCGTGCCCTTCTGGCGATCGAGGTGGCGCGCGGCGGCGACCATGCCACCGCCGCCAAGGCGATGCTCGAGCGGCTCGAGGCCCAGCTCGAAGGCAAGAGCGACGCCGAGCGCGCCCGCCTGTCGCTGCTCGCGATGGTCGCGTCCGCCAAGCAGATGACCGAGCGCCTGGACGACCTCGCCGCGCGCCTGCGCGAGCGCGCCGACCTCCAGAATCGCCTGCCGCGCCCCTGAATGCGCGGCCCGCGCGCCGCGACGCACCTGACCGCCAGGTTCGTCGCGACGCGCGGGCGCTTCGCGCCGCGCGTCAGCGCGGCGCCTGCGGAAGCGGTACGTCGACCCGCCGGGTCGAGCCGCTCTCCCCCGGGAATGCCGAGAACACCGCGGTCGCGAGGCCGGGCATCAGCCTCGGCAAGGCCTCGGTCTGCGCATACGCGGCCGCCCTCGACTCCCAGACCTTGCGCCCGGGCGCCGGCTCGGCGCGGACGTCGAACAGGTCCACCCGCAGCTCGTGCCGCATCACCGTCTCGTCCCGGACGACCGGCATCGGCGGCATGCCCCAGAGCGGGTCGTATCGCCAGTAGGGATAGCCCGGACGGGCGAGCCACGGCCCCGGTCCGATCCCGGGTGCGCCCCCGAGACCCGGCCCGCCGTAGGGCCAATACAGGTCCGTGTACCGCCGCGCCTCGCTGACCGCCGTGTAGGCGAACTCGACCTGATACCGAGCGACGCCGGACGGTGCCTCGACGAAGCCGAGCGCGAGCAGGCGCTCGCGCAGCAGGCCCTCGTAGCTGCGGTGCTCGAGGCTGCCGACCGCCGGGGCCGGCGTGCGGATCGCGAAGCTCATCGGCTCGCCGGCCTGCCAGGCGTGGAAGAGCACGACCTCGCTGCGCAGCGACGGCGGTGCCGCGCAGGCGGCCAGCACCGCCGCCAGCGCGATCGCACAGGCACGCAGCCCCGAACCGAAGGCGGTGCGGCGGTTGCGAGGAACGGATGACGGGACAGTGCTCATCGGTGTGTCTGCATCGGAAGTGGCCATTCGGACCGTTTCGCGGGCGGGCCGCTCCGGTACCGGGATCGCGTGCGGTCAACCTCGATTCTGCCCCCGGACGCGCCCTGGCAGTCGGCCTACCCTGCGCGGCGCTCAGGCCCGATGGCTCGGTGCCGGGGCCCGGCGAGTCGTCAGGCGTCGCTTGAGGCCGAGCGCGGGCTGTTCGACGACATGCCACGAGAACACGGCGCACGCCGTGGTCGCCAGCAGCGACACGGCGAGCGACAGTCCCCATGCCCCCGCGTCGGGCAGGAGGGTCGCGACGGTCTGCTGCACCGGCCAGGCATAGAGGTAGATGCCGTAGGAGTAGTCGTTGCGGCTGTCCGGGAGGGCGCTCATCGCGGGGGCGAACGCGAGGTACAGCAGCAGGTAGGGCAGCGCGGCCCAGGCGACCGGCACGAACGCCCGCGTCGGGGCCGAGGCGAGCAGCACGACGAGCGCGATGAATGCGTACGCCCCGCGCATGCGGATCCTGTTCCGGTAGTGCGCGAACAGCACCCCGCTCCAGAAGAACGAACCGAACGCGGACACCGACTCGAGCTCGTACCCCATGACATACCTCGAGCGCGCACCGACCAGCCACGGGTCGTCGTGGTCGAACGTGTTCCACGCGTGCACGGCCGCGAGCAGGCCGAACGCGATCCAGGACACCACGACGGTCCGACGCGCGCCGACCCATCCGACCACCACCACCGCCCCGTACATCAGGATCTCGTAGGGAATGGTCCAGAGCGGCATGTTGACCACCCTGGGCAGCGGGTTGGCCTCGAACACCCCCGGCAGGTAGGACGCGAATCCCCAGGGCGTCAGGTTATGGGCGAGATACGACCAGAACAGCTCGTTCCCGAGGTACGCCGCGAGCGGCAGGCCCGTGACCAGCGGACCGAGCACCAGGGCGGCCAGCAGCACGACGACCGCCAGGCCCGGATAGATCCGGAGCGCGCGATTCACGATGTAGTCGGCGGGCGTCGGACTGCGCGACCAGCTGATCCAGACGAGATAGCCGCTGATCGAGAAG
>RPRK01000240.1 GCA_003818495.1 Burkholderiales bacterium
GCTCCAAGGGGGTCGGCGTGTTCTTCGTGACGCAGAACCCGCTGGACATCCCGGACACCGTGCTCGGGCAGCTCGGCAACCGCGTGCAGCACGCGCTGCGCGCCTTCACCCCGCGCGACCAGAAGGCGGTCAAGGCCGCGGCTTCGACGATGCGCGCCAACCCGAAGTTCGACGCCGAGGTCGCGATCTCGGAGCTCGGGGTCGGGGAGGCGCTGGTGTCCTTCCTCGACGAGAAGGGCCGGCCGAACATCGTCGAGCGCGCCTTCGTCGTGCCGCCGGGCACCCGGATCGGGCCGGTGAACGACGCCGAGCGCAGCGCGCTCCTCGCCGGCTCGGTGGTCGCCGGCATCTATGACGAGACGGTCGACCGCGAGTCCGCCTACGAGCGGCTGCGCGAGCGGGCCGGCACCGGCACGGTGCCCGGCAAGGCCGGTCCGTCGGCCGATGCCGCGGCCGGCGGCGCGGCGGCGCCCGCCGCCGAGCAGGGCGGCGGCTGGGCGGACATGCTCGGCGGCCTGCTCGGAGGCGGCAAGGGGCGCGGCGATTCCGTGCTCGAGGCCGCCGCCAAGAGCGCGGCGCGCTCGATGGCGACGACCGCCGGGCGCGAGCTGGTGCGCGGCGTGCTCGGCACGCTGCTCGGCGGCTCGGCGACGAAGCGCCGGCGCTGAACCACGCGGCGGCCCGCGGAGCGGGGCGCCGCTTGTTCTTCCTGGCGGCCCGCGGAGCGGGGCGCCGCTTGTTTTTGCTGGCGGCCCGCGGAGCGGACCGCCGCAGCGCACCGGACCGGGCGCGCCGCCACGCGGCGCCGCGCGGACCATCCCTTCATCATCGACAAGACTGGACGGAGACGCATCGCATGGATCTCGGTATCGCGGGCAAGTGGGCGCTGGTGTGCGGCGCCAGCAAGGGGCTGGGCTACGGATGCGCGCTGGCGCTGGCGCGCGAGGGCGTGAACCTCGTGATCAACGCACGCACCGCCGGGCCGCTGGCCGAGGCGGCGAAGCGGATCGGCGAGGAGACCGGCGTGACCGTGATCGCGGTCGCCTGCGACATCACCACCGAGGCCGGGCGTGCCGAGGCGCTGGCCGCGTGCCCCCAGGTCGACATCCTGGTGAACAACGCCGGCGGCCCGCCGCCCGGCGATTTCCGCACCTGGACGCGCGATCACTGGATCGCCGCGATCGACGCGAACATGCTGACCCCGATCGAGCTGATCAAGGCGACGGTCGACGGAATGATCGCGCGCGGCTTCGGGCGGATCGTGAACATCACCTCCAGCTCGGTGAAGGCGCCGATCGACATCCTGGGCCTGTCCAACGGCGCGCGCAGCGGCCTGACCGGCTTCGTCGCCGGCGTCGCGCGCAAGACCGTCGAGCACAACGTGACGATCAACAACCTGCTGCCGGGTCAGTTCGACACCGACCGGCTGCGCAAGACCACCGAGACCACCGCGAAGAACCTGGGCAAGACGGCCGACGAGGTGGCCGCCCAGCGGCAGGCCGCGATCCCGGCCAAGCGCTTCGGCAACGCGCTGGAGTTCGGCGAGTTCTGCGCGTTCATGTGCAGCGCGCAGGCCTCGTACTTCACGGGCCAGAACGTGCTGCTCGACGGCGGCGCGTACCCCGGGACGTACTGAGGCGCGGCCGGGCCGCGCGCCCTCAGGGCGCGGTCCCTCCGCGGCAGGTCAGTCGCGGCAGGTCAGTCGCGGCAGGTCATCCGCCGCGGGCCATCAGGGCCCGGACGGCCTCGGGGCGGGGCAGCGGCGCCACCGCGCCCCAGCCGGTCGTGCTGAGCGCGGCCGCCGCGTTCGCATAGCGCGCGGCGTCCCACAACGTGTCTCCGGCGGCCAGGCGGGCCAGGCAGGCCCCGCAGAAGCAGTCGCCGGCGCCCGTGGCGTCGACCGCCTCGACGCGATGGCCGGCGATCCGCTCGCGTCGGGTGCCGTCGCTCGCCAGAACGCCCTCGGGGCCGAGCTTGAGCAGCACCGCGCGTGCGCCCAGCCGATGGCTCCAGTCGACGATCGCGTCGGGATCCTCCAGCCCCGAGAGCACGCGCACGTCGTCGATGCTCGGGAAAAACACGTCGGACAGGCCGGCGGCGGCGCCGATCATCGCGCGGGCCCGTGCCAGCGGCCACAGCTTCAGGCGCAGGTTCGAGTCGAAGGCGACCCGCACGCCGGCGGCGCGCGCGGCCTCGAACGCGTGCAGCACCGCGTCGCAGGCGCTCGCCGAGATCGCGAGGCTGATGCCCGAGGCCTGCAGGATGCGCGTGCGGCGCACCAGATCGAGCGGCACGTCCGCCGGACCCATGCGGCTCGCCGCCGAGCCGGCGCGCAGATAGGAGAACGCGTGGCCCTCGGGCCCGTGGGTCACGAAGTAGACCGCGGTGTGCGCCGCCGCGTCGATCGCGACGCCCCGGACGTCGACCCCTTCCTCGCGCCACAGCCCGAGCAGCATCCTGCCGAATGCATCGTCCCCGAGCCGGGTCAGGTAGCCGGCGCGGGCGCCGCTGCGGGCCGCGGCGATGGCGGCGTTCGAGGTGTCGCCGCCGAAGCCCTGCAGGAACTCGGGTCGGCCGGGCGTGGTCTGGTTGAACTCGATCATCGGCTCGCCGAGGGCGAGCACGTCGAGCGCCGGGAGCGGGGCGTCTGTCACGGGGCGGGGGGCGGCAGGCGCCCGGGGCGGGGGTTTCCGTATCCTGCCACAGCGCCCGGACTCGACCGCCGGGCCCGCCCGCGCTGGCTATACTCGGATCGCGCGTCTCGCCCGGCGCACGCCGGCTCCGCAGTCCGATTCCATCCAGAACATCCCACGGAGACACCCATGCCCAAGGCCATCCGCTTCTCGCAGAACGGCGGTCCCGAAGTGCTTCAGTACGTCGACGTCGAGGTCGGTGCGCCCGGCCCCGGCGAGGCGCAGGTCCGCCATCACGCGATCGGCCTGAACTTCATCGACTGCTACGTCCGCAGCGGCCTGTACCCGTCGCCGATGCCCTCCGGCCTCGGCACCGAAGGCGCGGGCGAGGTGGTGGCGGTCGGCGCGGGCGTCACCGTCGTCAAGCCGGGCGACCGGGTCGCGTATGCCGGCGGGCCGCAGGGTGCGTACTCGGAAGTGCGCAACATGCCGGCCGGCAAGCTGGTGAAACTGCCCTCGAAGATCGGCTTCGAGGCCGGCGCGGCGATGATGCTCAAGGGCATGACCGTGCAGTACCTGTTCCGCCGTACCTACAAGCTCCAGAAGGGCCAGACCATCCTGTTCCACGCGGCCGCCGGCGGCGTCGGACTGATCGCGATGCAGTGGGCCAAGGCGCTCGGCGTGACCGTGATCGGCACCGCGGGCTCCAAGGAGAAGGCCGAGCTCGCACGCGCGCACGGCGCCGACCACGTGATCCTCTACCGCGAGGAGAACGTCGCCGAGCGCGTGCGCGAGATCACCCAGGGCGCGATGGTGCCGGTGGTGTACGACTCGGTCGGCAAGGACACCTTCCAGGCCTCGCTCGATTCGCTCGCGCCCTTCGGGCTGATGGTGAGCTTCGGAAACGCCTCGGGCCCGGTGCCGCCGATGCCGCTGACGGCGCTCAAGGGCACGCTGTACATCACCCGGCCCTCGCTGATGCCGCACACGGAGAAGCGCGAGAACCTCGAGGAGATCGCCGGCGACCTGATGAAGATGGTGTCCTCGGGCAAGGTGAAGATCGAGATCGAGCAGCGCTACAAGCTGGCCGATGCGGCGCAGGCGCATCGTGACCTCGAGGGTCGCAAGACCACCGGCTCGACGGTGCTGCTGCCCTGATCGATGCGAGGGCCGGCGCGGTGAGCGGCGATGGCGAAGGCGGCCTGCCGCAGGGCGTGACCGCCTCGCTGTCCGATGACACGCTCGCGGGGCGCCGCTTCGGCGGCGTGGCGCGGCTCTACGGCGAGGCGGGTGCTCGACGCATCGCCTCGGCCCATGCGGTCGTGGTGGGCGTGGGCGGCGTGGGCTCGTGGGTCGCCGAGGCGCTCGCGCGCTGCGGCATCGGGCGGCTCACGCTGATCGACCTCGACCACGTGTCCGAGTCGAACGTGAACCGGCAGATCCATGCGCTCGACTCGACGCTCGGTGCGTCCAAGGTGGCGACGATGGCCGAGCGCATCGCGGACATCTCGCCGGACACCGTGGTCGTGCAGGTCGACGACTTCGTCACCGTCGACAACGTCGGCAGCCTGCTCGCGGCCGATGCCGACGTGGTCGTCGACGCCATCGACGCGCCCCGTGCCAAGGCCGCGCTGATCGCGACCTGCATCGCGCGCGGCGTGCCGGTGGTGGTCTGCGGCGGCGCCGGCGGACGCATCGATCCGCTGGCACTGCGCCGCACCGACCTCGCCGACGCGAAGGGCGACGCGTTGCTCGCCTCCGTGCGCGCGCGCTTGCGCCGCGACCATGCGTTCCCGCGGGAACGCGGCGTGCGCTTCGGGGTCGAGGCGATCTGGGCGCCGGCGCCGGCCGGCGGCGCGCGGGCCGAGTCGCCGGGCGAGGCCGGGATGCCGCTCGCCTGCTCGGGCTATGGCAGCGTGGTGATGGTCACCGCGGCGATGGGGTTCGCGGCGGCGTCGGATGCGGTGGCGGCGCTGCTGCGGCGAACGGCGTTGGGTCGCTGATCCGCTGCACCGCGCTCGCGCTCAGTGCCGCGCGTCGGCGGGCAGGCTGAAGACAGACACCGTCTCCGAGAGGGCGACGGCCTGGTCCTTCAGCGACCCCGCGGCGGCGGCGGTTTCCTCGACCAGTGCCGCGTTCTGCTGGGCCCCGCGGTCGAGGTCCTGGAGCGCCGTGCCGACCTGCCCGACGCCCGAGTCCTGCTGGTTCGCGGCATCGGCGATCGCGGTGGTGAGCAGCGTCAGGCGTTCTGCGTTCGCGACGATCTCCTGCATCGTCTCGCCGGCGCTGCGCACGACCGTCGTCCCGGTCGCGACCTTCGAGACGGTCGCCTCGATCAGCGCCTTGATCTCGCGGGCGGCGTCCGCCGAGCGGTGCGACAGGGCACGGACCTCGCTCGCGACGACCGCGAAGCCGCGGCCCTGCTCGCCGGCGCGTGCGGCCTCGACCGCGGCGTTGAGCGCAAGGATGTTGGTCTGGAACGCGATCCCGTCGATCACCGAGATGATGCTGGCGATCCGTGCCGAGGCCTGGCGGATCTCGTCCATCGTCTTCACGACGTCCTCGATCACCACGCCGCCGCGCCGCGCGACCGAGGCATTGTCCGCGGCGATGTCGGCGCCCTGGCGCGCGTTGTCCGCGGTCATGCGCACGGTCGACGTGATCTCCTCCATCGATGCCGCGGACTGCTCCAGCGCGGCGGCCGTCTGCTCGGTGCGGCCCGACAGGTCCAGCGATGCGCTGGAGATCTCGGTGCTGGCCTGCACCACCGAGTCGGCACTGGTGCGGACCTTGGCGACGATCGTGCGCAGCGAGTCCTGCATCGCGGAGAGCGTCCGCATCAGGGCCGCCGCTTCGTCCTTGCCCCAGGGGCGGGGCGTGCGGGTCAGGTCTCCGGCCGCCATGGCCTCGATGTGCGTGGCCACCTCGCGCAGCCCGCCGCGGGTCACCAGGAAGAACGCGTAGAACAGATAGGCGGCCAGCAGCAGTGCCGAGGTCAGCAGCGCGGCGATGGCGATCCGCTCCATCTCGAGGCTCGCGATGCGGTCTTCGAGTGCGGCTTCCAGCGCGCCGATCAGCGTCGCCTGGTGTGCGGCGATCGCTGCGTGGAGCTTCGTCGCCTCCGCGACCAGTGCTGCGGGATCCCCGGTGGGGCTCTCGCCCGCGAACCGGATCAGCGTCGCCTGCATGTAGGCCGTCACCGACTGCGCGAGCGCATCGACCGCGATGCCGGGCGTCGTGGCGGGGTCGTGCCGCATGATCTTCGCCGTGCTTCGGCGCAGGTCGGCGAGTCGCGCTTCCGCCAGGGTCAGTAGGGTCTCGATGCGGGAGGCCTGGAGGGCACTGCCGGGCTTGAGGACGGCGGCGCCGTAGCTCGCGGTCTCGGCGATGTGATCCATCAGCCCGGTGGCCTGGATCAGCGCCGCGTCCATCAGGTGGTAGGTGACGATCTCCGGATCGAGTGCGAGGTTCGAGCCGTCGATGGCGCCGGAGAGCAGCGAGCGCAGCGCCGTGCCGTACTGGCCGTAGGC
This sequence comes from Burkholderiales bacterium, assembly GCA_003818495.1. Lineage (GTDB taxonomy): Bacteria > Pseudomonadota > Gammaproteobacteria > Burkholderiales > Burkholderiaceae_E > UBA4615. The sequence continues at coordinate 6,164 of RPRK01000240.1, forward strand.
CTCGAGCGCGGACATCGCGTCGGCGTTCGCGCCCGGTGCGCTCGCGGACTGCCGCAAGGACTGCAGCGCCGTCCAGGCCTCGTCAGTGCCGAGTTGCGCGCCGAGCTTCGCCTGCATCGTGGCGAGTGCTTCGTACGCGACCTGCTCCGCCCGCCTCGCTGCCTCGAGGTCCGGGGCGCCGACCACTGCCCGGTTGCGGAACTCATGTACCGCACCGAGCACCGGCAGTGCCGACCGGGCGTAGGCGATGCCGACGACCTCCTTGCGGGAGAACTGCAGCATCTCCGCCTGCTTGGCGAAGTAGAGGACGGCGATGGTCGCCAGCGGGATGCAGAAGGCCAGCGAGATCAGCGCCGACTTCGCGGCGAACGGCATGACCCGGAAGAGCCTGACGCCGGGCGCCCACAGGCCGTGGTAGCGGAAGTAGCCGGTCAGGCTGGCTGCGGCCTGCCGGTCTTCCGAGCGGATGTATGCGTCGGAGCGTGCTGCGTGTGAGTGGTCGGTCATCGCGAGGCGGCGGTCGGGGTGGGCGGGCAGTCGGCGATCAGGCCGCGACCCGCGGGTTCGATGCACACTCTAGGTGCATCGA
>RPRK01000241.1 GCA_003818495.1 Burkholderiales bacterium
ACATGTCAAGGGTAGGTAAGGTTTTTCGCGTTGCATCGAATTAATCCACATCATCCACCGCTTGTGCGGGTCCCCGTCAATTCCTTTGAGTTTTAATCTTGCGACCGTACTCCCCAGGCGGTCTACTTCACGCGTTAGCTGCGTTACCAAGCCAATTAAGGCCCGACAACTAGTAGACATCGTTTAGGGCGTGGACTACCAGGGTATCTAATCCTGTTTGCTCCCCACGCTTTCGAGCATGAGCGTCAGTGTTATCCCAGGGGGCTGCCTTCGCCATCGGTGTTCTTCCACATCTCTACGCATTTCACTGCTACACGTGGAGTTCCACCCCCCTCTGACACACTCTAGCCATGCAGTCACAAATGCAGTTCCAAGGTTAAGCCCTGGGATTTCACATCTGTCTTACATAACCGCCTGCGCTCGCTTTACGCCCAGTAATTCCGATTAACGCTTGCACCCTACGTATTACCGCGGCTGCTGGCACGTAGTTAGCCGGTGCTTATTCTGCGGGTACCGTCATTAGCCCGAGGTATTAACCCAGGCCGTTTCGTTCCCGCCAAAAGTGCTTTACAACCCGAAGGCCTTCTTCACACACGCGGCATTGCTGGATCAGGGTTGCCCCCATTGTCCAAAATTCCCCACTGCTGCCTCCCGTAGGAGTCTGGGCCGTGTCTCAGTCCCAGTGTGGCTGGTCGTCCTCTCAGACCAGCTACAGATCGTCGCCTTGGTAGGCTTTTACCCCACCAACTAGCTAATCTGCCATCGGCCGCTCCAATAGCGCGAGGTCTTGCGATCCCCCGCTTTCCACCATAGTGCGTATGCGGTATTAGCGTAGCTTTCGCTACGTTATCCCCCACTACTGGGTACGTTCCGATGTATTACTCACCCGTTCGCCACTCGCCGCCAGGATTGCTCCCGCGCTGCCGTTCGACTTGCATGTGTAAGGCATGCCGCTAGCGTTCAATCTGAGCCAGGATCAAACTCTTCAGTTTAATCTCTTGGCAACTTACTTTTGGTAAGCCGCAGTACTGCTGCTCAACGGAATCGACCGAGATACACGTGACTTGCGTCACGTACACCTTGATCTATCTGTGTGAGCGTTTGTTGCCACTCGTTCAGGCCCATCCTCGCAGACAGGCTTTCGCTTCGTGGCTCCGGCGCTTCCGCCTAAACGCCCACACTTATCGGCTGTAGATTTTTAAAGAACTCTGCTGCCTACTTCAGGTCAGCACGAGGGCAGCAAGGCCACCCTCTTCTTCCCACCCGCCGCCTCGCTTCGCCGCGTTTACCGCCGCGCTGCATCGCGATCAGGTGAGCCAGTGACTATAGCAACCTTTTTCTGACTCTGCAAGTCGTCTCAGGCGAACCTCAGACTTTTTTTCCTCGCAGACCCGGCAGAGTCGCCGGAGGTCGCCTGCACCGCGGCCGATCGGATCGGTTCGCAGTGCCCTGTCACCGCCCTTCGTCGCACCACACCCGGAAGCACGTGTCTGGCGTCGAAGGGGGCGAATCATAGCAGCACTTTCGAAAGTGTCCAGCGACGCTGACGTCAGCGGTTTCCGAAAGCGGGGGGACGCTTCTCGAGGAAGGCCCGCATGCCTTCCTTCTGGTCGTCGGTCGCGAAGAGCGAGTGGAAGACGCGGCGCTCGAAGAGCAGGCCTTCGGAGAGCGGCGCCTCGTAGGCACGGTTGACCGACTCCTTGAGCATCATCACCGAGGGCAGCGAGAACGATGCGATCAGCGCGGCCGCGGCCAGCGCCTCGTCCAGCACGGTGGCCGCGGGCACGACGCGCGAGACGAGGCCGGCACGCTCCGCTTCGGCCGCATCCATCATGCGACCGGTGAGGCACATGTCCATCGCCTTCGCCTTGCCGACCGCACGGGGCAGGCGCTGCGTGCCACCGGCGCCGGGAATCACGCCGAGCTTGATCTCGGGCTGTCCGAACTTCGCGGTATCGGCCGCGATGACGATGTCGCACATCATCGCCAGCTCGCAGCCGCCGCCGAGCGCGAAGCCTGCTACGGCTGCGATCACCGGCTTGCGGACGCGACGGATGTGCTCCCAGTTGCGGGTCAGGTACTCGGTCTTGTAGACGTCCATGTACGACCAGCCCGACATCGCCGCGATGTCGGCGCCCGCCGCGAACGCCCGATCGCTGCCGGTCAGCACGATCGCGCCGATGGCCTCGTCCGCGTCGAACGCCAGGAGGGCCTGGCCGAGCTCGTCCATCAGGGCATCGTTCAGCGCGTTGAGCGCCTTCGGCCGGTTCAGGGTGATCAGGCCCACGCGGTCGCGGGTCTCGACGAGCAGGTTCTGGTAGGCGGTGGCGGACATCGGTGTCTCCGTGGCGGGCTGAGGGTCGGTTTCCGGCGCGGCGGCGACCGGGGCGCGTCGATGATAGCGGCGCGGTCCGGGGATCGAGGCGCGCCCCAGGGGATCTCGGCGCGCTCCGGAAGATCGCGACGCGCTCCGGGCGAAGCAGGCGCCACGGGCCGCGTTCCGGACGGACAAGCATTCGCCGACCGATCGGTCGACGAACTGGAGGGCGCGTGCTACGCTCGTTTCGGACCAGAGAGGAGACGCCCCATGGCAGACGAAACCACGGTCGTGCTCGAGACGGCGGAAGGCGTTGCCCGACTCACGCTGAACCGGCCGGACAAGCTCAACAGCTTCACGCGGCGCATGCACGCCGATCTGCGCGAGGCGCTGGCCGTGATCGAGGGCGACCCGGCGATCCGCGCGGTCGTGCTGTCGGGGGCGGGTCGCGGATTCTGCGCGGGGCAGGACCTCGCAGACCTGTCGTTCGAGCCGGGTTCGATGACCGACCTCGGGGCGCTGATCGAGGACAACTTCAACCCGCTGATCCGGCGGCTGCAGGCACTGCCCAAGCCGGTGATCGCCAAGGTGAGAGGCATCGCCGCCGGCGCCGGCGCGAACCTCGCGCTGGCCTGTGATCTGGTGGTGGCCGGTCGCTCCGCCTCGTTCCTGCAGGCGTTCGTCAACATCGGGCTCGTCCCCGACTCGGGGGGCACCTGGCTGCTGCCTCGCGCCGTGGGCAGCGCACGCGCGCTCGGCCTGGCGATGCTCGGCGAGAAGCTGCCGGCGGAGACCGCGGAGCGCTGGGGGATGATCTGGAAGTGCGTCGACGACGCCGCACTCGATGCGGAGGTCGACGTACTGGCCGCGAAGCTCGCGAAGATGCCGACCCGTGCGATCGGTGCGATCAAGCAGGCCGTGCGGCATGCCGCGACGGCCGACCTCGACGCGCAGCTCGACCTCGAGCGCGACCTGCAGTCCTCGCTCGGCGCGAGCCACGACTACTCGGAAGGCGTGAACGCGTTCCTGCAGAAGCGCTCGCCCCGCTTCGAAGGACGCTGACATGGACGCGACCCGGACTTCGTCGGCGCCGCTCGACCCGGCATCGATGTCACCCGATGCGCTGGCCGCGGAGGTCGCACGCAGGATGTGGGACGGCGACCGCGCGACGCAGGCGCTCGGCATGGAACTCCTCGAGGTGCGGGCCGGCTATGCGCGGATCCGCATGCCGATCCGGCGCGACATGACCAACGGCCACGGCATCTGTCACGGCGGCTACATGTTCCTGCTCGCCGACAGCACCTTCGCGTTCGCCTGCAACAGCCACAACCAGCGGGCGGTCGCCGCGAGCGCGGAGATCCACTTCATCGCCTCCGCGCACGAGGGCGACGTGCTGACCGCCGAAGGCGTGGAGCAGCATCTCGCCGGGCGCAGCGGCGTCTACGACATGCGCGTGACCGATCAGACGGGCCGACTGATCGCGCTGTTCCGCGGCAAGTCCGCGACCATCAAGGGCCAGTTCGTCGAGCCGCCGGCCGGCCTCGACGCCAAGGAGTGAGCGTCGCCATGACCCGCCGATTCCCCCTCGATCCGATCGAGACCGCCAGTGTCGACGAACTGCGTGCGCTGCAGCTCGAGCGGCTGCGCTGGTCGCTCGCGCATGCCTACGAGAACGTCGCACACTATCGCAAGAAGTTCGACGACGTCGGTGCGCACCCGTCCGATCTCAAGTCGCTGTCGGACCTCGCGAAGTTTCCGTTCACCACCAAGTCGGACCTGCGGGACACCTATCCGTTCGGCATGTTCGCGGTGCCGCGCGAACGGGTCGTCCGGATCCACGCCTCGAGCGGCACCACGGGCAAGCCGACCGTCGTGGGCTACACCGCGCGCGACATCGACACCTGGGCGAATCTGGCGGCGCGCTCGATCCGCGCGGCGGGTGCCCGGCCGGGCGACATGGTCCACGTCAGCTACGGGTACGGACTGTTCACCGGCGGACTGGGCGCGCATTACGGGGCGGAGCGGCTCGGACTGACGGTGGTGCCGTTCGGCGGCGGGCAGACCGAGAAGCAGGTGCAGCTGATCACCGACTTCAAGCCGACGATCATCATGGTCACGCCGAGCTACATGCTCGCGATCGCGGACGAGTTCGACCGGCAGGGGCTGGATCCGATCGCGTCGAGCCTGCGCCTCGGGATCTTCGGCGCCGAGCCCTGGACCAACGAGATGCGCCGCGAGATCGAGGCCCGGATGGGGATCGACGCCGTCGACATCTACGGACTGTCCGAGGTGATGGGTCCGGGCGTGGCCAACGAATGTCTCGAAACCAAGGACGGACCGACGATCTGGGAGGATCACTTCTACCCCGAGATCGTGAACCCGGAGACCGGCGAGCCGGTGGCCGATGGCGAGCAGGGCGAGCTGGTGTTCACCTCCCTCACGAAGGAGGCGCTGCCGATCGTCCGCTACCGCACGCGCGACCTGACCCGGCTGCTGCCCGGGACGGCTCGCACGATGCGTCGGATGCAGAAGATCACCGGTCGCTCGGACGACATGATGATCATCCGCGGCGTGAACGTGTTCCCGTCGCAGATCGAGGAACTGATCCTGCAGCGGCCGCTGCTCGCACCGCACTACGTGTGCGAGATCGACAAGGACGGGCCGCTGGATCGGCTGACGGTGCGGGTCGAACTCAAGGCGGGCGAGCACACCGACGGGTCGGCCGCAGCCGGAGCCCGGGCCGCGCTCGAGCACGCGATCAAGTCGCTGATCGGCGTGAGCTGCCGCGTGAAGGTCGAGCCGACCAACGCGATCGAGCGCTCGGTGGGCAAGGCACGGCGGGTGATCGACCGACGGCCGCGCTGAAGCACGGGCGCGGCCCCGGTCGATTCCGGTCGATTCCGGGCGATTCCGGCCGGTCCTGCCCGGTTCCGCCGGCGGCCTCGCGGGGGCGGGGTGGCAGAATGCGGGCTCGGCAACCGGCCCCGCACGAGGAGACCCCCCATGTTCCGCGCGATCCTGCTCGAGAAGACAGCCGATGCGTTCTCCGCATCGCTGCGTGAGCTGAGCGACGACGATCTGGCGCAGCACGCCGGCGATGGCGACGTCGTCGTCGACGTGGCGCATTCCACGATCAACTACAAGGACGGCCTGGCGATCGCCAACCGCTCGCCGGTGGTCCGCAAGTGGCCGATGGTGCCCGGCGTCGACGGTGCCGGAACGGTCGTCTCCAGCACGCATCCGGAATTCGCCGCGGGCCAGCGGGTGGTGCTGAACGGATGGGGCGTGGGCGAGACGCACTGGGGCTGCCTCGCCGGCCGTGCACGGCTCAAGGGCGACTGGCTGGTGCCGCTGCCGGCGACACTGTCGACGCGGCAGGCGATGGCGATCGGCACCGCGGGCTACACCGCGATGCTCTGCGTGATGGCGCTCGAGGCGCAGGGCGTCGTGCCGGGCGCCGGCGAGGTGCTGGTGACCGGCGCGGCCGGCGGCGTCGGCAGCGTGGCGATCGCGCTGCTGTCGGGGCTGGGGTACCGCGTGGTCGCATCGACCGGACGGGCCGGCGAAGCCGAGTACCTGAAGGGGCTGGGCGCGGCCGACGTGATCGACCGAGCCAGCCTCTCGGCGCCGGGCAAGCCGCTCCAGAAGGAGCGCTGGGCGGGCGTGGTCGACGCGGTCGGCTCGCACACGCTTGCCAACGCCTGCGCGCAGACCCGTTATCGCGGCGCCGTCGCGGCCTGCGGACTCGCCCAGGGCATGGACCTGCCCTCGAGCGTGGCGCCGTTCATCCTGCGAGGGGTGCGGCTGATCGGCATCGATTCGGTGATGTGCCCGCAACCGGAGCGACGCGCCGCCTGGGCACGCCTCGCGAAGGATCTCGACCTGGCCAAGCTCGATGCGATGACCACCGGCATCGGCCTGGCCGACGCGATCGCAGCGGCCCCCGAGATCCTGGCCGGACGCGTGCGCGGGCGGCTGGTCGTGGACGTCTCGAACTGAGCGGCTCGGTGGGGCCGCGGGTCGTCGGGCTGCTGCTCGCCGCAGGGCGCGGCCGACGCTTCGTGGCCGCGGGCCAGGCACCGGCGTCCGTGTCGGCGGGCAGCCCCGTTCGGAGGGAGGTGCCCGACGGCGCCACGCCGGAGCCGGGCCAGAAGGCGCCCTCGCCCGACAAGCTCCTGGCATCGGTCGGCGGTCGGCCGGTCGCCCGCCTCGCGCTCGAGGCGCTCGCGGGCGGCTGCGACACCGTCATCGCGGTCGTGCGGCCGGACGCCTCGGCGGCGCTGCGCGGGGCGCTGTCGGGCGCGCGGATCGTCGAATGCGCGCAGGCCGAACTCGGCATGGGCCACAGCCTCGCCACCGCGGCTCGCGCGGCGGTCGACGACGCCCCGGACGTGGTCCTGGTGCTGCCGGCGGACA
>RPRK01000242.1 GCA_003818495.1 Burkholderiales bacterium
CATCGCGTGGCGCTGCGCGTTGCTCTTGGTGACCACCGTCAGCAGCTTGCGCGGGCGCGTGCGCGCCAGCGCGAACGCGAAGCGCATGATCCGCTCGACGCCGGCACGGGTCATCATCGACACGTCGGTCGCGGCCTCGATCGGATGGCCCTGGTGGACACGGCCGCCGACGCCGGCGTACTCGCCCTCGGAGTTCTCGCGGACGATGACCCAGTCGAGGTCCTTCGGGGCGCAGCGCTTCAGGGGCGCGTCGATGCCGGGCAGGATGCGCGTCGGCCGCACGTTCGCGTACTGGTCGAAGCCCTGGCAGATCTTCAGGCGCAGGCCCCACAGCGTCACGTGGTCGGGGATGTGCGGATCGCCCGCGGAGCCGAACAGGATCGCGTCCTGGCCGCGCAGCGCCGCCAGCCCGTCGGCCGGCATCATCTCGCCGTGCGCGCGGTACCAGTCGCCGCCCCAGCCGAAGGTCTCGAACACGAAGCGCAGGCCGCCGTCGGCGGCCGCGAGCGCCTCCAGCACCTCGGCGCCGGCGGGGATCACTTCCTTGCCGATGCCGTCTCCGGGAATCAGGGCGATGCGATAGGTCTTCATGCGGGGTCTCGTGAGGTCGACGCGCGCGGCGTCGAGGGTGGGTCCTGGCGCGCCTGCTCGATCGCGAGCCGCTGCCCGAGCAGCCGCCGGAACTGCAGCAGCGCCGCGTCCATCGCCAGCGGCAGCATCGGCGCATCGGGAGCGAGCGCGATGTTGCGGTGCTGCGCGGCGAGCATCGCGCGGTCCTCCTCGAAGGCTCGCAGCAGGCTGTCGTGGATCGACGCGGTCGTCGACGCATCGCCCAGGTCGGCCGGATGCGCCTGCTGGAAGAAGTAGTGCGTCGTGGTCGCCGTCTCGGGGGTCAGCGTCTGGCAGCTGTGCAGCCGCACCTCGTTCGCGCCCGAGACGTTGCCGGTCGGACGTCCGCCCGAGTGCATCAGCAGCGTGCCGGGCAGCAGGAACTCGTAGTCGAACCAGCGGTCGAGGTTCGTGTCGAAGCGGCGGAAACGCTGGTAGTACGGCGGCGCGGGCACGTCGGGCACGTGACGCGTCACGCGGATGCCGATCTGGGGCCACTCCGGGGTCGGACCGGGCACCGGTGCGAGATCCGGACGCGAGTGCGCGATCTTCGTGGTGCCGCCGAGCGAGGACTCGTGCACGTAGCTCAAGTGCGAGAAGTCGAGCAGGTTGTCGCAGATGAGCAGGTAGGGCGCGTCGTAGTGCAGATAGCCCGGGCGGTGGATCCAGTCCGGGTGATCGCAGGAGAAGTTGTCGGGCAGCAGCGCGGGGTCGGCACGCTCGGGGTCGCCCATCCACACGAAGACCCAGCGGTTGCGCACCGCCACCGGGTAGCTGCGCACGCAGGCCTTGGGCGGGATCGCGGCCAGCCCCGGCGCGTCGACGCAGCGCCCGCGCGCGTCGAACATCAGCCCGTGGTAGCCGCAGCGCACGCAGTCGCCCTCGCGGCGGCCCTGCGACAGCGGCGCGTGCCGGTGGCAGCAGCGGTCCTCCATCGCGGCGAAGCCGCCTTCATGGAGCCGGTACACGAGGATCGGTTCCTCGAGCACGATGCGGCGGAACAGCGGCACGTCGCGAGGGGCGTCCGCGGCCGGGATCTCGTGGTCCCAGGCGATCACGTACCAGCAGTCGCGCAGCCAGGCGCGGTGGGGGTCGGTCATTCCCGTCTCCTCGTCCATGCTCGTCCCGTATGTCTCGTCTCGTCTCGTCGCGTCTCGTCGCGTCGCGGCGCGGCGTGCTCGACCGCGTCTGCGTCAGAACGCCGAGGCCGCCCGCTCGCGCGCCGCACGCAGCGCCAACACGATCATCGCGACGCCGACACCGAGCGTGACGCCCGCCGCGACGTAGGCGTACCAGTAGTCGACCAGCACGGTCGCCCGGCGCTCGGACATGAACTCGATGACCATCGAGAACCCCAGCCCGGCCGCCGCGCCGATCGCCGCGCCGAGCAGCGCGCGCGCCGCGGCGGGACGGGTGGCCGCGTCGCGCAGGTGCCAGAGGGCGATGCCCAACGCGACCGGCGCGAGGACGGCGAGGACGAGGCCGATGAGCCAGACGACGAACATGCGGGAGAACCGGGCCACGGGGGGAGCGGCGCAGCGTACGTCGGGCCGGGTGCGGCGGCAAGGACGGCGTGCTCGGCGCGTCCAGGGACCGCGCGAGCGGCGGCCCTCAGCGCGCCCCGGCCAGCGAGCGCAGCACCTCGTCGGTGTGCTCTCCCAGCCGAGGCGCCGGGCCCGGCACGGGCAGGCCGCCCTCGTGCCAGGTCGCGCCCGTGCCGATCGTGCGCAGCGTGCCCTCGGTCGGATGCTCGGCGGTGCCGAGGAAACCGGTGGCCAGCAGCTGCGGGTCGGCGAGCATCTCGTCGATCGAGTGCATGCGGATCGCCGGCACGTCGATCGACTCGAGCAGCGCGAGCGCCTCGCGGGTGTCGCGGGCGCCGAGCTCGGCGTCGACGAGGCCGTAGAGGCGGTCGACCTGCTGCGTGCGCCCCTCGATCGTCGCGAGTGCGGGATCGGCGGCCCATTCTGCCGCGCGCCCGGTGGCCGTGAAGAAGTCCTGCCACTGCCGTGCCGAGTAGATCATCGCGCACAGCCAGCCGTCGCGGGTCGCGTAGGGCCGGCGGTCGCGGGCGAGGTGGCGCGGGTAACCGACCGGCCCGAGCGCGGGCACGAAGCTCTCGCCCTGCAGGTGGTCGGCGAGCACCAGGCGCGCCATCGTCTCGAACATCGTCACGTCGATCGCGCGGCCCCGCCCGTCACGGTCGCGCTGGCGCAGCCCGGCGAGGATGTGGCTGACCGCGGCCATGCCGGTCACGCGGTCGGCGATCGCCAGCGGCGCGTAGCGCGGGCGCTCGGAGCCCGCGGCGAGCGACAGCCACGGCAGGCCGGCGGCGCCCTGGATGATGTCGTCGTACGCCGGGCGCCCGTCGTAGGGGCCGCCGCGCGCGAAGCCGAAGAGGCCGACGTACAGCAGCCGCGGCGCGATCGCGCGCACCGTCTCGAAGTCGAGCCCGAGCCGCGCCATCGCCTGCGGCCGCACGTTGTAGACCAGCACGTCGGCGCCGGCGAGCAGCCGGCGCATCGCGTCTCGGCCCGCGTCGGCCTTCAGGTCGAGCACGACGCTCTTCTTGCCGCGGTTCGCGTTCATGAAGATCGCGCCCATCCCCGGCGAGCGCATCGGTCCGATGCCGCGGACGAGGTCGCCCTCGGGCGGCTCGACCTTGATCACCTCGGCGCCGAACTCGGCGAGCGTCTGGGTCGCGAACGGCCCCATCAGCACCGTCGTCAGGTCGACGACGCGCACGCCCTCGAGCGGCGCGGCGGGTCCGCTCATTCGGCCTTCGCGCCGGTGTCGGCCACCACCTTCGACCAGCGCGCCAGCTCGCTCTTGAGGTAGCCGGCGTACTCCTCGGGCGTGCTGCCGAGGATCTCGGTGCCCTGCGCGATCAGCTTCTGGCGGGTCTCCTCGTGGGCGAGCACGCGGCGCAGCTCGGCGTTGAGCCGCTGCACGATCGGCGCGGGCGTGCCGGCCGGCAGCACCACGCCCTGCCAGGCGCTCATCTCCATGCCGGCCATCACCGTCTCGGTCAGCGTCGGCACGTCGGGCAGCACCGCGAGGCGCTTCGGCATGGTCACCGCCAGCGCACGCAGCCGGCCGTCCTTCACGTACGGCAGCGCGCTGTTCACCGTGTCGGTCATCAGGTTCACGACGCCGGCCGCGGTGTCGACCAGCGAGGGCGCGCTGCCCTTGTACGGGACGTGCGTCATCTGCAGGCCGAGCGCAGACGCGAGCGCGGCGGTCGCCAGGTGCGTGATCGTGCCGGTGCCCGAGGAGCCGTAGTTCAGCTTGCCCGGATTGGCCTTCGCGTAGGCGACGAACTCCTGGATGGTCTTCGCCGGCACCGACGGATGGACCATCACGAGCATCGCGTTCGTGGCGGTGGTGCTCACCGGCGCGAAGTCGCGCAGCGTGTCGTACGGCACCTTGCCGTAGAGCGCCGGCGCGATGGTGATCGCGGAGGTGTTGTAGAACATCGTGTAGCCGTCGGGCGCGGCCTTCGCGGCGAGGTCGGCGGCGAGGTTGCCGCCGGCGCCCGGCTTGTTGTCGACGATCACCGTCTGGCCGATCTGCTCGGACAGGCGCTGCGCGACGACGCGCGCGACGATGTCGGTCGGCCCGCCGGGCGCGAAGCCGATGATCATCCGCAGCGGCCGCGACGGCCAGGCGGGCTGCTGCGCGAAGGCGGCGCCGGCCGCGGGCAGCACCGCGCAGGCGAGGCCGGCGCGGATCACGCGGCGGCGGGCAGGGGTCGTCGTCATCGTGGAGGCTCCTGGTGCTCGGTGTTCGTTCGGGAGGGGATCAGGCATCGAATCGGTCGAGGACCGCGCCGGGCCCGCGGCCCGCCGCATGCCCGAGGATCGACGCACCGTCGAAGGTGCGCGTGCCGTTGACCCAGGTGCCGTGCACGCCCACCGGGTCGCGCACCAGGCGGCGCGCGCCACCCGGCAGGTCGTGCGCGGCGCGCAGGCGCGAGATGCCGACGGTGGTCGGGTCGAACAGCAGCAGGTCGGCGGCCGCGCCCGGGGCGATGCGCCCGCGCCCCGGGATCCGGTAGGCGTCGGCCGGATGCGAGGTCAGGCGACGCACCGCCTCCTGCAGCGTGAAGGTGCCGGTCTCGCGCGCCCAGTGCCCGAGCAGGTGCAGGCCGAAGCCCGCGTCGCACAGGTAGCCCAGGTGCGCGCCCGCGTCCGACAGCGTGATCACGCCCGCGCGGTGCGTGATCAGCGGCGCCACGCCCTCGTCGCGGTTGTTGAAGAAGCGGCCCGCGAAGCGCGCGCCCAGGCGCTCGGCCAGGCCGAAGTCGAACAGCCAGTCGATCGGGTCGACGCCAGCCTCGGCCGCGAGCGCGGCGATCGTGCGGTCCTGCGTGTCGCGCCGGGCGTCGGAGGCGATCGCCACCGCGACCTGGGTCCAGTCGCCGGTGAAGATCACGCCCGAGGGCGGCGAGCGCAGGTCGGCGCGGAACGATTCGCGGAACGACGGGTCGGCGTAGATCCGCGCGAGCGCCTCGGGGTCGCCGGCGGCGGCCTTGACCGGCGCGAACGAGGGCAGCGGATACCAGACGTAGGGCGTGTGCAGGTCGAAGTCGAAGGTCAGCGGCTGGCAGCTCGCCTGGATGCGCACCTCGTGGCCGCGGTCGATCGCCTCGGCGCAGCGGTCGTACATCGCCAGTCCCCGCGTCGGTGCCGAGTCGCTGTACATCGCGAGCACCGTCGAGATGAAGGCCGGGCGGCCGGTGCGCGCCGCGACGTCCTCCATGTACTCGGGCGTGGCGCGCGGGCCGGTCGCGCTCATGAACACGCCGCGCCCGGCCTCGCGCATCGGTTCGAGCATCGCGTGCAGCTCGGCGTCGGTGGCGATGGTCGAGGGCATCGGCGCGCCGCCCCAGCCGCTGTGGTTCGGCGAGAACGAGGACGCGAAGCCGATCGCGCCGGCGGCCATCGCGTCGCGCACCTGCGCGACCATGGCCGCGAGCTCGGCCGCGGTCGGCTCGACGCGCGTCGACGCCGCCTCGCCCATCACCGCGGTGCGGATCGCCGAATGGCCGGCGAACACCGCGACGTTGAGCGACGGCCCGAGCCGGCGCAGCAGGTCGAGATACCCGCCGAAGGTCTCGAAGTCCCAGCGGGTGCCGGTGCGCAGCGCACCGAGGTCCATGCCCTCGACGACCGACAGGTTGCGCAGCATGGTGTCGCGCAGCGCGGGCGGGCACGGCGCGATGCCGAAGCCGCAGTTGCCGATGACGGCGGTGGTCACGCCGAGCGCGGGCGACGGCGAGCATCCCGGGTCCCAGGTGACCTGGGCGTCGTAGTGGGTGTGCAGGTCGACGATGCCGGGCATCAGCGCGAGGCCGCCGGCGTCGACCACCTCGGCCTCGCCCGCATCGGCGCGGGCGCCCTCGCCGATCGCGGCGACACGACCGTCGCGCACCAGCAGGTCGGCCCGCACCGGATCGGCTCCGGTGCCGTCGTACACGGTCGCCCCGCGGAACAGCGTCGCTTCGGCCATCGGCCCCGTCTCCTCGTCGTCGTCCGCGGCGCGTGCGGCGCCGCGTGGAGGCCGGACGATAGCCGTGGCCGAGACGATCGGTCAACGCGCCGTGCCGGGCTTGGCCGATGCGAGGCCGTCGCCGTGGCAGGATGCGCGGGCGTCCGCATGCCGGGGGGACCGCCACGCTCGGGCATCACCCTTGCCGACCCGCGGTCGCACGCAGCCCATCGCACGCAGGAGCCGTCATGACCGTCGCCCCTCCCGGTCGCACCGACCGACCCTTCCGCCCGGCCCGTCGACGGGCCGGTGGCCTCATCGCCGCGATGCTCGCCGCGCCGGCGCTGCCCGCCCGCGCGCAGTCGGCACCGCGGACGGTGCGCACCGCGCTCGCGACGGTCGAGGTGACCGAATTCGCGCGCGGCCTGCAGCATCCCTGGGGGCTCGCCTTCCTGCCCGAGGGCAGGATGCTGGTGACGGAGCGGCCCGGCCGGCTGCGCCTCGTCGAGCCCGACGGCCGGCTGTCGGTGCCGCTCGCGGGGGTGCCGACCGTGCTCGCGCAGGGCCAGGGCGGCCTGCTCGGCGTGGTGCTGTCGCC
>RPRK01000243.1 GCA_003818495.1 Burkholderiales bacterium
CCTTCCGTCTTTCCTGCATCGATCGAACACCCAGCACCCAATAAGGCGGCAAATAACAAAATCCTTTTCATTATTTTTATCTCCCTTTTGAAAGTATGGGTAAAATATACCATGATTCTATGGTCGTGTGTTACCATTCGAGTTATGATAAAATTTGAGTAATGCTTAAAAAATTTGCAACGGATTAGGACAAAATGACATGAGTGCCGAAGCTACAATCGCATTAATCGGAATCGTTACAAGTGGGCTGGCTGGCCTAATCTATTTTCTCATGTCGAGCATCAAATCGACACTCAAAGAAGCGATCGCCGACATGATGAAAAAGCTTGATGCATTCATCGAAGAACTTCATGTTGTAAAAGAAACCGTTGCAGTTAAGTCAACTATGCTTGACTATATGCAACGTGAAATAGAATCTATTAAAAAACAATGCTGGCAATGCCAGAATGATAAAAAGAAGGATTAAAATTATGAAATTTGAAGACGTAGCGTTATTTGGTGGTGCAGCAAGAACCAGTAGTTCTGAGAGTGATCCAATAGACTTATTGCACTATTTAGGTTATTCGGCGCAATTCGTTTACGACAACACAACTCCTACGGCTGGTGCTTTTACAGCAGCAGCAACGGATATCTGCACAAAAAATGGCCATGGTTTTTCAACTGGACTTAAGGTACAGGTTTCAACCGATGGTACTTTACCAGCTGGCCTTTCGGCTGGTACTGATTATTTTGTGATTGTCGGCACTGCCAACACGTTTGCGCTTACCGACACTCTCGCACACGCGCTTGCAGGAACGGATATCATCAATATCGGTGATGCTGGTACAGGTACACACACAATCACACCAACGTCTTTAGCTGGCGGTAACGTCAAATTGCAATGGTCGAATAACGGCACCGATTGGGGTGATGTTGCAAGCGGTGGTGGAGATATCACAGCTGATGGTAACGTCATGTATAATTTTTCTGGCGTTTTTTATCGATATGTAAAAGCAGTTTTTGCAATTACAGCTGGCCAAGTCGTGCTTAGCGGTAAGCTTTACACCAAAGGCGAGTAGGCATGTCATTTCTTGCCGCTCGGCTACGTTTGAAATGCAGATTTGCATACGAGTTAGAAACTTGGTAGGATTAGAGCAGAAATAGGAATAGCAAAGCGACAAGATTTGAAGCATTATTTTATGCTTTAAATCGTAATTTTACTACCGTTTTTTTCTGCCAAACTTCTTTCTTTTCTCGAAAATCAATTGAGAGTAGACGATATTGCCAAGGTTATTATGCTTGATGTCTGTAACGAGTTTCGTTTGTCCGCTCGGGTAGTGAAACGTGTTACATGCTTCGCATAGGTAGCCTTCGCATGTGATAAAACCAACGCGTTGTAGTCTCGTTTTCTCTTTACAGTTCGCGCATTCTTGCGGTTTAGTCATTTACTTACCTTCTTTTCCCATATTTCGGCGCTTTGGTGGAACACGAAAAGCATACAAATTTATGCGCACGATAAAATTCTTGCAGCTTGCGATATTGGTCTGGTGATATGCCAACGGCGCAGCTGCAATAGCGGCAACGGACGACTACAAACTTCAAAGCGACAACCCTAACTTAGCGCCTATTGTCTGATTTACGCCGCCGAATAATCCGAACGCGCCTATCTCTAAACGTTCACCAACTGGAATGGTAATGTAAGGACCACCAACAATGGCTCGGTATGTTTCAGCGTCTTCAGCGTATTCATCGTCTTTGTTACGGCTTGTCTCGATACCGTCCTGACTGTAAGCAAGCATACCGCCAATAGACACCGCACGCGCAGCTGGTACAGTAACAGTTTTCTCTACAACTCTATCGACAGGCTTTTCAATGATTTTGTCTTTGTAAATCGTTTTGATTTTCACCTCTGGCTCGGGTTTGTTCACTTCTTTTTCATCCTCAAGCAATTTATTGCGCGCCTTTAGCTTGTCGATTTCAGCTTTAAGCTTTTTGATTTCTTCCTTTTCCTTCTTACAGGGATCAGGTTCAACGCATTCAGCATCTTTTTTCACAAGCTTATATCCCTCTGGTACATCACCGATCTTAACTTGCGGACCTTCGCCGCCGTAAGCCTTATCCGATTCCCAGCCGATAAAAATGTAGCCAGCCATCAGACCAATAAACGCGATTGTTCGAATCATAGTTTTCATCCTAGTTCCTTTCTTCAAAATCATCACAAACATAACTGCAATGTTCATCAAAATCGCATAACTCTATTTCATGCAGTAAACACGCATAATCGTAGTTATATTGGATTGCCAAATGTTTACAAATTAAACAAGTATTCGCTTTTTTAAAATGATCGGGTTTCATCGTTTAACACTCATTCGGACGTGGACGTGGAAAAACCGTCACGGTTGGATATGGAATCGGGTAAGCCGTGACTGTCACGGTAGGGATTGGAATCGGCTGCGCTGTTACTGTAATTGTTGGCTCTGGTCTTTCACGCGGCCACCATATGCAATCGCTTGCGCCAAGATTTCGATTATAGTCCTCACAACGGCCATAGTTTCTGATTCGCACCTTGCCGATATCATGCTGGCCGATAGAGATAGTTTGCCATGCGCCGTCAATACACGCGCAAACAAGCATCGTGCCTTGCGGACATATCGTTCTATTGCATTGCTGCGTTGGCAATACGATAATGATAGGTGGATATGGGTTTGTAGGCGGTAGATTGGTGCCTGAATTGCCGTTATTCGTGGGTGTAGGGCTTGGGTATGGATTGGGATAATTGCCGTTGCCGTTTGAACCCGGCGCGCCTTGCTCTCCCTTGTCGCCTCTCTCACCTTTATCGCCAATCTGACCTTTATCGCCATTTGGTCCTTTTACGCCTTCCACTTTTTCAGTTTTGCCGCATTGTGAAAGTCCCACTACAAGCAAACCTAAAGCAATAGCTTTTCCAAATTTAGAACCCATTTGTCCCCCATTTTCTGTTCATTGTTGCGCCAGCGGTAAATCACAGATGTTGAAATACCCATCACTTGCGCAAGTTGTCGTAAACTCCCATATCGTTCTAAACCACGGTCTAAGAGTTTGCGAATATAAACGTGCGAATAACCATCAACCACAACGCGGCGCTGTTCTGACATATTTGACCTATTCAATTTCAAATTTTACTCGTGTGGTACTCTCGTTTTGCGCTGTCTCACTACAGTTATATTTGACAATGGACGCACTCAAAATTACTGCCCAGCACAAAACGAAAGTATGCTTGACTTATACCTGTTTCGATATCAAGTCAACTCAAAACGTATGTCGGTAACACTCACTAAAAGTAGAATGCTACTTTTTTCTTAGGCACGATTTCCGAGCCTTTTACAATTCTGACTGTTTTCGCGGTTTCTTCGTTTTTCTCAAGCCATTCACGTAGCTCTTTTTGGCTTTCGCATACGCATTCGATCGCGGACACGATGAAGAATTTTTGACGTTCGCGCTTTTCTTTTTTCGCTTCCGCTTCTTCAGATTCATCAGCGATTTCATCGACGATATCCTCAACGGTCTCAAATGGATCAGTGGTCATATAAATTTCCTCTTTAAATTTTAATGTTAAAGCTATACATGTTAAACCACGTATGTCGCAAATTTGCAAAGGAATATATAAATGGGAAAACATAAATACGGTGATACTTATATGCACCGAGTAACGATATGGCTCGATAAAGATCAGTGGGAACAGTTCGGGGAAGTAGTGCCGCCTCATCGCCGTTCTGAGACGATTCGGAAAATGATCAAGCGCTTCATTGCGAGAAAGAAAAATAAATGAAAAGAGCGAACCCCAAGGCTGTTGTGCGCATGATTCTGGGTGAATCATTGCCGCCGAAGCATAAACTTGCTATCATAGCTATTCTGACATATTCGGATAGCGGCAGTGATATAGACAGTCAATTTGTCTCAGAGAAGGCAGGAATAGAGCTCGATGAAGCTGAGCTCATTTTGATGGATTTGGTCGAGTTGACTTATCTAACAAAGCTGATTGTTCAAAAAAGAAACAGGACTTTTACCCATTACTCATTGCATGCTAAAATTTTAGGCATTGCGCAAGGTGAATAAATGCCTTTATTTCTCGCGCCTTTTTTGGCAACTGCAAAATTCTAAATAAAATTACCGATTTTTTGTTGTCAAAAGAAGGTTTGAGGAATAAAGCATTGTTACTGAGTTTTACAGTGTACAAATAAAAAAAGCGTTTTACGACCTGCAAGTCTGAACGCTTTTTTCAAGAAAAAATGCAATCAACAAGCGAGAATTAAGCCATGATAAATAAAAAATCAATGCCTAATTTTTGTCTTGTTGCTTGCATGGAAAGGCAGAAATGCAAAGTGCTAGCAATAACGATTCTTTACCGACATACCACAAATCGAAAATAATTGATCCCTTTGCTGGTGGAAGGTGTCTTAATGCTGTTTATCACCGCGATGATTTAACAGGCATTCAAACAGCTATAATGATTTATTTCGGCGGTAGGTTAGATTTTAGGGATTTCCTTCACTCCAAAATAACTGTCAGTGTCAGCCAAATATGCAAGGCCATCAAATTCAAAGAAACCGCTGTCAGAAGAGCGATCAAAGAGTTGATCGAAATGGGATACATCTACGTTGAAAACAATTTCGACGAACGCGGTTTCAAAATTGAGAACACTTATTCAATAAGTGATTACTTTTTCAAATGCTATGTCGATTCGTTACTAAGCCATGTTGTAGATAGTCGCGAGACGATGTACGATAGTCGCGAGACGATGAGTAATATCCCTGTATTTAATGATCCTCTTTCGGAAGCGCAGCGATCTGAAGAAAAAGAAAATAAAATCAATCAACTGTCTTTAAAATCGCGCGGTAGTGAAGCCGAAGGCGAACCACTAAGCCAGCATCGAATTGACGCACAAGAAGAAAGGAATCTCATTTCGCCTATGGCGAATGAGCCACCGCCAATTGAAATAGATGATATGGATTTTGATTTTGATTCTGTTCAAAACCAATTTTCGAAAAGAATTGGCAAGGCAAAAACCAATGACTTACCAAACAAAGAATTTAAAATCGTAACTGACCTGCACAAAAAAATGATCGCTATTTTCAGGCCAACTGATCCAATATTGAAAAAGAAATGTTTTGTAAAAGATAACGATATTCATTTTTTCACTGATCAGATTTTGATCAAATACGGCCATATAAGTCAAAATGTTATAGACATTCTGTTTACAGATATGGTTGAAGCTGGTAAATGTGGGCAAATCGCTTGGGATGTCAACAAGGCATATCAAAGAGTAGAAATCGCGTACCAGCGTTGGTTAAAATTGGAGAAAAAAAATGAATAATGATTATGACAAACTCGATGCAGGAAAAAACGGCGCTCCCTTAGACGCAAATAACCCACTTCTTAATGAGGATTCGGCTGATATGCTGGTACTCATCAAGGACATTTACACAAGCCGCGACGACGAAGGAAAGCATCAACCACGGTATTACGTTACAAATGACGCATTCATCTATGCCATGCGACAAGTTGAGAAAAAATATTCGCTCGAGCAATTGGCAGAATTTCACGCCGATTGTCGGGAAAGGGATTTGCTGGGAAAGCGCAAATCATGGCATGTTAACGCGCCGATCGAAGACATGGATAAATTTTTTGCTGAAAAAAAAGACAAGGCCAGTGGTGAGTTTTCGAAGAAAAATGCGATATCGGACGATGAACAGTCAAACCGCTACATGCATCTTATTTATGCACCAAATAAACCCAATGTTGATATTTTGAAGCAAAAACCAATTGAAAAAATAACCCATCTCACAAACTGCATGACAGCCAAATATGGCCATAAGGCGATCGAAGTCCTGCTTGATTATTGCGTATGGAATAGGATGATACCAAAGAAAGGCCAGTGGACACACCTAACAGTAGAATCAGATATTAAAACCGCAATCAAATGGTCTGTAGAAAAACCTGATGAATATCATAAAGCCATTGCCAAAACCAACATACAATGATACACAATTGCAACATCAATTAACCTTGTTTTGAAAGGATGGCAATGGATCAAAAAAAACCTTCACTATGGCAGCTGCAAGATCGCCTATTAGAGTATGAAGAACAAATCAATCAGGACGAAACCGAGTTAAGCGAAATCTTAGGCGAGATTGCCGGGAAAATCGATAACATTAAGCAGATGATCGATATCTTTGAAAGCGAAGCCGAGCGATATAAGCGTTACAAAGACGAGATGGCTGCAAGGCAAAAATCCCTACAAAACGCCGCCGATCGTCTCAAATCCTACGTTGTCGCCTCACTTGAAAAGCACAATACGACATTTGAAAAAGGCAACATTTGGATAGTGAAGCTTCGCGAAAGCAAACGAGTTGAGACTTTTGCAGAGCCAGAGGCTAAAGACATGCTCAAACTCGCACAAGCTGGGCTGTTTTGCATCAAAACGAATTTCACATGGGATAAGACGGCGATCAAAGAAGCGCTTTCGAATGAGCAAAATTACCCATTACTGGAAGAATACGCCAAAATAGTCACATCCAAATCAATCAATTTTAGTGCTGTGAACGCAGCGAAAAAGGAAAAGGCATTATGAGTAAACCTGCTTTAGTAAATCAGCCAGCAACGCTTAAAAACTACCTTGAGAAAGGGAAAAAATCTTTAGCTGCTATGATCGGTCATGAGAAGGGAGCCG
>RPRK01000244.1 GCA_003818495.1 Burkholderiales bacterium
CGAGCGAGACCGTGACCTCGCACAGGTCCGCGCAGTCGAGCGCCAGCCGCACGCACTGGCGCAACGAAGCGGGCAGGCCGTCGGCGATGCACGCGTCCGCGCAGTCGCTGCAGGCCTGCGAGCAGTCGAGGGCGGCGTCGATCGCGCGCTCCAGGCGCTGGTCTTCTCCGCTGCGGCGGTCGGGCGGCGCGGCGTTCGTCTCGTGAAGCTGCATGGCTCGGGCCCTCGTACTGGCGACCGGCCTGCCGGCAGCAATCCGAGTGCCCGGGCCGCGCTCCGGACCGCGATGGGTGCCCGAGCCTCGCGCGGGCTACGATGTCCGTCCTGCAGGAGGGCCCGCCCGATGACCACCCCACCGGCCGCACCGGCCACGCTCGCCGCCCTCGCGCTGCTCGAGGCCCGTCGCCTCGGCACCCAGGTTCCGGCCCCCGGCCTCCCCGACTCCGCCACGGCCTATGCGGTGCAGCGCACGGTGCTCGCCGCGCTCGGCGAGCCGGCCGATGGGGCGCCGCGCCACTGGAAGTCGGGCGGCTCCGGCCCCGCCACGCACGCGCCCCTGCCGTCCGCGGGCGTGCTGCGCAGCCCTGCCGATGCCCGCGGGCTGCCGCTTCGGCTGCGGCTCGTCGAGGCCGAGCTGGCGTTCCGCCTGGGGCGCGACGTCGGCCCCGAGGAGGCGGCGCGGGCCCTGTCCGGCGCCGCGATCGACTGGGTGGACGCGCTCTGCGTGTCGATCGAGCTGGTGGAGTCGCGCTGGCTCGAGGGCCTGCACGCCTCCGCGCCCGACAAGCTCGCCGACCTGCAGTCCCACGGCGCGCTGGTGCTCGGCGACTGGGTGCCGTTCGCGCCGCGCGACTGGGCGATGCAGCGCTGCACGGTGCGGATCGGTTCGGGCGCTCCCGTCGAGCGCATCGGCACGCATCCGCTCGGCGACCCGCTGCGCGGCCTGCCGGAATGGGCGCGCCATGCGAGCGCGGACGGCACGGTGCTGCGCGCCGGCACGGTGGTCACCACGGGGAGCTGGGCGGGCATGCTGGAGGCCGCCGAAGGCGACGCCGTCGACGTCGTCTTCGACGGCATCGGCGGTGCGTCGGTCAGGCTGTAGGGCCGCCCGCGTCCGCGCCTCACGCGCCCTGCGGCGCATCGAACCGGTAGCCCACCCCGTACACCGACACGATGCCCTCGAACGCCGGGTCCACGGCCTCGATCTTGCGGCGCAGGTTCTTCACGTGGCTGTCGATCGCACGGTCGCTGACGTCGCGCAGGTCGTCGTGCACCGCGTCGAGCAGCGTGGCGCGCGCGAACACGCGACCCGGCCGCTCGAGCATCAGCCGGAACATGCGGAACTCCAGCGGCGTGAGCGGCAGCCCGTGCCCGCGCCATGCGATGCGCAGCGCGTCCTCGTCGATCTCCCACGCGGGCCGCTGGCGCACCAGCCGGCCCTCGGCGCGCCGCAGCTGCGCCTTCACGCGCGCCACCACCTCGCGCGGACTGAACGGCTTGCAGACATAGTCGTCGGCACCGACCTCGAGACCGATCAGCCGATCGATCTCGTCGACACGCGCGGTCAGCATCACGATCGGCACGTCGCTCGTGGCACGCACCGCGCGGCACAGCGCCAGACCGTCGAGTCCGGGCAGCATCAGGTCGAGCACCATCGCCGACGGCGGGTCGGCCTCGAAGGCACGCAGCGCCTGCAGGCCGTCGCCGATCGCGGTCGCGGCGAGGCCCTCGTTCAGCAGGTAGTCGACCAGCAGCCGGGCGATCTTCGGATCGTCCTCGACCACCATCACTGCGGAACGCGTCTTCGGTTCGGTCATGCGCCGGCCCTCCCCGGCCGTCTCGGCAGGTCGATGTCGATGCGAAGCCCGCCCTTCGGCGACCGCTCGGCGCGGATCGAGCCTTCGTGCGCGCGCACGATCGCCTCGCAGATCGCGAGGCCGAGGCCGCTGCCGCCGGCATGCCGCCCGCGCGAGGCGTCGGCCCGCCAGAGCGGCTCGAAGAGCCTCGGCAGATCGGCCGCGTCCACGCCCGGCGCGGTGTCGTCGACGCGGATCCGTACCCGGTCCGCGTCGGCGCGCACCGCGAGTTCGATCCGGCCGGGTGCATCGGTGTAGCGCACGGCGTTCTCCAGCAGGTTCGACAGCAGCTGCGCGATGCGGGCGGGGTCCCAGAGGACCGGTGCGACCGCGCCGTCGGGCGCATCCACCGACAGCACCAGCCCGGCCGCCCGCGCGCGGGTCTCGAAGCGGCGCTGCGCCTCGCGCACCAGCACGATCGCGTCGGCCTCGGCCCATCGGCACGGCAGCGTGTTCAGGTCCGACATCGCCAGCAGGTGCAGGTCGTCGACCAGCGCGCCGAGGCGCAGCACCTCCTCGCGCAGCGAGCCGACCGCCGCGGCCGTCAGGGGCCGCACGCCGTCGAGCATCGCCTCGACCTCGCCGCGCAGCACCGACAGCGGCGTGCGCAGCTCGTGCGAGATGTCCGCGATCCAGCGCCGCCGCGCGCCCTCCATGCGCTGCAGGCTCTCGGCCATCGCGTCGACATTGCGCATCACGTCGCCGATCTCGTCGTCGCGCGCCGTCGACAGCCGCACGGACAGCTCGCCGCGGGCGATCCGCGCCGTCGCCGCCTGCACCTCGGCGAGCGGCGACGCCCAGCGGCGCGCGAGCCATGCCGCGGCGCCGATCGCCACCAGCACGAGCAGCGCCGCGACACCGGCGATGCCCAGGTACTGCGAGCGCAGGAAGTCGAGGTCGTTCGCCTCCGGCGAGCCGCCGACCGGCCGCAGCCGCGCGATCGCCACCACCTCGCCGCGCCAGCGCACCGGCCGGTCCACGAAGGGCAGCGGCCCCTCGCGCAGAGGGCGGCCCAGCAGCGGACGGCCCGCGGGGTCGAGCAGCACCACGCGGGCGGCGAAGGCGTCCTCGGGCGGGCGGCGGCCCATGCCGGGGGGCGGGCGGCCGTCGCGCGGCGGGCCGAAGCCCGGGGGACCGGAGCCGGGCGGGCCGTCCCTTGACGGCCCATCACGCGGCGGGCCGTCTCGGGGCGGGCCATCGCGCGGCGGGCCTCGCAGGCCCTCGCGGCGCAGGACCTCGTCGACGAGACTTCGCATCGGCAGCCGGGCCTCGTCCAGCACGCCCGGACCGCCCCCTGCGTCGAGGGCCTCGTTCACCACGCGCACGAAGGTCTCCAGCCGCTGCACGTCGCGCGACTGCACGTAGGCGGCGAACCCCTGCCGCAGGTTCCATGCCGTGAAGCCGCCCATCGCGACCACGCTGACGACGACGGCGGACAGCAGGACGAGCGACAGGGAGTGGACGAGACGCAGGCGCATCGGAACCGGTCAGTGGACGCCTGCATTGTGGACGCACGGTGGAGATCCGGGCCGCGGCGTCGTCAGAACACCGCGTGCTCGCCCCGCTCGTCGACGACCTCCCCGCGCACCAGGCGCCCGTAGTGATCGAAGAGCGTCTGCGTCCCCGTCGACGGCGTGGCCGCCGCGTCGTAGCGGCCGGTCACCGGGTCGAGCACCAGCATCGACTCGGTCGCGTAGTAGCGGCCGATCCGCGCGAGCTCGGCCTTCGCGGCGAGCGCGGGCACCACGCGGCCCGCGGTGCCCAGCACGCCGACGATCGCATCCAGCAGCCCGACCGGCACCTGCTTGAACCGGGCCGGGCGCCCCAGCAGCTCGAACAGCCGCTCGCCCTGCTCGCGCGGCGTGATCGCCGGACCCGGCCCGCCGATCGGCAGCACGCGGTTGCGCCGCGACGGATCGTCCAGGCAGTCCGCCAGGTAGTCGGCGAGGTCGTCGTCCGAGATCGGCTTGCACGCGGTCAGCGTGCCGTCGCCGAACACGAGGAACGGACGGCCCCGACGCACCCGCTCGACCTGACCCGACAGCGACTTGAAGAACGCGGTCGGCCGCACGATCGAATGGTCGATGCCCGAGTCGATCAGGACCCGCTCGAAGGCGAGCTTGGCGTGCTGGAAGGCGAGCAGCGGCTTCTGCACGCAGATCGCCGAGAGCAGCACCACCTGCGAGACGCCCGCGCCGCGCGCCGCCTCGAGGGCGTGCACGTGCGCGCGATGATCGATCGCCCAGGCATCGGCCGGCACGCCGGTGCGCGACGCGAGACAGGACACCAGCGCATCGAAGGGCTCGCCGCGAACCGCATGCAGCGCGAGCGAGGCCGCGTCCGTCACGTCGGCGCCGCGCACGCGCGCGCCGGGCAGCAGGCGCGCGGCGTCGTCGACCGCGCGCGGACGCACCACGCACACCACGTCGTGGCCCCGCCGCAGGAGCGCTCGCGCGGTGGCCCGACCGATCGTGCCGGTGGCGCCGAGCATCAGCACGCGACGCGGCTGCGGCGAGGGCGGCGGGTGCGGATCGGCGCGCATGCCGGAGAGCGGGCCAGACAGCGGACGGGTCGGCTGCATCCCGGTCAATGCAGCTTCACCCGCGGTTCCGTACTGCGGGTGAGCAACCGCGAGGCCGACCCCACCGCGGTCTTCCAGTACCCGTGCAGCGCCACCTGGTGCATCTTGTAGAGCGACTTGTACATCGCACGGGCGAACAGGCCCTCGACCCAGAGGTTGCCGCCCACCAGCGCACCCATCAGGTTGCCCACCGTGGAGTACTCGCCGAGCGACACCAGCGAGCCGAAGTCCCGGTATCGCCAGTCGGCGAGCGGCTGCCCCTCGATCCGGCGCCGCAGCTGCCTGACCAGATGCGAGGCCTGCTGGTGCGCGGCCTGCGCGCGCGGCGGCACCGTGCCCTGGTGCCCGAGCCAGGGCGCCGCGGCGCAGTCGCCGAGCGCGAAGACCGCGTCGTCGAGCGTGGTCTGCAGCGTGGGTCGCACCACGAGCTGGTTGATGCGGTTCGTCTCCAGGCCCGCCAGGTCCTTGAGGAACTCCGGTGCCTTGACGCCGGCCGCCCAGACCACCAGCTCCGCCGGCAGCAGCTCGCCGCTCGCCAGCCGCACCCCGGCGTCGGTGACCGCCGTGACGCGCGCCTCGGTGTGCACCTTCACGCCCAGCCCGACCAGCAGCTCCGTCGCGGCCACCGCGATGCGTTCGGGCAGCGCCGGCAGGATCCGTGGTCCTGCCTCGATCAGGTTCAGCCGGATGTCGCGCTCGGGATCGATGTTCTCGAGGTTGTAGGAGACCAGCGTGCGCGTCGCCTTGTGCAGTTCCGCCGCCAGCTCCACGCCGGTGGCGCCCGCCCCGATGATCGCCACCTGGAGCTGGTTCGGCCCGAGCGGGCCTTCCTGCATGTGGGCACGCAGGCAGGCGTCGACCAGCTTGCGGTGGAAGCGCTCCGCGTGCGCCGGCGTCTCCAGCGCGATCGCATGCTCGGCCACGCCCGGCGTGCCGAAGTCGTTCGTGCGGCTGCCGACCGCGATCACCAGCGTGTCGTAGGCCCGCGTGTAGGGCGCGGTGACCGGCGCCCCGTCGTCGTCGATCACCGGCGCGACGTGCACCAGCCGCCGCTCGCGATCCAGGCCCACCATCTCGCCGAGCCGGTACCGGAAGCCGTGCCAGAACGACTGCGCGAGGTAGTCGGTCGCATGCACGTGCAGGTCGATGCTGCCCGCCGCGATCTCGTGCAGGTGCGGCTTCCAGAAGTGCGAGCGCGACTTCTCGATCAGCGTGACGTGCGCCAGACCCTTGCGGCCGAGCGTGTCGCCCAGGCGCGTGGCGAGCTCCAGGCCGCCGGCACCGCCGCCGACGATGACGATGCGGTGGGGCACCCCGGCGGAAGGCGTCCCGGAGGGCGGAGAAGCGTTCGGAGCAGCCGGCATGCGCAGGGATCCTCGGTCGCGCACCCGCGCAGGGCCGGGCCGCCCCGTCACTGTACCGCGCCGCGCGGTGTCACGACGCTGCCATCCGCGGTGCCTACCGTGCCGGGCATGGCCTCCATCTCGATCGAGTCGGTCTCCAAGTCCTTCGGTGCGACGACGGTCCTGCGCGACACGTCGCTGGACATCGCCGACGGCGAGTTCATCACGCTGCTCGGCCCGTCGGGCTGCGGCAAGTCGACGCTGCTGCGGCTGATCGCGGGGCTCGACACCTCGGACTCGGGGCGCGTGCGGATCGGCGAGGTCGACGTCACGACACTGCCGCCCAAGGCACGCGACGTGGCGATGGTGTTCCAGTCGTACGCGCTCTATCCGCACCTGAGCGTGCGCGACAACATGGCGGTGCCGCTGCGCATGCGGCGGCTGTCGACGCTGCAGCGCCTGCCGATGGTCGGCCGCCTCGTCGCGGGCGCGAGGGACATCGAACGCGGCATCGCCGACGACGTGCGGCGCACCGCGGACCTGCTCGACATCGCCGCCCTGCTCGATCGCAAGCCAGGTCAGCTCTCGGGCGGCCAGCGCCAGCGCGTCGCGGTCGGCCGCGCGATGGTGCGCGAGCCGGCGGCCTTCCTGATGGACGAGCCGCTGTCGAACCTCGACGCCCGGCTGCGCGTCCACATGCGGACCGAGATCGCGCAGCTGCACCGCACGCTCGCGACCACGTTCGTCTACGTCACCCACGACCAGTCCGAGGCGATGACG
>RPRK01000245.1 GCA_003818495.1 Burkholderiales bacterium
GGCCATGTCCACCACCAGCGTGCCGGGGACCAGCGCGGCGGCCGCCCCCGTCGCGCCGTCGAAGAGCACCGACCCGGTGACCGGCCCGTTCTCGAGCATCGACACGACCAGCTCGGCCCCGGCGACCGCGCCGCGCGCGGTGTCGTGCACCGTCGCGCCGTGGGCGGCCAGCGGCTCGGCCTTGGATCGGCTGCGGTTCCAGACATGCACCGCATGACCGGCCTCGCACAGCCTGCGAGCCATCGGGGCACCCATCATCCCGGTGCCCAGCACTGCGATCCTCATCGTCTCCCCTTCTCCGGATGCGTCGCCATCGTCGCGGGGCGGGCCGTACCGCGCGCGGCCGCGGCGGCGGCGCCCGCAACGGTGGCGGGGCCGGGGGGCGCTGTCAAGCGAGGCGATCGGTTCGCGCACCGGGCTCAGGCCCGGACCGCGGACTCCCCCCGCAGCGCATCGAGCAGCGGCGCGAAGCGCTCGCGCCCGCCGTCGGGAAAGGCGCCGAGATCCTGCGCGACGTCGCGGGCCAGGCTGCGCATGCGCCAGCGAACCTCCCGCGGCACGAGCTCGAGCTGCAGCACCAGCTCGGCATCGGCGTCCGCGCACTGTTCGACGAGGTCGAAGTAGTGGGCGGTGCCGGTGGAGACGAAGGCCGCGCCGAGCCGGGTCAGCAGCGGTGCCAGCCGCTTGAGCGAGCGGCGCTCGGCGTCGTGGGCGATCCGATCCTCGAGCGTGGCGGCGACTTCGCGGGCCCGCTCCAGGCCGTCGCGCACCGCGACGACCCGCTCGCGGGCGGCCTCGCGCTCGAGCGTGACCGAGCCTTCGACCGGGAAGCTGCGCTGCGCCAGCACCACGTGGTTGACCACGCCCATGGGGTACTCGCCGAACACCAGCCCCATCGCCAGCACGGCCCGGGCGGGTGCCGAGACCGGGTCGTTCATCACCCCGGCCATCGTCTCCGCGACCAGGAGGTAGCCGGCGCCCTCGGGCAGCGCCGGGGCGACGGCGCGCGCCGGATAGCCGGTGCCGTCCAGGCGCTCGTGATGCGCCGCGACCAGCGCCGCGATCTGCTTCGGGTAACGGGTGTTGGTCTGCACGAACAGCTCGCCGACCCGCGGATGCGCACTGACGTGACGCCACTCCTCGAGGCTCAGCTCGCGGCGGCTGCGCAGGTACTCCGGGTTGACGTACTGCTCGCCGATGTCGTGCACGAGCGCCGCGAGCATCGCGCGCTGCATGCCGCTGACGTCGCTGCCGCAGCGCGCGGCGAGCGCGCCGGCCAGCAGCATGACCAGGCAGGCGTGCGTGAAGGCGTCGCCGCGGCCTTTCGCGGCGGTCATCAGCAGTGCCACCGGCGGCACCAGGGGCAGGCTGCCAGCGATCTCGAGCAGGCGGCGCGCCTCCCGGCCGGCCAGCAGCGACAGGTAGGGGCTGCCTTCGAGCAGTCGCGCCGTCTCGGCGACGACCTGCCCGGCGTCGATGCCGTCGCGCGCCGCCAGGCACTGCTCGATCGGACGCCGCAGGCGACGGTCGACCAGCCGCTCGACCAGTTCGGCGGCGACCGGCTTGCCGCGGGCCCAGAGCTTCACGCCCTGCGCGTCGACGATGTCCTCGCTGGCCTCGATCGAATGGGTCTCCCCGGCCGCGACGAGCGCGGCGAGCGCATGGGGGTTGGCCTGTTCGAACGGCGCGATCATCCTGAGGCACGCTCGGCTGGAAAGACCCCCACCTGTAGCCCGGGCGCGCGCCGGGGCGATTCACGATCCGGTCGAACAGGCGCGGCGGACGGACGGACGGAAGGCCCGGTGCCGCGCCCGCCGCACACCCGCCGGGGCGCGGCGCGCTCAGTCCCCGCGCAGCGCCGCGAGGATCTCGCCGCGGAAGTCGGCGAACGCCGGCGTCGGTGCGTCCGGATCCTTGGCCAGTTCGTCGAGACGGCGCAGCGCGACGGCATCGCGCCAGTAGGGCAGGCGTTCGAACGCGGCGACCTCCTCGGGCGACATCGCGCCGCCCTGCAGGGCGAGGCTCTCGACGGAATCGCGGGTCAGTCGCTCGAAATAGCCGGGTTCGACCGCGCACAGCCAGCGCTTGGCCGCGACGTGCAGCCGCACCGGCTCGACCACCGCCGGGCCGAACCAGCGGGCCAGCCAGGCGGCGCCGACCGCCTCGTGACGGTCGTCCACGCCGCGGGCCGCCGGATGTTCGCCGAGTTCGTGGACCATGTGACCCACGTCGTGCAGCAGCGCCGCGACGGTGAGCGACGCGGGGAGCCCCTGCTCGCGGGCATGGTGCCCGGCCTGCAGCGCATGGGCGAGCTGGTTCACGTCCGACAGCCCGTAGCGGCCCCGGGCGCGCAGGTCGAACACCTCGTGGAGCGCGTCCAGCAGTGCACGGGAATGGGGGTCGGGATGGAGGTCGGGATGGGGGTCGGGATGGGGGTCGGTCGGGTCCATGCGACGGGGTCTCGGCGAGCGGGTCAGGCGCCGGGCTCGATGCCCATCTCGTCGAGCGTCGCGGCCATCGCCGCGAGCATCGCCTCGATGTCGTCGACGCCGATGGCGCCGATGCACCCGACCCGGAAGGTGTCGACGAGCGTGAGCTTGCCCGGATACAGGATGAATCCGCGATCGCGCATGCGGGCGTACAGCACGTCGAAGCGCCAGGCCGGATGCTGCGGGGCCAGGAAGGTGACGATGATCGGCGCCTGCAGCGCGGGCGACAGGAACGTGCGGAACCCGAGCCGCTGCATGCCGTCGACGAGCCGGGCGCAGTTCGCGGCGTAGCGCGCGCGGCGGGCGGCCAGACCGCCTTCGGCGCGGTACTGCACGAGCGCCTCGCGCAGCGCCGCCACGACGTGCGTCGGCGGCGTGAACCGCCACTGCGTGGTCCGCTGGAGGTAGCGCCACTGGTCGTGCAGGTCCAGCGCGAGCGAGTGGCTGACGCCGCCGGCGGCCTCGAGCGCCTCGCGCCGCGCGACGACGAAGCCCATGCCGGGCACGCCCTCGAGACACTTGCCCGAGGCGGCCACGACCGCATCGATCGCGGCGTCGCGCACGTCGATCGGCAGCACGCCGAACGAGCTCATCGCGTCGACGATCAGGCGCCGTCCCTGGCGCGCGACGGCCTCGGCGACGCCCTGCAGCGGATTGAGCATGCCGGTGCCGGTCTCGCAGTGCACCAGCGCGACGTGGGAGATGCGCGGGTCGGCGATCAGTGCCGCTTCGACGCGGGCCGCGTCCACCGGCTCGGACTCGTCGAAGCGCAGCTCGACCGCGGCGCGGCCGAGCACGCCGAGGATCCGCAGGATCCGCTCGCAGTACGCGCCGTTGTTCGGCACCAGCACCCGGCCGTCGCGCGGCACCAGGGTGCCGAGCGCGGCCTCCACGGCGAAGGTGCCGCTGCCCTGCAGCGGCACGCAGACGTGGGAGCGCTGGCCGTGGACGATGGCCACGAGGTCGGTGCAGACCTCGGCGGTGATCTCGTTGAACGCCGCATCCCAGGAGCCGCGGTCGTGCAGCATCGCGGCCTTGGTCGCGGCCGTCGTGGTGAGCGGACCGGGCGTGAGCAGCAGCGGATCGGCGTGCATCGGGAGGGGAGCGTTCATGGCAGGATCGCCGCACGCAGCACGCGGCGCGCCGCGGCGTCGGCCATCGCCCGGTCGACCTCGTCGAGCCGGTAGCGGCCGTCGACCAGCTCGCCGAACGGAAAGCGCGTGCGGTTCGCGACGACGAACGCGAGCGCCTGCGGCAGGTGCCGCGGGTGATAGTTGTGCACGCCGACCAGCGTCACGCAGCGCCGCAGCAGCAGGTTCGCGTCGAGCGTGACCATCGCCCCCGGGCTGACCATGCCGGCCACCACGTAGCGCCCGCCCGCCCGCAGCCAGCCCAGGCCGACCGGGATCGCGGACGGATCGCCGCAGACCTCGATCACCGCATCCGCGTCGGCCGGCAGCGACGCCGCCTCGGCGGGGTCGAGGGCGACGTCGACGCCGAAGCGCAGGCCCAGCGCGCGCCGCTCGGGCACCGCATCGACACCCACCACCCGCGATGCGCCCAGCGACTTGGCGAGGGCGGCGCCGTACAGGCCGAGCAGGCCGAGCCCCTGCACGACGACGGTCTGGCCGAGCCGCGGCTGCGCCGCCTCGATCACCGCGCACATCGTGGCCACCCCGCAGTTGATCGGCGTGGCCTCGGCGTCGCTCAGCGAATCCGGCAGCCTCAGGATCCAGGAGTCCGGCCGGATGTAGCAGTACTCGCCGAAGCCGCCGTGGTGGTGCGGCGCGGTCTCGCACGACATGTGGCCGTACTTGTCGACGCCGGGCGCCTTCTGCGGCAGGTCGAGCACGTCGCGCGCATGGCTGCGGCCGGGCACGAAGTACTCGCTCCAGGTCACCCGGTCGCCGACCGACAGCGGGTCGTCGCGCATGTCGCGCGTCACCGCCGCGCCGAGGGCGACGATGTCGCCGACGATCTCGTGACCGAGCAGGCCCGGGCACGGCGACGGACGATGCCCCTGATACGAGTAGATGTCGGAACGGCAGATCGTGGACATGCGCACGCGCACCAGCGCCTCGTCGCGGGCCGGTTCGCGCAGCGGATAGCGCGCGATCCGGAACGGGCCGTTCGGCGCGTCGTAGACCGCCAGGCGGCCGGTCGGGGGAAGACTCGCGTCCGTCATCTCAGGCCGCGCC
The DNA here is from genome assembly GCA_003818495.1 of Burkholderiales bacterium. Taxonomy (GTDB): domain Bacteria; phylum Pseudomonadota; class Gammaproteobacteria; order Burkholderiales; family Burkholderiaceae_E; genus UBA4615. The sequence goes on from RPRK01000245.1 coordinate 4,688, forward strand.
GTTCAGGGCGAAGTCGAACACCCGCCAGCTGTCGATGCCCGCCTCGGCCTGCGCCCGGTACGCCTCGCTCACCGGCACGTTCAGGATGACCGGCACGCGCGCCTCGGAGGTGCCGCCGTGGCTGCGCAGCCGCTCCCCGCGCAGCGCCGACAGGTCGTGGTCGCGCTCGGAGGCGCCGATCACCGCGCCCTGCTCGGCGATCACCGCGACGTCGCCCTCGCGGTCGGCCGGCAGCGAGAAGCGCGCGCACGCCGTGGCGCGATCGAGCGCCTCCGCGACGCCGTCGAGGGCGCCGACGTGCGCGATCACGGCCGCCGGATCGAGCGACGGATCGACGAACCAGATCCGCACGAACCCGCCCAGCGCGCCGTGATGGCGCACGAACGCATCGGTGATCGGGCAGACGACCCGCATGCGGCCGGCGCCGAAGCGTGCATCGAGCTCGTCCTGCAGGAAGACGACGTTCGGACGGCCGTCCGGCAGCGCCTTGTCGCTCATGCCGTGGTCGGCGGTCAGCGCGACGACCGCACCGAGCGCGTCCAGCCGGCCGAAGCAGGCATCGATGCGGCGGTAGAAGTCGTCCGCCGCGGCGCTGCCGGGGGCGTGCTTGTGCTGGATGTAGTCGGTCAGCGACAGGAAGCTCAGGTCCGGCCGGTCCCGCTCGAGGAGCCGGATGCCCGCCTCCAGGACGAACAGCGACAGGTCGGCCGAATACATGTCGGGCTGGGGCATGTCGACCAGCGACAGCACGTCCTCGATGCCGTGCTCGGCGAGCGTGCACTGCGAGGCCGTCTCCGCCGACAGGCTGACATGCCCGCGCGAGACGTCGAGGTCGCGGCCGAGCTGTCGGCGCAGCTTGTCCTTGGCGGTGATCGAGACCACCCGCGCGCCGGCGTCCGCGAAGGTCGCCAGCAGCGTGCGGCTGCGCAGCAGTTCCGGCCCGGTCATCACCACCGCCTCGCCGGTCGCCGCATCGAGGTAGAAGTTGCCCGAGATGCCGTGCACCGAGGGCGGCGCGCCGGTGATGAGCGACATGTTGTTCGGGCAGGTGAAGCTCGGCACCGTGCCCCGGGCGATGGTGGCGAATCCGTCGCGCATGAAGCGACGGACGTTGGGCAGGATGCCGTCGGCGATGCCGCGCTCGATGTAGGCGGGATCGCCGCCGTCGATGCAGACGACCACCACCGGCCGTCGCGGCCACGCATAGTCGATGCCGTTGAGGTGGACGCCGGGCGTCATCGGATCGAGACCTCTGGAACGGGGCACGTCAGATCGCCCATTGGCGGATCCGTGCGGACACCATGTCGATCAGCGTGACCGACGCGATGATGATGAGCAGCACCGCGGCGGTCTGCGCGTACTCGAAGCCGCGGATCACCTCGTGCAGGATCACGCCGATGCCGCCGGCGCCGACCATGCCGACCACCGAGGCGGACCGCACGTTCGACTCGAAGCGGTACAGCGAGTACGAGATCCACAGCGGCAGCACCTGCGGCAGCACGCCGTACAGGATCTCGTCGAGCCATCCGGCGCCGGTGGCGGTCACGCCTTCCACGGGGCGCGGGTCGATCGCCTCGACCGCCTCGGAGAACAGCTTGGCGAGCACGCCGGTCGTGTGGATCCAGAGCGCGAGCACGCCGGCGAACGGACCGAGACCGACCGCGACGATGAACAGCATCGCGAAGACCATCTCGTTGATGGCGCGGCACGCGTCCATCACCCGTCGGATCGGCTGGTAGAGCCAGCCCGGCGCGACGTTGCCGGCGGACATCAGTCCGAGCGGCACCGCGCAGACCACCGCCAGCGCCGTGCCCCAGA
>RPRK01000246.1 GCA_003818495.1 Burkholderiales bacterium
AGTCCGCATTGTACCGGGCCGACGGGCGCGCAGGCCGCGCCGCCGGTACGATCCCGGGATCCCGACGAGAAGACTGGAGGAGACACCATGACGACGGCCACCGACCCCGCGGGCCCCACGCCCGCCCCCATGCGCTTCGGCGTCAGCCACGCGGCGAGCAGCGCCTTCGTGCCCGACGGCCTGCGCACCTACTTCGAGTACCGCGACCTCGGGGTGCGCGATGCCACCGCCGGCCGCGCGGTCATGCACGTGATCCGCGCCCGCGGCGACCACCAGGCCACCGGCGAGTGGCACCGCCATGCCGTCCAGCTGCAGCTGGTCTACGTGACGCGGGGCTGGGTGCGCTTCGAGTACGAGGGCGTCGGCGAGGTCCGGCTCGAGGCCGGCTCCTGTGTCCACCAGCCGCCCGGCATCCGCCACCGGGAGATCGAGCATTCCGCCGACCTCGAGCTCATCGAGATCGTGCTGCCGGCCGAGTTCGAGACCACCGCCGCCTGACCCGGAGCACGACCATGGACTACGTGAGCATCGAGCGGCACGGCCGCATCGCGATCGTGCGCTTCGACCGCGGCGACGGCCGCAACACCCTGTCGATGGAGGCCTGTCGGCAGCTGACGCGCGCGGCGCGCTCCTTCGAGGACGATCCGGACGTCTCCGCGGTCGTGCTGACCGGCACGGCCTCCGTGTTCAGCATGGGTGCGGACCTGAAGGACGCCGAGCTCAAGCGCGCCCGCGAGGCGCGCTTCGCGGAATCGCGGCTGCTGATGCAGACCGGCGGCCGGATGTGCCGCGCCTGGGCCGAGGTCGAGGCACTGACGATCGTCGCGGTCGAGGGCTGGTGCGTGGGCGGCGCCGCCGCGCTCGGCGTCTCCTGCGACCTGCGGGTGGCCGGCGACAGCGCGACCTTCTACGTGCCGGAGATCGAGCGTGGCATGAACCTGTCCTGGAACGCGGTGCCGCGGCTGGCGCACCTGGTGGGTCCGGCGCGGGCCAAGCGGGTCGCGGTGCTCGGCGAGAAGCTCGGCGCCGCGGGTGCGCGCGACTGGGGCCTGGTCGACGAGGTGGCGCCCGCGGGCGGTGCGCTCGCGGCGGCGATGGCCTTCGCCGAGCGCGCGGCGTCGCTGCCGCCGGTGCAGCTGCGCATGATCAAGCAGGCGGTCGACGCGGCCGTCTCGGCGCTCGATCGCGCGGTCAGCCACGCCGACTACGACCAGTTCTCCCTCGCGACCCACTCGGGCGATTTCGCCGAGGGCATGGCGTCCTTCGCCGAGCGGCGGCCTCCGAAGTACACCGGGGCATGATCGGGACATGACCGCGCCGCGGCCGCCCGTCGCGACGGGCGCGGCGCCGCGGCCGCCCGTTCAGATCATCGCCAGCGGCGCCTTGCGGCGCGGCGGGGTGAACGCGCGGTCGAGCACCGCCAGGTGCCTCGGCTCGAGCCGCAGCCCCGCGGCCGCCGCGTTCTCGGCCATCCGCTCGGCCGATGCGCTCTTCGGGATCGCGATCACGCCGGGTGCGCGCACCCCCTCGGCCAGCAGCCAGGCGAGGGCGACCTGGGCGCAGCTCGCGCCGAGCTCGGTCGCGATCGGCCTGAGCGCCGGGTGCTGCACCAGCCGGCCCTCGTCCAGCGGGCTGTAGGCCATCGCCGGCATGCCGAGCGCGGCCATCCTCGGCAGGAGCTCGAACTCGGGGCCGCGCTGCGACAGCGCGTAGTAGATCTGGTTCGTCGCGCAGCGTGCGCCGGCCGGCAGCGCCGCGAGCGCATCGAGATCGGCGACGTCGAAGTTCGACACGCCCCAGCCGCCGATCTTGCCCTGCGCCACCAGCCGCTCGAACGCGTCGACGGTATCGGCGAGCTTCCAGCGGCCCCGCCAGTGCAGCAGGTAGAGGTCGATCCGCTCGACCCCGAGACGTTCGAGGCTGCGCTCGCACGCGGCCACCGTGCCCGCCGGCGAGGCGTTCGAGGGCAGCACCTTGGAGACCACGAAGACGCGGTCGTGCATCCCCGCGATCGCCTCGCCGACCACCGATTCCGCGCCGCCGTCGCCGTACATCTCGGCGGTGTCGATGAGCGCGGGGCCCGCCTCCACCGCGGCGCGCAGGGCGGCCACCTCGGCGCGGCGCGCCTCCGGGCGCTCGCCCATCCGCCAGGTGCCCAGGCCGAGCGCGGGCACCGCCCGGCCGTCGGGCAGGTTCACCATGGGGGTCGCTGACGGCTGCATCGGTCGTGCTCCTGGATTCGTCCGGCCCCGAGGATACGTCGCTCCGACGCCTTGCCGGCGCCCGGGTCGGCACCCGGGTCCACCTCGAACGCACCGGCGCCGACGCCGCCTGTGCTACGCTTTTGACCAGGCGGTCAGCGCAGCGCACCCCATGCGACGAGGGTGGCGCGCGGACCGCGTCCGGCAACGCCCGGGCCGTCCGGCACGGGCCCGTGAACCTGGAGGAGACCCACGATGCAACGCAGACATTTCCTTGGCTCGATGGCGGCCGCGGCGGCCGTGCAGGCGCCGTTCGTCCACACCGCGCGCGCGCAGTCGACGATCACCCTGAACGGCGCCTCGCAGTTCAACGACGATCACGCCTTCACCAAGTGCATGGTCCGTTTCGAGGAGCTGGTGAAGAAGTACTACGCCAAGCCGATCAACTTCGTCATCCACAAGAACAGCGCGCTCGGCCTCGAGAAGCAGTACTTCGAGTACATGGCCCAGGGCAAGGCGGTCGACTTCGCGATCGTCTCGCCGGCCCACATGTCCACCTTCTCCAAGGCCGCGCCCTTCGTCGACGCGCCGTTCCTGTTCCGTGACCTCGCGCACTGGAACAAGGTGCTCGACGCCGACCTGTTCAAGGGCGTCGCCGACGAGGTCGAGCAGAAGGCCGAGGTCGCGCTGATCGGCTACGCCGGCGGCGGCGTGCGCAACATCTTCTCGAACAAGCCGGCCCGCAACCTCGCCGAGCTCAAGGGCCTGAAGGTCCGCGTTCAGGGCGCCCCGATCTGGAGCAAGACCTTCGCCGCGATTGGCATGTCGCCGACCGTGATCGCCTACAACGAGGTCTACAACGCCATCCAGAACGGCGTGATCCAGGCCGGCGAGAACGAGGCCGCGGGCGTCGAGCAGATGAAGTTCTTCGAGGTCGGCCCGAACCTGCTGATGACCCAGCACGCGATCACGATCCGCCCGCTGTGCTTCTCGACCAAGACCATGAAGCGCCTGCCGCCCGACCTGCAAGCCGCGATCGTCAAGGCCGGCAAGGAAGCGGCCGCCTACGGCCGCCAGATCGAGTCGAGCGAGGACGGCGCCAAGGTCGATGCGCTGGAGAAGGCCGGCAAGCTGAAGAAGATCGAGTTCACCGAGCGCGCCCAGATGAAGAAGCTGGTCGATCCTGTGATGGCGCAATACGCCAAGGAGATCGGCGCGGACCAGATCTACCAGAAGATCAACGCGCTGACCTGATCGAGCAGCGGCGCGGCGGCCCGCGGGCCGCCGCGTGCAGTCCGGCGGGCCCCGCGGGCCCGTCGCAGAAGGCCCTCGGCACGCGTCGCGGGCCGGCCCCGAACGACACCGGCTCCCCACCTCATGAATTCCGCTACACCGCCCGCCGCCGGCGCCTGGCGCCGCTTCACCGCGGCCTATGCGACGCTGCTGAACTGGCTGCTCGGGCTGTCGGTCGCGATCCTCGTCTTCCCCGTCTCGCTGCAGATCTTCTCGCGCTTCACCGACCTGCTGCCGCACTACATCTGGACCGAGGAGATGGCACGCCTGCTCTTCGTGTGGATGATCATGATCGGCACGATGATCGGCCTGCGCGAGGGCACCCACTTCATCGTCGACGTGTTCCCGTCGGCGACCGGCCGATTCGGCGCCGCGCTGAAGCTGTTCGCATCGCTCGCGGTGCTGGGGTTCGCCCTGGTGTTCGCCTGGTTCGGCATCGAGTTCACCCGCTTCGGCTGGAACCGGACCTCCGAGCTCGCGGACCTGCCGCTCTGGATGATCCACATCGCCTGGCCCATCACCGGCTTCACCTGGCTGGTGTTCCTCGGCGAGCAGATCGCCGATCAGTGGCGCGCGCTCACCGGGCGGTCGGCATGAACCCGGTCCTCACCAGCGTCGATCCGTCGACCGCGGCGTGGGTGCTGTTCGGCACCTTCTTCACGCTGATGTTCCTGCGCGTGCCGGTGGCGGTCGCGCTCGGCCTCGCCTGCCTGCCCATGCTCGTGCTGGAGCCGAACCTCTCGCCGATGACGCTGGTGCAGGAGACCTTCAACGCCTTCAACTCGTTCATCCTGCTGGCGGTGCCGTTCTTCCTGCTGACCGCCAACCTGATGAACGTGGGCGGCATCACCGACCGGCTGGTGCGGCTGTCGCGCTCGCTGGTCGGGCACTTCCCGGGCGGCCTCGCGCAGATCAACGTCGTGCTGTCGTTCTTCTTCGCGGGCATCTCGGGGTCGTCGACCGCGGACGCCGCGAGCCAGTCGAAGATCTTCATCGACGCGCAGCGCAAGGAGGGCTACGACGACAGCTTCTCGGTGGCGATCACCGCGGTGTCGTCGGTGCTGGCGGTCGTCATCCCGCCGTCGATCCTGATGATCGTCTGGGGCGGCGTGCTGTCGGTGTCGATCGGCGCGCTGTTCCTGGCGGGCGTGATCCCGGGGCTGCTGCTCGGCCTCGTGCAGATGGGCACGGTCCACGCCTACGCGAAGCTGCGCAACTACCCGACCTATCCGCGCGCCTCGCTGCGCGAAGTGTTCAGCTCGGTGTTCGTGGCCCTGCCCGCGCTGATGACTCCGGTGATCATCATCGGCGGCAAGGTGTTCGGCTGGTTCACCGCCACCGAGTCGGCCTGCATCGCGGTGCTCTACGCGGCCGCGCTGTCGCTGGTCGTCTACCGCCAGATGGACCTGAAGGGCCTCGGGGGGGCGCTGACCGACACCGGCCGGCTCGCCGCGGTCGCGCTGTTCTGCGTCGGCACGGCCAGCGCCTTCGGGTGGCTGCTGGCCTACTACCAGATCCCGAAGGCGATCCTCGCCAACGTCGGCACCTGGGGCATGGGGCAGATCGAGACCGGCATGTTCATCGCCGCGGTCTTCCTCGTGGTCGGCTGCTTCCTCGACGCGATTCCGGCGATCATCATCGTCGGCACCATCCTGCAGCCGCTGACCCAGGCCGTCGGCATGGACCCGGTGCAGTTCGCGATGATCGGCATCGTGTCGCTCGCCTTCGGGCTGGTGACCCCGCCGTACGGGCTGTGCCTGATGATCGCCTGCTCGATCGCCAAGGTGAGGATGGTCGACGTCCTCAAGGACACGATGATCATGCTGCTGCCGATGCTCGGCGTGCTGGTGCTGGTGATCGTGTGGCCCGACGTCTCGCTGATCCTGCCCAAGCTCGTGTCGCCGGACTTCATGAAGTAGCAGGGGATGCGATGCCGCCGGACGGGCTGCCCGCCTGAAGATGGCCACGGCCGACCGGGCCGGAGCGCCCTCGGTGCCCGACGTGCGTGAATCGTCCGCCGCGCCCGATGCGCCCGATGCGCCCGATGCGCCCGCCGCACCGCGCTCCGTCGCGCTGGTCACCGGCGGCAACCGCGGCATCGGCCGGGGCATCGCCTGGGCGCTCGCCGAGGCGGGCTTCGACATCGCCTTCTGCGACCTGACGCACGACGCGGACACCGAGGCCACGCTCGCCGGCCTCGCCGCCCGCGGCGCGCGGGCGGTGTTCCACGAGGCCGACGTGGCCGTGCTCGACGGTCACGGCGCGCTGCTCGACGCGACCCTGCGGCTCTCGGGCCGCATCGACTGCCTGGTCAACAACGCCGGCGTGCCCGCGGCGCGCCGCGGCGACCTGCTCGAGATCCGCCCGGACGACTTCGACCGCGTGCTGGCCGTGAACCTGCGCGCCCCGTTCTTCCTCGCGCAGGCCGTGGCCCGATCGATGCTGACCGTCCCGCCCGGCGACCGGTACCGCTGCATCGTCACGGTCTCGTCGATCAGCGCGACCCACGCCTCGCCCGAGCGGGCCGAGTACTGCCTGTCGAAGAGCGCGCTGCCGATGATGACGCGGCTGCTCGCGCTGCGCCTGGCCGCGCACGGGATCGCCGCCTGGGAAGTGCGCCCGGGCATCGTCCGCACGCCGATGACCGAACCGGCCGTCGCACGCTACGACACGCTGATCGCCGACGGTGGCGTGCCCCAGCGGCGCTGGGGCGAGGCGGCGGACGTCGGCCGCACGGTGGCCGCGCTGGCCTGCGGGGCGCTGCCCTTCGCCACCGGCGAGGCGGTGCACGTCGACGGCGGTCTGCACGTCGCCCGGCTTTAGCCGGGCGACGGCCCCACCGCGCATGGCTTTAGCCGGGCGACGGCCCCACCGCGCACGGCTTCAGCCGGGCGACGGCCGCGCCCGGCCCGGCCCTAGCGCGGCACGATCCGCGCG
>RPRK01000247.1 GCA_003818495.1 Burkholderiales bacterium
CGGTGCGCGCGACGCACCGTTCACGTGCGCGAGCCATCCCCTGCCGATGGCACGGTTGTTGCGAATCCTGTCCCGAGCGCGGCCGCACCGCGCCGCCCGAGATTCGCCCCATCCCCCAGCTCACAGAGGACCCCCGATGACCCAACGTCGCGACTTCATCAAGGCCGCCACTGCCGGCGCCGCCGTCACGCTTCCGGGGCTGACCGCCTCGAACATCGTCTTCGCCCAGGACAAGACCCCGATCAAGGTCGGCGTGCTCCACTCGCTGTCGGGCACGATGGCGATCTCCGAGACCGCCCTGAAGAACACGGTCCTGATGACCATCGAGGAGATGAACGCGAAGGGCGGCGTGATGGGTCGTCCGCTCGAGGCCGTGATCGTCGACCCGGCGTCGAACTGGCCGCTGTTCGCCGAGAAGGCGCGCCAGCTGCTGTCGCAGGACAAGGTCGCGGCCACCTTCGGCTGCTGGACCTCGGTCTCGCGCAAGTCGGTGCTGCCGGTCTACGAGGAGCTCAACGGACTGCTGTTCTACCCGGTGCAGTACGAGGGCGAGGAGCTGTCGAAGAACGTGTTCTACACCGGCGCGGCGCCGAACCAGCAGGCGATCCCGGCGGTCGAGTACCTGATGGGCAAGGGCGGCGGCAACGCCAAGCGCTGGGTCCTGCTGGGCACCGACTACGTGTACCCGCGCACCACGAACAAGATCCTGCGCGCCTTCCTGAAGTCGAAGGGCGTCGCCGAAAAGGACATCGACGAGTCCTACACCCCGTTCGGCCACTCGGACTACCAGACCATCGTCGCCAACGTGAAGAAGTTCGCCGCAGGCGGCCGCACCGCGGTCATCTCGACGATCAACGGCGACTCGAACGTGCCGTTCTACAAGGAACTGGGCAACCAGGGCCTGAAGGCCAAGGACGTGCCGGTGGTGGCCTTCTCGGTCGGTGAGGAAGAGCTGCGCGGCATCGACACCAAGCCGCTGGTCGGCCACCTCGCCGCATGGAACTACTTCATGTCGGTGAAGAACCCCGAGAACGAGAAGTTCATCAAGACCTACAAGGCGTGGGCCGAGAAGAACAAGATCGCCAACGCGTCGACCTCGGTCACCAACGACCCGATGGAAGCGACCTACGTCGGCATGTACATGTGGAAGCAGGCGGTCGAGAAGGCCAAGTCGATCGAGGTCGACAAGGTGCGTCCGGCGATGTACGGCCAGACCTTCAAGGCGCCTTGCGGCTTCACGCTCACGATGGACAAGTCGAACCACCACCTGCACAAGCCGGTGATGATCGGCGAGATCCAGGGCAACGGGCAGTTCTCGGTCGTGTACAAGACGAAGGAGCCGATCCGCGCGAATCCGTGGTCGCCCTTCATCCCCGGCAACGAGAGCAAGCAGGGCGCCTGACGCCCGGGGCACGGCGCGCCGCGCGATCCGCGCGAGGCGCCGCGCCGGTACGGTTTCCTGGGGCAACGCAGCAGCGATTCGGGGGCGGCGCACGCCGTCGCCCCCTCCTTTTTCCTCGCGGCTGCGCCACCGGACCCTTGGACCAAGAGCACACCCGATGACCCGATTTCCCTGGATGCGCGCCGGGCGCGCCGCCTGTGCCGCCCTGCTGCTCGCCGCGTTCGCGCTGCCCGCGGCCGCGGTCGACGCGGACGCCCTGAAGCAGCTCGCCTCCGACGATTTCGACGAGAAGGCGGCCGCGATCGAGGCGATCGCCGGCAAGCCCGACGCGATGACCCTGCCGGTGCTCAAGGCCCTGCAGGACGGCACGCTGCGCGTCGACGGGCAGGGCGCCGGCTGGATCCGCTCCGATGCGGGCGTCGTCGACGCGCTGACGGGCAAGCCGGCCGAGATGCCGTCGCCCGAGCCCGACGAGGTCACCATCAACAACAACCTGCGCGGACAGATCGACGCGGCCCTCGCCGCGCTCAAGCTGTTCGCGCCCGAGCGCGGCGTGCGCCTCGCCGCGGCCCGCTCGCTGCAGAGCGGCGAGGACGACGCGCTGCGCGACACGCTCGCCGCGGCCCTCGAGAAGGAGACCGATGCCGGCGTGAAGGACGCGATCGCCCTCGCGCTCGCCGCCATCGACGTCCGTGCCGAGGATCCCGCGCTGCGCCTGGCCGCGGTGCAGACGCTGGCGGCGAGCGACCGGGCCGAGATGCGCACGATGCTGGCCGCGATGGTCGAGCAGAAGCCCGACGGCTCGTGGTCCGAGCCCGACGACGCGGTGCGGACCGCCGCGCGGGCGTCGCTGTCGGAGGTGTCGGGGCGGCTGGCGCGCGCCGAATGGTTCGGCCGGATCTTCGCCGGGCTCTCCCTCGGCAGCATCCTGATGCTCGCGGCGATCGGACTGGCGATCACCTACGGCCTGCTCGGCGTCATCAACATGGCGCACGGCGAGATGATCATGATCGGCGCGTACGCCACCTACGCGACGCAGTCGGTGTTCCGCGCCTCGATGCCCGACGCCATCGCCTGGTATCCGGTCGCCGCGCTGCCGGTCGCCTTCGTGGTGGCCGCCTCGGTGGGCATCGTGATCGAGCGCACCGTGATCCGGTGGCTGTACGGCCGTCCGCTCGAGACGCTGCTGGCGACCTGGGGCGTGAGCCTGATCCTGATCCAGGCGGTGCGCCAGATCTTCGGCCCGCAGAACGTCGAGATCGAGAACCCGGCATGGCTCTCGGGCGGGGTGCAGTTCGGCTCGCTGGTGCTGCCCTACAACCGCATCGTCATCATCGTGTTCGCGCTCGCCGTGCTCGGCGCGGTCGCGCTGGTGCTCAACCGCACGCGGCTGGGCCTCTTCGTGCGCGGCGTCACCCAGAACCGGCCGATGGCCTCGGCGGTCGGCGTGCCGACCGACCGGGTCGACATGATGGCCTTCGGGCTGGGCTCGGGCATCGCCGGGCTCGCCGGCGTCGCGCTCTCGCAGGTCGGCAACGTCGGCCCCGAGCTGGGCCAGTCCTACATCATCGATTCGTTCATCGTGGTGGTGCTGGGCGGCGTGGGCCAGCTGCTCGGGACGGTGGTCGCGGGCTTCGGCCTGGGCGTGGCGAACAAGCTGCTCGAGCCCTGGCTCGGTGCGGTCATCGCCAAGATCCTGATCCTCGCGCTGATCATCGCCTTCATCCAGAAGCGCCCGTCGGGCCTGTTCGCCCTCAAGGGCCGCGCGGTGGAGAACTGAGATGCTGACCGCCCCCCGCCGCAGCCTGTTCACCCCGGTGCAGTGGGTGATCCTCGGCCTCGCGTTCATCTTCGTCGGCATCGCGGTGCCGCTCGCCCACGCATGGCTGCCGGTCGATCACGCGCTGCGCCCGTCGACCTACACGATGACGCTGTCGGGCAAGTTCATGTGCTACGCGATGGTCGCGGTCGCGATGGACCTGATCTGGGGCTTCACCGGGATCCTGTCGCTCGGCCAGTCGCTGTTCTTCGCGCTCGGCGGCTATGCCTTCGGCATGTACCTGATGCGCGGCATCGGACGCGAGGGGCAGTACCAGAGCGACCTGCCGGACTTCATGGTGTTCCTCGACTGGAAGACGCTGCCCTGGACCTGGTGGAACAGCGACAGCTTCCTGTGGACGATGTTCCTGGTCGTGGCGGTGCCGGGTGCGCTCGCGTTCGTGTTCGGGTTCTTCGCGTTCCGCTCGCGGATCAAGGGCGTGTACTTCTCGATCATCACGCAGGCCCTGACCTTCGCGTTCATGCTGCTGTTCTTCCGCAACGAGACCGGCTTCGGCGGCAACAACGGCTTCACCGACTTCAAGACGATCCTCGGCTACCGGATCACCGACCCGTCGACCAAGGCGGCGCTGCTGGCGGCCACGGCGGTCGGCCTGTTCGGCACCTTCGTGCTGGCGCGCTGGCTGGTCACGCGCAAGTTCGGCCGCGTCCTGCAGGCGATCCGAGACGCCGAGTCGCGCGCGCGCTTCTGCGGCTACGACACGCTCGGCTACAAGCTCGGCATCTGGACGCTGGCGGCGGTGATCAGCGGCGTGGCCGGGGCGCTGTACGTGCCGCAGGTCGGCATCATCAACCCGAGCGAGATGTCGCCGGCGAACTCGATCGAGGTCGCGATCTGGACGGCGGTCGGCGGGCGCGGCACGCTGATCGGGCCGATCATCGGCGCATTCCTGGTCAACGGCGCCAAGAGCTGGTTCACGCAGGCCTTCCCCGAGTACTGGCTGTTCTTCCTGGGGCTGCTCTTCGTGCTGGTGACGCTGTTCCTGCCGCGCGGCGTGATCGCGCTGTTCGACCGGATCCGCCCGCGCGCGCAAGGGGCGGACACCGGCGTCGGACCGACGTCCGCCGAGACGCCCGCGGCCGGTTCCGCACCGGCCCGCGTCGCGGTCGGCTCCACCGAGGGCCGCGCATGAGCCCGCCCGCCTCCGCCGCCGACAACATCGCGCGCGCCGGCGAGGGCAGCGCGCAGGCCTTCGGCCACCTGGTCACGCCCGGCGTCGACGTCTCGCACGGACCGATCCTCTACCTGGAGGGCGTGACGGTCAGCTTCGACGGGTTCCGCGCCCTCAACGACCTGTCGCTCACCCTCGACGACGGCGAGCTGCGCTGCATCATCGGGCCGAACGGCGCCGGCAAGACCACGATGATGGACGTGATCACCGGCAAGACCCGCCCCGACACCGGCCGCGTCTTCTTCGGACAGACCATCGACCTGACGCGGCTGGCCGAGTCGCAGATCGCGCAGGCCGGCATCGGACGCAAGTTCCAGCGCCCCACGGTCTTCGAGACGATGACCGTCTTCGAGAACATGGAGCTCTCGCTCAAGACCGACAAGCGCGGCTGGGCGAGCCTGCGCTCGACGCTCGATTCCGAGCAGCTCGGGCGCATCGAGTCGATCCTCGAGCTCACCAACCTGCGCGGCGAGGTCGACCGGATCGCCGGCACCCTGTCGCACGGCCAGAAGCAGTGGCTGGAGATCGGCATGCTGCTGTCGCAGGAGCCGCGCGTGGTGCTGCTCGACGAACCGGTCGCGGGCATGACCGACGCCGAGACCGACAAGACCGCCGAGCTGTGCCTGCAGCTCGAGAAGAAGCACACCGTGGTGGTGGTCGAGCACGACATGGAGTTCGTCGCGAAGATCGCCCGCAAGGTCACGGTGCTGTGCGAGGGCAGCGTGCTCGCCGAGGGCGCGATGGACGTCGTGCGCAACGACCCGCGCGTGATCGAGGTCTACCTGGGACGCTGACCGGCCATGCTGAAGATCGAAGGACTGAACCAGTACTACGGCGGCAGCCACACGCTGCGCGACGTGTCGCTCGTGGCCGAGACCGGGGCGGTGACCGCCGTGCTCGGTCGCAACGGCATGGGCAAGACGACGCTGCTCAAGTGCATGATGGGCCTGCTGCCCGTCAAGTCCGGCCGCATCGAGTTCGAGGGGCAGGACATCACCCGTATGAAGCCCCACCAGCGCGCGCAGCTCGGCATCGCGCTGGTGCCGCAGGGGCGCGAGATCTTCCCGCGTCTCACGGTCGAGGAGAACCTGAAGATCGCGATGGCGGCCACGCACCAGAAGGAGCGCGCCGTGCCCGGCTGGGTCTACGAGACCTTCCCGATCCTCAAGCAGTTCATCCGCCGGCGCGGCGGCGACCTCTCCGGCGGCCAGCAGCAGCAGCTCGCCATCGCGCGCGCGCTGGTCACGAAGCCGCGGCTGCTGATCCTGGACGAGCCGACCGAGGGCATCCAGCCCAACGTCATCAAGGACATCGAGCACGTGATCGCCGGGCTGGCCGCGCAGCGGACCATGGCGATCCTGCTGGTCGAGCAGTACTACGACTTCGCCCGCGAGCTGGCCGACCGCTACGTCGTGCTCCAGCGCGGCGAGGTGCTGCAGGCCGGCGACGGCAAGCGGATGGACGAGGACGGGGTCCGCGGGCTGCTCGCGGTCTGAAACCCGGACTCCGCTGCGTGACGCCGGCACGGGCCGGTGTACGCTAACGGGTGAGAGGCGGCCGACGCGATCCCTGACGGAGCGCGGGCCGCGCCGACGGGATGCGAGCGACGATGACCCCTGGCGAACTGCTGGTCGACGACGGTGAGATCGAGCTCAACGTCGGGCGCCGACGAATCACCCTGACCGTGAAGAACGCCGGCGACCGGCCGATCCAGGTCGGCTCGCACTACCACTTCGGCGAGACCAACGCCGCGCTCGACTTCGACCGTGACGCCGCGCGCGGCTTCCGCCTAGACATCGCTTCGGGCACCGCGGTGCGCTTCGAGCCGGGCCAGTCCCGTACGGTGGACCTCGTCGCGCTCGCCGGCAGCCGCAGGGTGTACGGATTCCGGCAGATGGTGATGGGGCCGCTCGATGCGCCGGCGAAGGCGACCGCAGCGAAGAAGCCGGCTGCCGAGAAGGCCGTCGTCGAGACACCCGCCGCGAAGAAGGCCGCCGCGAAGAAG
>RPRK01000248.1 GCA_003818495.1 Burkholderiales bacterium
GTGCGGCGGTTGCGCGACAGGGCCTACGGCGAGCTGGTCGCACGCAAGGCCGGAGATCCGACGGCGCTCCGCGAGCTGTGGCGGGCCCTGCGTGCCGACGAACGCGCGCTGCCCGAGCTCGCCGCCCAGACCGCCGCGGCACTCGCCGATGCCGGTGCGGCGGACGACGCGCGCAAGATCGTCGAGCAGGCGCTCGATGCGGGGTTCGCCGAACCGCTGCCCGCGACCTACGCCCGCATCGGCGGGCTCGCGCTGCGGGATCGGCTCGAGCGGCTGGAGGGCTGGCGCGGGCGGTACGGCGACGAGCCGGCCCTGCTGCTCGCCCTCGGGCGGCTGTGCACCGACGAGAAGCTGTGGGGCAAGGCCGAGGACTACCTGAAGCTCGCCGCGCGGCAGCAGCCGAGCGTCGAGGTTCATGCCGCGCTCGGCGAGCTGTACGAGACGCTGGGTCGGCAGGAGGAGGCCGGGCGGGCGTTCCGGGAAGCGGTGAGGCTGGCGGTGAGTCGGCAGCCGCCGGCGGGTTGGTCAGCCGCCTCCCGGCGGATTCCCGTTCTGGGGGCACCAGTGCGCCGCAAGTATGCGGCGCCCGCTGATCCGGCGGCGGGCATGCCCGCCGAAACCCCGGATCAGCCGTGCCGGATCGCGACGGTCTTGAGGGTGGTGAAGGCGTACAGCGCCTCGAACCCTTTCTCGCGCCCGTGTCCGCTGGCCTTCACGCCGCCGAAGGGCAGCTCGACGCCGCCCCCCGCGCCGTAGTTGTTGATGAACACCTGGCCGCAATGGAGCCTGCGAGCCAGGCGCATCTGCCGGGCACCGTCCCGCGTCCAGACGCCGGCGACCAGGCCGTACTGCGTGCCGTTGGCCGAAGCCAGCGCCTCGTCCTCGTCGTCGAACGGCTGCAGGGCGAGCACCGGTCCGAACACCTCTTCCTGCCACAGCCGATGTCCGCTCGGCACGTCGCGCAGCAGGACCGGCGCCTGGTAGAAGCCGTCGCCGGGCGCGTCGTCGACGATCTCGCCCTGCGCCATCAGCTCGATGCCGCCGGCTTGCGCGTCGGACAGGAAATCCCAGACCCGTTGCTGCTGCTTGCGGTTCACCAGGGGGCCGAGGTCGAGATCCATGGAGGCGGGGCCCGCGCGCAGGGCGGCGAAACGTGCCGCCAGCCGCTCGAGGAGCGGCTCGTACAGCGCGCGTTCGACCAGCACCCGGCTGCCCGCCGAGCAGGTCTGCCCGCAGTTCTGGACGATGGCGTTGACCAGTACCGGGAGGGCCGCGTCGACGTCCGCATCGGCGAACACGAGCTGCGGGGACTTGCCGCCCAGTTCCAGCGTCACCGGGCAATGGTGGCCCGCGGCGGCGATCGCGACCCGCTTGCCGGTCTCGGTCGAGCCGGTGAACGAGATGTGGTCGATGCCGGGGTGCTCGGCGAGTGCCTGTCCGGCCTCCGGTCCGAGCCCGGTCACGATGTTCAGCGCGCCGGCCGGGAATCCGACCGCGGCCGCCAGCGAAGCGACCCGAAGCAGCGACAGGCACGCATCCTCGGCGGGCTTGACGACACAGGCGTTGCCGGCGGCCAACGCTGCGCCGACCGACCGCCCGAAGATCTGCATCGGGTAGTTCCAGGGAACGATGTGCCCGGTCACGCCGTGCGGCTCGCGCAGGGTCAGGACCGTGTAGCCGTCCTGGTAGGGAATGGTGGTGCCGTGGAGCTTGTCGGCGGCGCCTGCATAGAACTCGAAGTAGCGCGCGAGCGCGACCGCATCCGCCCGAGCCTGCTTCAGCGGCTTGCCCGTGTCCTGGGACTCGAGCAGCGCGAGCTCTTCGACATGCGCCTCGACCGCGTCGGCCCATCGGCGCAGCAGCCGCCCGCGATCGACCGCCGAGACCCGGCCCCAGATGCCGGCGTACGCGGCGCGCGCCGCCCCCACCGCCCGGTCGACATCGCCCGCGTCGCCGCGCGCGATCTGTGCGAAGACCGTGCCGCTCGACGGATCGACGACGGGCAGCGACTCGCCGCTCCGCGAGGGGACCGACTCGTTGCCGATGAAATGGACGAAGCGCATGGGGTTGTGCAGCATGGGGGGCTCCGGTGCGCGCGACCGGATGCGCCGGTCGCGATCTGGAAAGGGGGAACGATCCGATTATCCGTGATCCGGCGGCGACGGCCGGAGGTGCTGCAGTGCAGCATCGCCGGTACAATGCCGGAAAGTCCCCTCAAGCCTTCGAACCCCCGAGACCCCCACCATGAACCTCGATCGCGTCGGCCCCGGCCGAGACATCCCCAACGACTTCAACGTCATCATCGAGATCCCCATGAACGCGGATCCGATCAAGTACGAGGTCGACAAGGCCACCGGCGCGCTGTTCGTCGACCGCTTCATGATGACCGCGATGCACTACCCGTGTAACTACGGCTACGTGCCGCACACCATCGCGGACGACGGCGATCCGGTCGACGTGCTGGTGATCACGCCGTACCCGATCGCGGTGGGCGCGGTGATCCGCTGCCGGACGCTCGGCGTGCTGAAGATGAACGACGAGGCCGGCGGCGATTCGAAGCTGCTCGCCGTGCCGATCGACAAGGTCCTGCCGATCTATTCGCACTGGAAGAAGCACGACGACCTGAACCCGATCCGCCTGCAGCAGATCCAGCATTTCTTCGAGCACTACAAGGATCTCGAGCCCGGCAAGTGGGTGAAGGTGCTCGGCTGGGGCGGCCCGGACGAGGCGGCCGCCGAGATCGTCGACGGCCTGGCCCGCTACAAGGCGAGCACCGAGAAGCCTCAGTTCTGAGCGCCCGCCGCAACGCCGGTCAGTCCGCGTCGGACTCCGGCGCCGTTCGGCGCAGCGGCGAGCGTTCGTCGAGCTCGTCGAGGTAGGCGTCCACGCCACCCGCCTCGCGCTCCAGAAAGCGCTCCACCGCGTCGGCGAAGGCCGGATGCGCGAGGTGGTGGTACGAGCAGGTCTGCACCGGCAGGAAGCCGCGTGCCATCTTGTGCTCGCCCTGCGCACCGCCTTCGAAGCGCCCGACGCCATGGGCGATCGCCCATTCGATCGGTGCGTAGTAGCTCGCCTCGAAGTGCAGGCAGGGGACGTGCTCGAGTGCGCCCCAGTAGCGCCCGTACAGGGCGTGCGCGTCTCGCATCAGCAGCGCGGCCGCGATCGGCCGCCCCTCGCGCGAGGCGCGCGCCATCAGCAGCGCCTCGGGCATCGTCCGGGCGAGCTCGACGAAGAACGCCCGGTTCAGGTAGGGCGTGGAGTGATGCTGGGCATAGGTCGTCCGGTAGCACCGTGCGAAGAACGTCCAGTCGGCGTCGGTGATCGCCTCGCCCTCGAGCATCGTGACCGTCACGCCCGCCTCGGCCACCTTGCGCCGCTCGGCGCGGATCTTCTTGCGCTTGGGCTGGGCGAGTGCCGCGAGGTAGGCGTCGAAATCGGCCCAGCCCGGGTTCGTCCAGTGGAACTGCACGCCCAGCCGGCGCATCAGGCCGGCCTGTGCGAGCGCTCGGGCGTCGGCATCGCGCGGGAAGAGCACGTGGAGCGACGACAGGCCGTGCGTCGCGCACTCCGCGAGCAGCGCCTGCACGAGCGCCTCGCGCGCCGCGTCGTCGCGCGCCAGCAGGCGCGCGCCGGGGACCGGCGTGAACGGGACGGCGACGAGCGCCTTCGGGTAGTACTCGAGGCCGTGGCGGCGGTAGGCATCGGCCCACGCCCAGTCGAACACGTATTCGCCGTAGGAATGGGCCTTCAGGTACATCGGGGCCGCGCCGACCAGCGTGCCGGTACGGTCCTCGACGCAGACGAAGCGCGGATGCCACCCGGTGTCCTCGCCGACGCAGCCCGCCGTCTGCAGGGCGGCCAGGAATGCGTGGCGCACGAACGGTCCAGGGCCGGCCTCGCCGGCGAGCGCATCCCATTGCGCCGCACTCAGGGTGCGGATGTCGCTCACGATGCGCGTGCGATAATCGCCGCCCCGTGTCGCCCCTGCTTTGCCGCTCATGCCCATCCGGATCGCCAGTGCTCAGCTGAATCAGATCATCGGCGACTTCGACGGCAATCGGGGCCGCATCGCCGAGGCCGCAGCCCGTGCCGTGCAGGCCGGAGCCCGGGTGCTGGTCACCCCCGAGCTCTCCATCACCGGCTACCCGCCCGAGGATCTGCTGCTGCGCGGGGCATTCTATGACAGGACGCGCGCTGCGCTGGCTGCGCTCGTCGAGCAGTCGGGGCAATGGCCCGAGCTGCGCCTCGTCGTCGGTCACCCCACCGAGCACGAGGGTCGCCGCTACAACGCCGCCTCGGTCATCCATGCGGGCCGCGTCATCGGCGAATACCGCAAGCGCGAGCTGCCCAACTACGGCGTCTTCGACGAGCAGCGCTACTTCGCCCCCGGCGGCGAACCGCTGGTGTTCGAGGTCGACGGGCTGCGGCTCGGTGTCGTGATCTGCGAGGACTTCTGGTTCCCGCACGCGCCGGCGGCCGCGAAGGCGGCGGGTGCCCAGGTGCTGCTGGCCCCCAATGCCTCGCCGTACCACCTCGACAAGCAGCAGGACCGCATGGACGTGGTCCGCGACAACGTCTGTGCCCAGGGCATGTCGGTCATCCTGTCGAGCCTCGTCGGCGGACAGGACGAACTGGTCTTCGACGGCATGTCGTTCGCGCTGAACGCGGATGGCGCGCTCGCCGCCCAGGGCCGCGCGTTCGTCGAGGACGTGCTGGTGGTCGACGTCGACGACGACGGCCGGCTGTCGGGTCCGATCGAGCCCGCCTTGCCGCTCGAGGCGCAGGTCTACCAGGCGCTCGTCCTCGGCGTCCGCGACTACATCGGCAAGAACGGCTTCCCGGGCGCCCTCATCGGCCTGTCGGGCGGGGTCGATTCGGCGCTGACCCTCGCGATCGCGGTCGACGCGCTCGGGCCCCAGCGGGTGAGGGCGGTGATGATGGCCTCGCCCTATACCGCCGACATCTCCTGGATCGACGCGCGGGACATGGCCGAGCGGGTCGGCGTGCGCTACGACGAGATACCGATCGCGACCTGCTTCGATGCGTTCCTGGGCACGCTGGAAGGCGAGTTCCGCGGCACGACGCCCGACACCACCGAGGAGAACCTGCAGGCGCGGATCCGCGGCACGATCCTGATGGCGCTGTCGAACAAGTTCGGATCGATCGTGCTCACCACCGGCAACAAGTCCGAGATGGCGGTCGGCTACTCGACGCTGTACGGAGACCTCGCCGGCGGCTTCGCGGTCATCAAGGACATCGCCAAGACCCTGGTCTACCGGCTCTGCGCCTACCGCAACGCCGTCTCGCCGGTCATCCCCGAGCGGATCATCACGAGGCCGCCGAGCGCCGAGCTGCGTCCCGACCAGAAGGACCAGGACTCGCTGCCGCCCTACGACCAGCTCGACGGGATCGTCCAGATGTACATGGAGGAGGACCGGCGCGTCGAGGAGATCGTCGCGGCCGGATTCCCCCGCGAAGCGGTCGACAAGGTCGTGCGCCTGATGCGCATCAGCGAGTACAAGCGCCGGCAGGCCCCGGTCGGAATCCGGGTGACGCCACGCGCCTTCGGCCGCGACTGGCGGTACCCGATCACGTCGAAGTTCCGCGACTGACCGCTACAATCCGGGCAGACACAGCACTGCACCGTTGGAGAGCGCCATGAAACGCATTACCGCGATCATCAAGCCGTTCAAGCTCGACGAGGTCCGCGAGGCCCTGGCCGAGGTCGGCGTCACCGGCCTGACGGTCACCGAGGTCAAGGGCTTCGGCCGCCAGAAGGGTCACACCGAGCTGTACCGCGGCGCGGAGTACGTCGTCGACTTCCTCCCGAAGGTCAAGGTCGAGGTGGTGGTGCCCGATTCCTCGCTCGATGCCGCGCTCGATGCGATCGTCCGGGCGGCCCGCACCGGCCGGATCGGCGACGGCAAGATCTTCGTGACCGCGGTCGAGCAGGTCATCCGCATCCGGACCGGCGAGGCCGGCAACGAGGCGATCTGAGCCGATGCCCGGCCGCGGTGTCCGCAGCTACGTCCTCGTCCATGGCGCGTGGCACGGCGGATGGTGCTGGTCACGGGTCGCTCCCAGGCTGGTCGCCGCCGGGCACCGGGTCTTCGCCCCGTCGCTGACGGGGCTCGGTGACCGCGCCCACCTGTTCTCCGCTCAGGTCTCGCTGGCCACCCACGTCGACGACGTGCTCGGCCTCATCGAGGCCGAGGAACTGGGCGAAGGGCTCGTGCTGGTCGGTCACAGCTATGGCGGCAACGTCATCACCGGCGTGGCCGATGTCCTGCGCGAACGCATCGCGCACTGCGTCTACCTGGACGCGGTCGTGCCGCCGCCGGGCGCGACGCGCTGGCGCTGGGCCGACTTCAACACGCCCGAGGATCGCCAGCTGCGGCTGGCCGGCGTCA
>RPRK01000249.1 GCA_003818495.1 Burkholderiales bacterium
GCGCAGCAGCTCCCAGGGGGTCTCGCGCAGCGTCCGGAGCAGGGAGCCGTGCCCGCCCGGCGCGGCGTAGCCGTGGAGGTACAGGGCCACGCAGGCCGCCGAGGCCGCGGCGGGCACGGCGCAGCGACGGTGGCCGAGCCCGCAGAGCAGGGCCTGGACGGACATCAGCGGCAGCGCGAGCGCGCCGTTGGCCATGGTGCCGATCGACAGCACGCCCAAGACCAGTGCCCAGGCGAACGCGCCGGGCTCTCCGCGCAAGGCGCGGTGCACGGCGTGGAACCCGCACAGCGGCAGCAGCTGCGCGAGAATGAACTGGATAAGCCCCAGGCGAGGTTGTTCTGCTGGATCCACAGGAACAGCCATGCGACGAGGAAGCCGGCCAGCCATCGCGTCGAGCGGCCGCAGCGCTCTGCCGCGATCCGCACGAACAGGAGGCAAGTGCAGCCCGCCAGCTCAATCGGCGTTCACCGCGACCGCCGACCATTCGCCCCAGCCGTCGCCCGCGTCGACGAATCGCAGCTCGCTGCGGGGCCCGCCCGGACCGGTCGACGCGACCTCGAGCACCACCCAGTCGATGGCGCGCGGCAGCGTGCGGCGGCTGCCAGGCTGGCCGACCACCTCGACGTACTGGCGGCCCGCGCTCGGGCCGGAACGGTAGAGCAGGCGATCGCCGGGCGCCAGCGACAGGCGTGCGGCGCCGGTGTCGCCGTGGCCGCGGACCCAGCTTCCGATGACCTTCATGCCCGCGGGGCGCGAGTCGGATTCGTCCGTGCCCAGCCATTCGCCCTGCGATACGACCCGTTCGGCGCCGACGGAGGCCGCGGCGGACTCCGAGCCGGGACGGATGCGGTACACGAGCCGCGGCACGGTCGTCCGCAGCGCGCAGCCGCCCTCGGGATCGACGAGCCGGAGGTCCGCGCCCTCGTCTTCTGCGAGAACGAAGCCGACGAAGCCGGCTCGTGTCGCGGCCGGCGTCAGTGCGGCGGCCACGTCGGGTCGAAAGTGCCCGGTCAGCAGCAGGCCCCGGACCACGCCCCGCGCGTCGACCACCTGCGCCGAGTGCGGTACGCGGTCGTGGGTGGTGTCGTGGAGCCAGCCGGTGATGCGGAGGTAGCGCGAGTCGTCGCCGATGGACTCGGCTTCGTCGATTCCGCCGCGGCAGGCGACGTCGCCGCGCACCGTCGTCCCGGACGGGGCTCCGATCGTCGACGCCGCGTCCCGCCAGGGCGGGGTCGCGAAGATCGACCAGTGCCGCTCGCGGGGAACGCGCGCGATCGACAGCGCCTGGTCGATGAAGGGAAAGGTCTGGCCGATCGTGCGTGCGTCGCGCACGCCCATCGCCAGGGCCAGCGTGCCGACCGAGCGCTCGAACTGGACGGCGTCGTGCCGCTGCAGCGCTGCCCACTGCAGCGGCGCCATCGGCACCAGCAGCAGCGCGCAGGCGATCGCGAGCGTCGCGCGCGGGGCCCGGCGCCGCGGCCCGCCCGCGGGCAGCGCGATCAGCAGCAGCGCGGCCCAGGCCATCAGCGCAGGCGTCATGTAGCGGCTCGACAGCGCCTGCTCGATTCCGAAGGCCGCTCGGCCGCCGGCGGTGCCGAACGCCGTGCCGCCGACGTAGACCATGAACGCGAGCAGCGCGATGCGAAGCGTGTCGGGCGGCCGTTGGCGCAGCGCGCGCCACGTGGCGCCGGCGCAGACGACGAGCATCGACGCCCCCGCCACGAGGCCGACCCCGATGCCCGATGCCGCGCCGCCCGCGAGATGCGCGAACGGCCCGCCGAGGTACAGCAGCGTGAAGCGCAGCACCATGCCGGGCGACTCGAGCAGAGAGCGGGTCAGCGAGCCGTGCCCGGCCGGCGCGACGTAGCCGTTGAAGTACAGGGCGGTGCAGGCCAGCGAAGCCAGGGCCAGGATCACGATGCGGCGGCGGCCGAGCCCGCAGAGCAGGGCCTGGACGCTCATCAGCGGCAGCGCGAGCACCCCGTTGGCCATGGTGCCGATCGACAGCACGCCGAAGGCCAGCGCCCAGCCGAATGCGCCGGGCTTGCCGCGGGCCGCATGGTGCATCGACCAGAAGCCGCACAGCGGAAGCAGTTGCGCGAGGAAGAACGCGGACTGGAATCCCCAGGTGAGGTTGTTCTCCTGGATCCACAGGAACAGCCACGCGACGAGGAATCCGGCCAGCCAGCGCATCGAGCCGTGCGTGCGTTCCCAGGCCATGCGCACGAACAGCGCGCACGCGGCGGCCACCAGCAGGTAGTTGGCGACGATCAGGAAGACCCCGCGGCCGCGGAAGTGGGCGAGGTCGATCCAGAACAGGAGGCGGCCGAGCACCATGCGATGCTCGTTGTGCTGGGCCCACCAGGCGCCGGCGTCGCCGTCCGCGAGCTTCGTGTAGAAGCCGAGGTAGCCGTCCCACATGTCCCAATGCGGCACCGGCGACCAGGTGCGCGTGGCGCCCGCCACGGCGAGCGCGACGAAGGCGATCGCGCCGATCGCGAAGACGGCGTCCAGCAGGCGGGCACCGCGGCGGTCCGAGGAGGCGGCGATGGGCGGCATCAGCGGGCAGGCCCGTCGATCTTCAGCGCGACCGCGGACCATTCGCCCCAGCCGTCGCCCCCGTCGGTGAACTCGACGTCGAAGGTCGCGGGGAGGGCGGCACTGGAGAAGTCCAGCAGCACCCAATCGCGGGTGGCGGGCGTGGGGGGAGGCTCGAAGCGCGCGCCGGGCACCGAGACGGCGATGCGCTGCAGGCGCGCGACGGGCTCGGTCCGGTACCAGACCTGGTCTCCCCGCCGCAGCCGCAGCCTGATCGAGCCCGCGTCGGACGAGCCCGTAGCGAGCGAGCCCACGATCCTCGAGTCCGCGCCGATCGAGGGCTTGCCGGTGTAGGCGGTTTCGAAGTCGACACCGTTCCAGCCGTCGTTGCGCACGAGTGCGGACACGCTCGCGAGTCGGGGCGCCGGCGTGCCGGCGGCGAGCTCGCCGCCGTACTGCAGCGGATAGCTCGGCAGCGGGTGACGGCGCGCCCAGAGATCCCGGGCGATGGCGCCCCGGCACTGTTCTGCGCTCAGCTCCAGGTGCCAGATGTCGGCGGCGCTGCCACCCCGGTGCACCGGCAGCCGATGGTGCGAAAACTGCGCGCAGGTGCCGACGTGGGCACGCCAGTGCAGCGGCTCGTGCATGCGGGTCAGCACCGGCCAGGCGTTCGCCCCCGCGAGCGCGAGCATCGCCCAGGACGTCGTGCGGATCCATGCGGCGGGCGATCCGAGCGCCAGCTGCAGCAGCAGCCACCCCGCGAGCAGGTACGGAAAGAAGAAGTACCGGGGGCCCGCGGTCACCGGATCCAGCACCGCCGCGCTGACGCGCGAGACCGACATCGCGACGCTCATCGTCCACAGCGCGACGAGTCCCCACAGCACGGGGTTGCGTGCATCCCGCCGCAATCCGGCTGCGACGAGCGCTAGCAGCACGAGGGCGGCGCCCCAGTCGACGAGCCCTGCATGCGGCGCGTCGGCGGGAAGCAGGTTGCCGATCGCGTACGCTCCGATGAACTTCGGTGGAATCTCGAGCAGCGTCGACCCGAGCGATCGGTCGAGGCCCGCCGCGACCGTCCCGTCGGTGTGCGTGAGCATCCAGAGCTGCAGCGCCGCGAAGGCCGTCGCCAGCAGCGCGAGGCGCCGCTCGAGCGGACGGGCGCGCAGCAGCAGCGCCCGCAGCCACAGCAGCGGCAGCACCGCCACGCCCATCGGCGAGGACAGCGAGCCCGCCGCGAGCAGCGACGCGCGGTAGCGCCATCCCGTGTCCGCCGGATCCCAGAACACCAGCATCAACAGCGGGATCGCGGTCCACCAGAGCACGTAGAGCGGCAGGCCGAAGACCTCGGCGTCGCTCGGCACCAGCAGGCAGGCGACCGCCAGCAGCAGACCGCCGCGCAACAGCACCGGCGCCGTCGCGATGACGCAGGCGATCGCGACGGTCGCGACCCACGCGAGCGCGATGCTGACCTCCGGGTAGACGCTCAGCCCGACCTGGACCGCGGCCAGCGTGATCAGCTTCGGCACGAGGATCAGGTAGCCGGCGACCGGCTCGAGCACGAAGGCCGCGCCGTGCTCGAAATAGCCGCGCAGGAACTCGGTGCCGTCCTCGCCCCACACGTCGGGCCAGCGTGCACGGGGCCAGGCCCGCGCGAGCAGCAGCACGAACGCGACGAGCGCCGCCAGACCGATGCGTCGCGCGAGCGGGCCGCGGGACCGTAGGGCGGGGTCGTGCGGGCTGCTGTGCGGGAGGGGAGTGACCGTCGACGTCATGGTTGCCGCAGGGCTCGTCCCGGGCGATGCGCGTCGCACGGATGCAGGCATCGAGGATGCGTGGTTCGCGATGGCCGGTCCGGGGTGCGCGACAGCCTCCCCGAACGGACGGCCCTTCGCGCGGAACGGGGCAATTTGTATTCTTCTATACTACCGCGAAGGCGCGACGGCACTCGTTGCGTCCGGACCGCGAACGCTCGGGCCGATCCGCTTCCTCAAGGACGGGCATTGACTGGAATCCCGCTCGTCGTCGACCTCGACGGCACGTTGCTGCGCACGGACACGCTTCATGAATCGGCGATCCGCCTGCTCCGCGACAGCCCCATGGACGTCCTGCGTATCCCGATGTGGCTCGGTCGCGGCAAGGCCGTGCTCAAGCGCCACATCGCGTTGCGGGTCGGTCTCGATCCGACGGCGCTGCCCTATCGCGAGGACCTGCTCGAATGGCTGCACGCGCAGCGCGAGGGCGGGCGCAGCCTGGTGCTCTGCACCGCCTCCGACATGTCGGTCGCGTCGGCCGTCGCCGCGCACCTCGGCATCTTCGACCAGGTCATCGCCAGCGACGGCGTCACCAACCTCGCCGGCTCGAACAAGGCCGACGCGCTGATCGAGCGCTTCGGCGACGCGGGCTTCGACTACGCGGGCAACTCGAGCGCGGACCTCGCCGTCTGGGCGCACTCGCGCCGCGCGATCGTTGTCGACGCGCCCGACGACGTGCTGCGTCACGCCCGCGAGCGCTCGGAGGTCGAGCGCGAGTTCGCGCGCACGCCGGTCGGCTGGCGCGACTGGCGGCGCATGCTGCGCGTGCACCAGTGGCTCAAGAACCTGCTGCTCTTCGTGCCCGTGGTGGCAGCGCACCGTCTCGGCGAGCTCGAGACGCTCGGCGAACTGATCCTCGCCTTCCTGTCGTTCAGCCTGTGCGCGTCGGCCGTGTACATCGGCAACGACCTGCTCGACCTAGAGAGCGACCGGCTGCATCCGCGCAAGCGCAGCCGGCCATTCGCGTCGGGGGCGGTGCCGGTCTGGCGCGGCGTCTTGGCCGCGCCGGTGCTGCTCGCGGCCAGCCTTCTGCTCGGGCTGCTGGTCGGGGGCGCCTTCCTGCCCTGGCTCGCCGGCTACTTCCTGCTGACCTGCGCCTACTCGATGCTGCTCAAGCGGCTCGCGCTCGTCGACTGCCTGACGCTCGCGCTGCTCTACACGATCCGCATCGTCGCCGGCGCCGCCGCAGCCGCCCAGGAGCTGTCGTTCTGGCTGCTCGCGTTCTCGTTGTTCCTGTTCCTGTCGCTCGCGTTCATCAAGCGCTACGCCGAGCTGCTGGTGCAGGCGGGCAGCGGCAAGGACAAGGCGCACGGCCGCGGCTACTACACGGCCGACGCGGCGCTGGTCATGATCTTCGGCGTCGTGTCGGGCTACGGCTCGGCAGTGGTGCTGGCGCTGTACCTGAACAGCGAGGCGGTGATGCGGCTGTACCGCTTCCCCGAGATCGCCGGTGGCACCGTGCCCATCCTCATCTTCTGGATCAGCTGGGTCTGGCTGCAGGCGACCCGCGGCCTGATGAACGACGACCCGCTGGTGTTCGCGGTCAAGGATCCGGCGAGCCTGGGCGCGGGCATGGCCTTCGGTGCCGTGCTGGCGCTCGCGTCGGCCGGATTGCCGTGGTGAACCTGTCTTCGTGGGGCCGACTCGGGAGCTGGCCCCACGACGCCCGGCCGCTGGCCGACCGCGAGGCGATCGCCCGGCAGCTGGCCGAGGGCCCGTCCGGCATCGCCTACGGCATGGGGCGCAGCTACGGCGACGTGTGCCTGAACCCCGGCGGCGGCGCCTGGCTGACCGAGGGCCTCGACCGGTTCGTGTCCTTCGACGCCGGGACGGGCCGCCTGCGC
The DNA here is from genome assembly GCA_003818495.1 of Burkholderiales bacterium. GTDB lineage: Bacteria > Pseudomonadota > Gammaproteobacteria > Burkholderiales > Burkholderiaceae_E > UBA4615. Next base: position 6,194 of record RPRK01000249.1, read on the forward strand.
TGCGAGGCCGGCGTGCGGCTCGGGCAGATCCAGCGCTTCGCCGTGCCGCGCGGGTGGATCCTGCCGGTCACCCCGGGCACCTGGATGGCCACGGTCGGCGGCGCGATCGCCAACGACGTGCACGGCAAGAACCACCACCGCGCCGGCTGTTTCGGCAACCATGTCCCGGCCTTCGAACTGCTGCGCTCGGACGGCTCGCGCCAGCTCTGCC
>RPRK01000250.1 GCA_003818495.1 Burkholderiales bacterium
CAGCACCGCGTACATCACGCCGATGTACGGTCCGACCGCCACCACCAGCTCGCGCATCGACACCCGCGTGATGCCGCTGACGACGAACAGCACCACGCCCACCGGCGGCGTCAGCATGCCGATCACCAGGTTCAGCACGAACAGGAAGCCGAAGTGCAGCGGGTCGATGCCGAGCTGCAGCGCGATCGGGTGGAGCAGCGGCACCAGCATGATGTACGCGGCGTTCGACTCCAGGAACATGCCGACCACGAACAGCATCAGCGAGACCAGCGCGAGGAACGCGAGCGGGTCGCGGGTGATCGACAGCACCAGCGTCGACACCTTCTGCGGCAGCAGGTCGACGGTGAGCAGAAAGGTCACCGCCGAGGAGAACGCGATCAGCGCGCCGACCATCGCGCTGGTGATCGCCGCCCGGACGATCAGCTCGGGCAGGTCGCGCAGCCGCAGCCGGCGGGTGATGAACAGGCCGATGACCAGTGCGTAGACCACCGCGATGGCCGAGCCCTCGGTCGCCGTGAAGGCGCCGCCGACGATGCCGCCGATGACCACCACCGGCATCATGAACACCACCGCCGAGCGCCGCAGCTCGCCGAAGGCACGGGCCGCCGAGAAGGGCTCGCCGGTCGCGGCCCAGCCGCGGCGGATCACCGTCCAGCGCGACAGCGCCATGAAGCCCGCGGTGATGATCAGCCCCGGGATCACGCCGGCCATGAACAGGCCGCCCACCGAGACGCTGGAGCCGGCCATGAACGCGTAGACGATCATCGCGGCGCTCGGCGGGATGATCGGGCCGAGGTTGGCGGCGGCCGCGATGATGGCGGCCGAGAACGGCTTGTCGTAGGCCTTCGACAGCGAGGGGCCCATGATCGTCGACAGCGCGCTCGCATCCGACACCGCGGCGCCGGACACGGTAGCCAGCCCGGCGCCCGACAGCATGGTCACCTGCGCCAGTCCGCCGCGCACGTTGCCCACGAAGGCATTGGCCAGCGCGATCAGCCGCTCGACGATGCCCGCCTTGATCATCAGCTCGCCGGCGAGCATGAAGAACGGGATCGACATCAGCGGGAACGAGTTGACCGAATGCATCATCCGCTGGGGCAGCATCGTCCAGTCGATGTTGCCCTGCCAGGTGCCGAGCAGCGCGGCCAGTCCGAGCGCGAACGCGATCGGCATGCCGAGCAGCGCCAGCACGAAGAACGCGCCCATGATCAGCGTGGTCATCGCCCGACGCCCCTCATTCCGCCGACACCGCCGAGGCCGCGGGTGCGCCCTCGATCAGGATCCGCGCCAGGTGCAGGGCCGAATGCGCCATGCCCACGCACACCGGCACCAGCAGCCAGCCGACCGACAGCGGCACCGTCGGCAGCAGCTCGTCCCACTGCTCCGGCATCAGCCGAACCGCGCCCCAGGCGACCACCACCGTCAGCAGCAGGCCCGCGGCAGCCGTGAGACGCTCGAGGACGGCCCGCAGCCCGACGGGCAGCGCATCGACCAGCAGGGTCACGCCGATGTGCACGCCGCCACGCACGCCGAGCGGGATCGCGAGGAAGATCGACCAGACGAAGAGGATGCGTGCGACCTCCTCGGCCCAGTCGATCGAGTTGTTGAACACGTAGCGCAGCACCACCTGCGCCGAGACGACGACCACCATGCCGCTCATGGTGGCGACGATGGCGGTCCGCGCGGCCGCGTCGAGCCCGTCCAGCAGTCGAGCGAGCATCGACGCGCTCCGGGCCTCAGCGTGCCTTGGCGGTCTCGGCGACCACGCGGTCGACCAGGTCCGGCGCCACGCGCTTCTTCACCGTGTCGACGATGCCGACCGTGGCGCGGCGCATCTCCTCGCGCGCGGCGGCGGGCATCGGGTCGAACTGCATCTTCGCCTTCAGCGCCTCGAAGGCCTTGGCGTCGAGCTCGATCGCCAGCTTGCGCTGGTGGGCGACCGCCGCGGCCATCGCCTGCCGGACCGCCGTCTGGTACTCGGGCTTGAGCGCCTCGAACTGCTTGCGGTTGGCGACCACCGAGATGAAGTCGAAGAAGTGCGCCGAGTCGGACAGGTACTTCTGCACCTCGCCGTAGCGGTTCGCGAAGATGATCTGGTAGGGGTTCTCCTGACCGTCGATCACCTTCTGCTCGAGCGCCGAGTAGAGCTCCTTCGGGTCCATCGCGACCGCGTTGGCGCCCATCGCGCGGAAGGTCGCGAGGTGGGTCTCGTTCGGCTGCAGCCGGATCTTCAGGCCCTTGAGATCGGCGACCGACTTGATCGGGCGCTGGCTGTTGGTGATGTGGCGGGTGCCGAGTTCCATCCAGCCCATCGAGATGAAGCCCTTGTCGCCGAGGCGCACGTCGATCAGCCGGCCGACCTCGCCGTCGACCACCCGGAACGCCTGGGCGCGGGAGTCGAACTGGAAGGGCAGGCTGACCGCCTCGAGCTCCGGCACGATCCGCGACAGGAAGGCGGCGCCCACCCAGGTCATGAACAGCGTGCCCGAGCGCACCGCGTCGACGTTCTCCTTGGCGCCGCCGAGCTGCATCGCCGGGAACACGTCCACGCCGAGCTGGTTGTTCGTCAGCCGCGCGAGCTCGGTCTTGAAGACCTGCTCCATCGCGACGCTGCTGGAGTGCTCGGTGGCGAAGTTCCCGGCGATCCGCAGCTTGTCCTGCGCGAAGGTTCCGGTGGTGGCGAGCGCGAGGAGCGCTCCGGCGATCAGCGTCTTCATCCTACAATCCCTCCAAGGGTGCCGGCGGTGTCGACCGGCCACGAATGCGGCCACGAGTCGAGTGTCGACAAAACCGGCGATGATCGTCAACAAAAAAGATCCCAGGAGCCGTGCCGGAAAACCGCGCACGGCGACCTCCGACAAGGCGCCCGTGGGCGCTGCGTTGCGCGAAGCGATCTACGACCGCATCCTGCGCTCGGTGCTCGAGCACCGTCTGCCGCCCGGTACCAAGCTGGTCGAGGACCGGCTCGCCGAACTCTTCGAGACCAGCCGTGCCCAGGTGCGCGACGTGCTCGCGCGCCTGGCCAACGAAGGCCTCGTCCAGACCATCCCCAACCGCGGCGCGTTCATCGCGGCGCCCACCGTCGAGCAGACCCGCGAGGTCTTCGAGGCCCGCCGGCTGATCGAGCCCGCGCTGGTGCGCCGGCTGGTGGCGCGGCGCGACCCGAAGGCGGTGGCCGCGCTGCGCGCGATCGTCGCCGAGGAGGAACACGCCCGCTCGAAGCAGGACCGCCCGACGATGGTCCGGCTGTCCGGCGAGTTCCACATCCGACTGGCGGCCTGCGCGGGCAACCGGATGCTGGAGCGCTCGATGCGCGAGCTGGCATCGCTGACGGTGCTGGCGATCTTCCTGTACGACGCGCCGCACGCCACCGCCTGTCGCGAGGACGAGCACGAGCTGCTGGTCGCCGCGATCGAGGGCCGTCGCACCGAGCGCGCGGTCGCGCTGATGCTCGAGCACCTCGATCACATCGAGTCCTCGCTCGACCTCTCGCCCCGCAGCGACGCGCCCGTCGACCTCGCCGCCGCGCTCGGCGCCGGCTGAGGCGGGGCGCGCCGCGCGCCGGTTCAGACCTTCACCTCGCGATTGAATCGGTCGATGTACTCGCCTCGGCGCGGGTTGAGCTTCGCCCAGTCGATCGTGCGCATCGATTCCAGCGCCTTCATGTCCTTCGCATAGGCCTGCAGGCCCTTGCTGAACACCGCCTTGGAGCTGGTCGGCGCCACGAAGTAGGGCGCCTCGGCCATCTTCGACTGCACGTCGGGGCTCAGCGCCGCGTTGATGTAGGCCGCGGCCAGGTCCACGTTCTTCGAGTTCTTCACGATGTGCATCGTGCTCTTGATGTGGATGTAGCCGGTGTCGGGCGCGGTCAGCGCGATCGGCACGCCCTTGCCCTGCAGGTCGCCGACGTTGTTGTTGTAGTGGACCGAGATGTCGATCTGGTCCTGCTGGAACAGCGTGGCGAGCGCGCCCGGGTTGGCGGCCACCGCGCTCACGCTGGGCAGCAGCTTCTTGACGAAGGCGAAGGCGGGCTCGAGGTTCTCCTCGCTGCCGCCGTTGAGCTTGGCGATCTCGGCCATCCAGGCGGACATCAGCGTCGAGCCCATGCCGGCCAGGCCCACGCGGCCCTTGAACTCGGGCTTGAGCAGGTCGTTCCAGGACTTCGGCGGGGTCTTGATCTTGTCGGTGTTGTAGGCGATGCCGATGATCTGCCCGGACACGAAGGCGCCGAACCCGCGCGGATCGATGAACTTCTGCGGCAGGTCCTTCATGAACGGCATCCGGTCGACCGGGAGCTTCTCGAAGATGTCCTGCTGCAGCGCGGCCAGGTACGGACCCTCGTCGAGGATGATCACGTCGAACGGGGGGTTGGCCTTGGAGGCGACGATCTTCGAGACGGTGTCGACGGCGAGCGAGGCGACCAGGTTGGTCGAGCCGCCGCTGGCCTTGGCGAAGGCGGGCAGCAGGATGCCGCGGTGCGCGGACTCCCAGGCGCCGGGGTAGGTGGTCGCGGAGATCGCCTTGCCCTGGGCGAAGGCGATGCCGCCGGCTGAGGCGGCGCCGAGGGCGGCGACGCCCTTCAGGATCGAACGGCGGTTCGGGGACTGGGGCATGGCGGGTTCCTTGGGCTGGGGGACGCTGGCGGCGTCCGCTCGTGCGGACCGCCCCGACTGGCAAGCTTCGTGCCACCGCGCCGCACGCGCCGCGTGCCCGCGGACTGCGCGCATGCCGCACCGTCTTGGGTCGGTGTGCCCTGAACGGTCGCCACGACACGGTGCGATTGTCGACAATCGGTGCGTCGTTCGTCGGCACCGGACGGGTGCGGTGCACGCCCGGGTGCGGATTCCGGATGGCACGGATCTTGATCGTCCCCGGCCGGCGCGGTGCACCCCGGCCCCGCGCCCCCCTGTCGTGCGCCCATGTCCGCAGCACCCGCCACGTCCGCCCGCTCCGTGCCGTCCGCGCCGTCCGCCCCTGCCGGCGTCGAGGTGCGCCTCGACGCGATCCGTCACCGCTACGGCGACGCGTTCGCGGTGGACGACGTGTCGCTGCGCATCGGTTCGGGCGAGCTGGTCGCGCTGCTCGGTCCGAGCGGCTGCGGCAAGTCGACGCTGCTGCGGATCGTCGCCGGGCTGCTGCGCCAGTCCGAGGGCGCGGTGCACATCGGCGACGACGTCGTCGATGCGCTGCCGCCGAACGAGCGCGGTGCCGGCATCGTGTTCCAGAGCTACGCGCTGTTCCCGCACATGACGGTCGAGGCCAATGTCGGCTACGGGTTGCGCGCCCGCGGCGTGCCGGCGGCCGAAGCCGCCCGGACCGTCGCCGACATGCTCGCCATGGTCCGGATGTCCGACTTCCGGGGCCGCTGGCCGCGCGAGCTGTCGGGCGGGCAGCAGCAGCGGGTCGCGCTCGCCCGGACCCTGGCCGTGCGCCCGCGGGTGCTGCTGCTCGACGAGCCCTTCGCGGCGCTGGACAAGAACCTGCGGCTCGACATGCAGATCGAGATCCGGCGCATCCAGCGCGAGCTCGGGGTCACCACCGTGCTGGTGACCCACGACCAGGAGGAGGCGATGTCGATGGCCGACCGGATCGCGGTGATGAACGCCGGTCGGGTCGAGCAGTTCGACACGCCCGAGACCGTCTACGACGCGCCGTCGACCCTGTTCGTGGCCACCTTCGTCGGCACGGCGAACCTGCTGCCGGGGCGCCTGCGCCGCGAGGGCGAGGGCTGGGCGCTCGAGGCGGAGGGCGGCGGGCGCCTGGTCCTGTCCCGGCCCGCGCCGTGCACCCGCGAGGGCGCGGCGGTGCTGGTTGCGCGGCCCGAGCACCTGGTGATCGTCGAACCGGGCCCGCAGGCGCTGCCCGCGACCGTCGGGATGGTGCTGCCGCTCGGGCCCTCGCTGGTCTACGAGCTCGCGCTCGACGACGGCCGGCCGATCAAGCTCGTCCGGCCGCGCACCTCGGACGGCGCGCGGCTGGTGCCCGGCGAGCGGGTCGGTGTCGCGCTGCGGCCCGGCTCGCCGGCGGCCGTCTTCGCGCAGTGAGCCGCGGATGAGCGCTGCAGCCGCCTCCCCCGGCCCCGCCGCCCGCTCCGCCGCACCGGCGCCCGCGCGCTCCGCCGCGACCGGCCCGATGCCGCTGGCCCTGCCGCTGGCGCTGTTCTTCGCGGTCTTCGTCGTGATGCCCCTCGCGCTGCTCGCCTACGTCAGCGTCCACGACGACCCGGCGCTCACGACCTTCGGCCTGTCCCAGTACCGCAAGTTCCTGGGTGACGCGTTCAACCTCGCCGTGCTCGGCAACACGCTGTGGCTGGGCCTGAAGGTCACGCTGCTCACGCTCGCGATCGGCTATCCGCTCGCCTGGTTCTACACGCTGGCCGCGCCGCGCTGGCAG
>RPRK01000251.1 GCA_003818495.1 Burkholderiales bacterium
GAACTGAGCGCCCGGCCTCGGGCCCGTTGCCGGCGGCCGGAATGAAAACGCCCCGCTGTCGCCTGGGCGACGCGCGGGGCGTGGACGCCTGCGCCGGCCCCGAGGCCGGGGCGGCGACCGGACTTCAGGCGAAGTTCTTGGCCGCGAAGTCCCAGTTCACGAGGTTCCACCAGCCGCCCAGGTAGTCGGGGCGACGGTTGCGGTAGTCGACGTAGTAGGCGTGCTCCCACAGGTCGCAGGTCACCAGCGGCGTGTCGGTGCCGGTGATCGGCGTCCCGGCGTTGCTGGTGTTGACGATGTCGAGGGAGCCGTCGGCCTTCTTGACCAGCCACGTCCAGCTCGAGCCGAAGTTGCCGATCGCCGACTTGGTGAACGCTTCCTTGAAGGCGGCGAACGAGCCCCACTTCTTCGTGATCGCCTCGGCCAGCGCACCGGTGGGCTCGCCGCCGCCGTTGGGCTTGAGCGAGCTCCAGTAGAACGTGTGGTTCCAGATCTGGGCCGCGTTGTTGAACACGCCGCCCGACGACTTGCGGACGATGTCCTCGAGGCCGAGGTTCTCGAACTCGGTGCCCTTGATCAGGTTGTTCAGGTTCACCACGTACGCGTTGTGGTGCTTGCCGTGGTGGATCTCGAGCGTCTCCTTCGAGATGTGCGGCTGCAGCGCATCGGTCGCGTAGGGGAGCGGCGGAAGGGTGTGTTCCATGTTCGTGCCTCGTCTGGGGTGGGATCGTCGCCACGGCGGGACCGGCGCGCGCCGTCCCCCGGTCGGGAACCCGCGATTCTAGGCCAGCGCCGCGATCGCGCTCAATCCTTCCCCTTGTCGGACGCGGGCTTGGCGCCGGTGGCGGCGCTCACGCGCGCGTCGAAGCCGCCCTCCCCGAGCGCGACCGACACCGCATCGCCGGGCGCGAGCGCGGCACCGCTGCGCACGATCGCGCCGTCCGGCCCGGTGACGATCGCATAGCCGCGCGCGAGCACGCCGCGCGGACTGACGAGGTCGAGCGCGGCGCCGGCGTGGGCGAGGCGGCTGGCCGCACCGTCGACCCGGGTGCGCAGCGCGGTGGCCAGGGCCCGCGCGGCCGCATCGAGCCGGGCGGCGCGAACCGCCAGTTCGGGCGGGCGCAGCGCGGCGGAGGCGGCCGCGAGCCGCGCGGTGCGCTCGCCGGCGGCGCGCTCGCCGGCGACGGCGAGTCGCCGCGCCAGCTGCTCGACTCGCGCGACACGCTGCGCGTGCAGCAGCGACGGCGGCTTGAGCAGGCGGGTCGCGACATCGAGCCGCTGCTCGCGCTGCTCGAGCTGGCGCTGCCAGGCCAGGACCAGGCGACGCCGGTCGCGCTCGAGGGCGCCGAGCAGCTCGGCACGGTCGGGGACGGCCCGCACGGCTGCGCCGGTGGGCGTCGGCGCGCGCAGGTCCGCCACGAAGTCCGCGATCGTGAAGTCGGTCTCGTGACCCACCCCGGCGATGACGGGAATGGGGCTGGCCGCGATCGCACGGGCGAGCGCCTCGTCGTTGAACGCCCAGAGGTCCTCGATCGCGCCACCGCCGCGCACCAGGAGCAGCACGTCGCACTCGGCCCGCGCGGCGGCCGCCGCGAGGGCGCGCCGCAGCTCCGCCGGCGCCTGCGCCCCCTGGACGGACGCCGGGTACAGGATCACCGGCACCTGCGGAGCCCGGCGCGCCAGGGTGGTCAGCACGTCACGCAGCGCGGCGGCCTGCGGCGAGGTCACGATGCCGATGCAACGGGGCTGCGGCGGCAGCGACCGCTTGCGCGAGGCGTCGAACAGGCCCTCGGACTCGAGCTTGGCCTTGAGCCGCAGGAACTGCTGGAAGAGGTCGCCCGCCCCGGCCTCGCGCATCTGCTCGACGTTGAGCTGGAAGTCGCCGCGCGCCTCGTAGAGGCTGACCTGGGCCCGCACCTCGACCCGGTCGCCGTTGGCCGGCACGAACGGCACGTGCTGGTTGCGGCCGCGGAACATGACCGACCTGACCGAGGCCTGCGCGTCCTTGAGGCTGAAGTACCAGTGACCGCTCGCCGCGCGGGTCAGGTTCGAGATCTCGCCCGACACCCACACCAGGGGGAAGCTGCGCTCCAGGAGGCCTGCAACGGCGCGGTTAAGCTGGCCGACCGAGACGATTTCCCGCGCCGTTGCTCGATCCGCGCCCTCGGACCCCGCGTTCAAGCGCCTCTCCGGGCGGAACCTATCCACAAACGCAGCAAATCCGTCATCGACGCGCCTAATGCCCCGCAGTGCCCAGGGTTTCGTTGCAAGTGATTGATTTCATTGATATTCATCTCTGCGCGTTTTTTCGGCAGACCCTGCGGGCCCAGGTATGGCGCGGGTTTGAGCGGCACCGGCGCCAGTCATGCACAGACTTATCCACAGGGTCTGGGGATAGATTCGGCAATCGTTGGTCACGACCCACGAATTTTCCTCGGAAGGGTCGCCCGTCGGGGTGAGGAGACCCCGACTTGCTCCGGCGTGTACAAAACGCCGACAATCCGGGGCCCGCGACGCGTCTGCCCGGCATGCGTCTCGGCCCCTTCCGGAGGTGCTTTTGTTTTCGATCATCCAGGCGGCCGGCTGGCCCGTATGGTTCCTGATCCTCGCGTCGTTCCTCGCGGTCGCGCTGATCATCGAACGGGCCTTGTCGCTGCAGCGCCGCAAGGTCCTGCCCGACCACCTGCTCGACGAGGTGCTGACCCTGCACCGCAACCGTCAGGCGACCCCGGAGATGGTACAGAAACTCGAGGCGGGCTCCCCCCTCGGGCGGGTGTTCGCCTCCGGGCTGCGCCACGCGCTCGATGGCCGGGAGATGATGAAGGAAGCGATGGAGGAGACCGGCAGAGCGGTCGCCCATGACCTCGAGCGCTATCTCGGCGCGCTCGGCACCATCGCGACCGTCACGCCGCTGCTGGGCCTGTTCGGCACCGTGGTCGGCATGATCGAGATCTTCGGCGCGAGCGCGCCGTCCGGTACCAACCCGCAGGCGCTCGCGCACGGGATCTCGGTCGCGCTGTACAACACCGCCCTCGGACTCGTGGTGGCGATCCCGGCGCTGATCGCGTACCGGGCGTACCGCACCCGCGTCGACAGCTTCGTCGTCGAGATGGAGCAGCAGGGTCTGCGGCTGGTCGATACGCTCGATCCGCGCCGGCTCGCCGCGGCCCGCAGCGCGGCGGCGCCCCAACCCGCCCCGACCGCAGCACGATGAACTTCAGGCGCGGGCAACGACGCGAGGAGCCGGAGATCAACTTCATCCCGTTGATCGACCTGCTCCTGGTGGTGCTGATCTTCCTGCTCGTGACCACCACCTACTCGAAGTTCAGCGAGCTGCAGGTGAACCTGCCGTCGGCTGCGGTCGAGTCGCTGGTCGAGCGTCCGGTCGAGATCGCGATCGGCGTGGGCGCCGACGGCCGCTACACGATCGACGGGGCCGCCGCCACCTGGCGCGACCCGGCGACGTTCGCCCAGCAGCTCGCCCGCAGCGCCACCGGCCGCAAGGAACCGACGCTGGTGGTCTATGCCGACGCGGGCGCGAGCCATCAGTCGGTGGTCAACGTGCTCGAAGCGGCCCGACTCGCCGGCCTGGGCAAGGTCAGCTTCGCGACCCAGACCGGCGGGGCGCGCAAGCCCTGATGGTCGGCGGCCCCGCCGCACCCGCCGGGCACCGCCCGAAGTCCGGGCCGGCCGCCCGCCTGGAAGCCCGTCTGCGCCGCCTCTGGTTCGGCCCCCACGGCGCCCTCGACACGCTCGCCGGCCTGCTCCTGGCCCCGCTCGGAGGGCTCGTGGGCGCAGTGGCGGCGAGCCGCCGCAGGCAGATCGCCCTGGCGAAGGCCGCGGAGCGGCCCCCGGGTCGCCCCAAGGTCGTCGTCGTCGGCAACCTGGTGGTCGGCGGCACCGGCAAGACCCCCCTGCTGATCGCGCTCGCCGAGGCGCTCGCGGCGCGGGGGTGGCGCCCCGGCGTGATCGCGCGCGGCTACCGCGGTCGGGCGGAGAACGAAGCGCCGCGGCGCATCGCGCCCTCGGCCGACGCGGCAGACGTCGGCGACGAGCCGCTGCTGGTCGCGCAGCGCACCGGACGGCCGGTCGTCATCGGCCGCGACCGGGGCGCGGCGCTGCGCAGCCTGCTCGAGGGCGGCGACTGCGACGTGGTGCTCTCGGACGACGGGCTTCAGCACGTGGGGCTGCCCCGGGACATCGAGCTCGCCGTGTTCGACGCCCGCGGCGCGGGCACCGGACGCTGTCTGCCGGCGGGGCCGCTGCGCGAACCGCTGCGCGGAGCGCTGCTGCTCGATGCGGTGGTGCTCAACGGCCGGACCGCGGCATCGCCGATCGTGCACTCGCGCGTGTTCCGCTTCGAGGTGGTGCCGACCGCCTTCATCGCGCTCGACGGCGTGCGGCGCTGGACCCCGGCCGACTTCGCGACGACCGTGGCCGGCGCGACCCTCGATGCGGTGGCGGGCATCGGCGCACCCCAGCGCTTCTTCGACACGCTCGCCTCGCTCGGCCTGCTCGCCCGCATGCATCCGCTGCCCGACCACGGAACGATCGATGCGACCTGGCTGGCCGGACTGCCCGGGCGGTTCATCGTCATGACCGAGAAGGACGCCGTAAAATGCGCGGCGTTCGACCCCGCGCTGCTCGCGCGGTGCGTCGCCCTTCGCGTCGAGGCCGTTCCGGAGTCGGCGCTCGTCGACTGGTTGGAGGATCGACTGCGTGGATAGCCGCCTTCTCGATATCCTGGTCTGCCCGCTGTGCAAGGGCCCGCTCAAGTACGACAAGCCCGCCCAGGAGCTGATCTGCAAGGCCGACCGGCTCGCCTTTCCGATCCGCGAAGGCATCCCGGTGATGCTCGAGCAGCAGGCCCGCACGCTGCCGGCGGAGTCGTGAGCGCCGCGGGCTTCGTCGCGCTGATCCCGGCGCGCATGGCCTCGACGCGCCTGCCGGACAAGCCGCTGGCCGACATCGACGGCGAGCCGATGGTGCTGCACGTCGCCCGTCAGGCACGCGCCTCGGGCGCCCGGCTGGTCGCGGTCGCCACCGACTCCGTGCGCGTGCAGCAGGCCGTCGCCGAAGCGGGGGTGCAGGCGATCCTGACCCGCGCCGACCATCCGACCGGTACCGACCGCCTCGCCGAGGCCGCGGACCTTCTGGGCCTCGGCGACGACGAGATCGTCGTGAACGTGCAGGGCGACGAGCCGCAGATCCCGCCGACGCTGGTGGCGCAGGTGGCAACGCTCCTGCGCTCGAGCCCCGACTGCGCAATCGCCACCGCCTCGCATCCGGTCGCCAGCGCCGAGGACTGGATGTCGCCGAACGTCGTGAAGGTGGTGCTCGACGCAGCGGGCCGCGCGATGTACTTCTCGCGCGCTCCGATCCCGTTCGCGCGCGACGCGCTCGCCGGCTTCCCGCGCGTGCTGCCCGACACGCTGCCGGCCGCGCTCGCGGCCCGTGGCGCCGTGCAGCGCCACATCGGCCTCTACGCCTACCGGGTGTCGTTCCTGCGCGCCTACCGTGCGCTCGAGCCCTCCCCGCTCGAGGCGCTCGAGGCGCTCGAGCAGCTCCGTGCGCTGTGGCACGGTCATCGGATCGCGGTGCTCTGCACCGACGAGGCGCCGCCGGCGGGCGTCGACACGCCCGCCGATCTCGAGCGCGTGCGCCGTGCATTCGCGGACGCGCGCGGGCGGAACAGGTCGAATTGACCCCTCGCCGGCTTTGCGGTTATGGTCCGGGACCCCGCGTCCGCACCCCCGCGCCGCCCGACCCCACGCCCCCCACCTCGCCCAGGGAACACCATCCATGCGCTTGATCCTCCTCGGTCCGCCCGGCGCGGGCAAAGGCACCCAGGCCGCCTTCATCAAGGAGCGGTTCGGCATCCCGCAGATCTCGACCGGCGACATGCTGCGCGCCGCGGTCAAGGCGGGCACGCCGCTGGGCGTCGCCGCGAAGAAGGTGATGGACTCGGGCGGGCTCGTGTCCGATGACCTGATCATCGGACTCGTGAAGGACCGGCTCGCGCAGCCCGACTGCGCGAACGGCTACCTGTTCGACGGCTTTCCGCGGACCATCCCGCAAGCCGATGCGATGAAGGACGCGAAGGTCGCGCTCGACTTCGTGCTCGAGATCGACGTGCCGGACAGCGACATCGTCGAGCGCATGAGCGGCCGGCGCGTGCATGCGGCGAGCGGTCGCAGCTACCACCTGCGGTTCAACCCGCCGAAGGTCGAGGGTGTGGACGACCTGACAGGCGAACCGCTGATCCTGCGTGACGACGATCGGGAAGAGACCGTGAAGAAGCGGCTGGAGGTCTACCAGGCGCAGACCCGGCCGCTGGTCGACTACTACTCGC
>RPRK01000252.1 GCA_003818495.1 Burkholderiales bacterium
GCCGAGGTCGGCGTCACCCAGCGTCACCGTCCCGCCGTACGCGGCCGCGAGGTCGCCGGGGGGCGCCGGAGTCGGCGTCGGCATCGGCCGCATCCGCATCCGCGACCCCTGTGCGACGGGGCGACTGAGCGGCGGATAGCGCGGCGGACCGGCCCGTCCCGGGCCGACACGAAACGGTCATGCACGGCGCCTAGGGTCGGGCGTCAACCCGTCCCGCCGCATGCCGAACCTTCCCGCCCGGATCGCACTCGCCTCGCTCTCGCTCGTGTCGGCCACGGCGCTCGGCCAGCCGGCCGATCCCGTCCGGGGCCGGGCGTTGTGGGCGCAGACGAACGACGCGCCGCTGAGCTGCGGTCAGGACGGGTCCTGCCACGGTCCCGATCCGGCGGTGAACCAGTACCGGGCGCTGCGCGGCGCCGACAACGCCGCACTGATCCTGAGGGCCATCGGCTCTGCCCGGACCGGGATGGCCTTCCTCGCGCCCCACGTCGGCGAACGCGACGCGGTCGACATCGCGGCGTTCCTGGGCGAGGTGTCGCGCGAGCGCACGGCCCGCCCCGTGCCGCCGGCACAGGACGGCGCCACCGCCCCGAGCGGCGACATCGATGCCTCCCCGCCTGCGACGGAAGTGCCCGCGCCCGCCGACCCCACCGCGATCCAGGACGCCATCGTGTCGCCGTTCAACGCCGGCTACGGCGGCTGCGCGACCGGTCTCTCCGGCGCCGCCGATCCGATGCTGCCCGCACTCGCGGCGTACGCAGCGCTCATGCTGGCACGGGGAGCCCATCGGCGTGACCGGCACGACCGGATCGCCCCGACCGCCCGCCGGCAGCGATGCCGGATGGCCGCCCGCGCAGTGGCGCTCATGGTCGTGGCCCTGCTCTGGATGCCCGCCCGCGCTCATGCGGTCGCGCCGGGCGACCTGGCGCCCACCTTCGCGCTGCCCGCACTGGACGGCGGAACGGTGAGCCTCGAGGCCGAGCGCGGGCAGGTGGTCTGGCTCGACTTCTGGGCCTCGTGGTGCGCGCCCTGTCGGCAGTCGTTTCCCTGGATGGCCGAGCTGCAGCGCCGTCACGGCGCGCGCGGCCTGCGGGTGCTCGCGGTGAACGTCGACGTGCGGTCGGCGGACGCGCGCCGCTTCGTGGCCCGCGACCCGCCGCCGTTCGCGATCGCGCTCGACCCGTCGGGAGACCTCGCGCGCCGCTACGCGATCCGCGCGATGCCGACCTCGGTGCTGATCGACCCGCAGGGCCGGGTGCTCGCGGTGCACAACGGCTTCCGGACGACCGACACGGCCGATCTCGAGCGGCGCATCGAACGCGCGCTCGATGCCGCGGCGGGTGTCGCCGACGGCGCGACCCGTCGATGAGCACCGCCCTGTCCGCCGTCGCGCTCTGCGGGGCGGCCCTGCTCGCCGGATGCGCGAGCTCCGCACCGGTGCAGCCCTGGGAGAAGGGCGAGCTCGCGCGACCCGAGATGCGGATGGACGACGCGGCGGATGCGCGCATCGCCGACAAGGCGTTCGCGAGCCGCGAAGCGGCGTCCGGGAGCGGACGCATCGGCGGGGGCGGCTGCGGATGCAACTGAGCGCACCCGAGTCGAATCGTGTCGCACCGCCCGACCCACCCACCGGCCCGCACCCGCGCTGCGCGCTGCTCGCCGCCGCGCTCGCGCTGCCCGGCATCGCGCCGCCGGCCGCGGCATTCGATGCGCCCGACGCGCACACCGTCGGCGTGCGCCACCTCGAGTACCAGGACAGCCAGCCCGGCCTGCGTCGCGTCCGCGTGAGCTCGCCCTCGGTCTGGTACACCGGTCCGCTCGGCGCCGACTGGTCGATCGCCGCGAGCGGTGGCGCCGACGCTGTCTCGGGCGCGTCACCGCGATGGCACAGCGCGGTGTCCGGTGCATCGTCGTTCCGCGACCGGCGGCTCACCGGCGAGGTGCGCCTCACCCGCCACCTCGAGCGCACGGCCTGGAGCGCCGGCCTCGCGGTGTCCGACGAGCGGGATTTCCGATCGCGTGCGGTCTCGGCCGGCGTGCGCCTGCGCTCGGACGACGGCAACACCGAATGGTCCGCGGGCGCGGCGATCACGCGCGACCGGATCGACGGCGCGGATCCGTCGCCCGTCGCCGGCGACCGGCGCACCACCGAGCTGATCGCGGGCCTCACCCGCATCACGTCGCCGCACGACGTGGTGCAGGTCCAGGCGAGCGTCGCCCGCGCCGACGGCGTGCTGAGCGACCCGTACAAGTACCCCGATCGACGACCGGACCGCCGCGATCAGGCGACGCTGCTGCTGCGCTGGAACCACCACCTGCACGACGGACCGGCGCTGCTCGCCGGCAGCACGCTGCGCACGCAGTACCGCTACCACCGCGACGACTGGGGCGTGCGGGCGCACACGCTCGGCGCCGAATGGGTGCGTCCGATCGGCGGCGGCTGGACGGTGGCGCCGCTCGCGCGCGTGCATTCGCAGAGCGCCGCGCGCTTCTACTACGACCCGGTCTACGACCCGGTGCTCGGCGCGCCGTTCCCGCCGGGCTTCGCCGCGACGCCGGGCCGCCTGCTGTCCCCCGACCAGCGTCTGTCGGCGTTCGGCGCGCTCGCCGCCGGGCTGCGCGTCGCATGGCGGATCGACGAGGCGTGGACGGTCGACCTCCGCGCGGAATGGTATCGGCAGCAGGGCTCGTGGCGGGTCGGCGGCGAAGGCAGCCCCGGTCTGGCGAGACTCGACGCGCGGATCCTGCAGTTCGGTGCGAGCCGCCGGTTCTGAAAGCGGCGCACCGCGGCGCCACGCGTCGTGTCATCCCGCTGTCACCGGTCCCGTCTAGCCTGCCGCTTCCTCCACGAGACGCCGAGCGCGGACGCCACCATGAACCGTCGCCGCCTGCTTCAAGCCACCGCCGCATTCGGCACCGCCGCCGCCGCCCCCGGTCTGGCGTTCGCGCAGTCGCAGCGGGCGATCTGCTACAACTGCCCGCCCGAGTGGGCCGACTGGGGCGGCATGCTCAAGCTGATCGGGCAGCGCACCGGCGTGATGGTCCCGCCCGACAACAAGAACTCGGGCCAGGCCCTCGCCGCGCTGATCGCGGAGAAGGCGAAGCCAGTCGCCGACGTGACCTATCTCGGCGGGCAGGTCGGACCGCAGGCGCGCGCCGCCGAGGTCCTCGCTCCGTACAAGCCCGCGCGCTGGAACGACGTGCCCGCGGGCATGAAGGATCCCGAGGGCTACTGGACGACGATCCACTCGGGCACCCTGGGCCTGTTCGTCAACACCGCGGCCCTGCGCGGCAAGCCAGTCCCGGCCTCGTGGAAGGACCTGCTCAAGCCCGAGTACAAGGGCCTCGTCGGCTACCTGAATCCGGCCAGCGCGGCGGTCGGACAGGTCGGCGTGATCGCGGTGAACCTCGCGCTCGGCGGCACCTACGACCAGCTCGACCCGGGCATCGCGTTCTTCAAGCAGCTCCAGTCCAACCAGCCGATCGTGCCGACCCAGACCGCCTACGCACGCGTGCTGTCGGGGGAGATCCCGATCCTGCTCGACTACGACTTCAACGCCTACCGCGCGAAATACACCGACAAGGCGCCGGTGAGCTTCGTGATCCCGCAGGAAGGCACGCAGCAGCTGCCCTACGTGATGGGGCTGGTCGCCCGTGGCCCGAACCCCGAGCAGGGCCGCCGCGTCCTCGACTTCGTGATGAGCGACGAGGGCCAGCGGCACTGGGCCAACGCGTTCCTGCGGCCGGTGTTCCCGGCCGCGATGAGCGCCGAGGTCCGCGCGCGCTTCCTCCCCGACGCGGAGTACGCCCGCGCGAAGCCGCTCGACGTGTTCAAGCTGTCGGCGGCGGCGAAGACGATCGGCGAGCGCTACCAGAAGGACGTGGGCTGAGCGCGCGGGAACGTCGGGCTCTCGGCGACGAGCGGGTCCTGCTCGTCGCCCTGCTGCTGCCGGCCGCGGTGGTCTTCATCGCGTTCTTCCTCGTGCCGCTCGCGCGCCTGGCACTGATCGGCGGCAGCGGCCCGCGCGGCTGGTCGGCGTACGCGGCGGTGCTGGTCGAGCCGCGCTACCTGTCGAGTCTCGTCGCCACCGTGCTGCTGTCGGCGGCGACCACCGTCGCGACCCTCGTCGTGTCCGGGATCAGCGGCGTCTTCCTGGTCCGCAACCGCTTCCCCGGCCGCGAGCTGCTGGTGGCGATGCTCACGCTCCCGCTGGCCTTCCCCGGCGTCGTGATCGGCTTCATGGTGATCATGCTGGGCGGACGGCAGGGCCTGGTGCCCGAGCTCACCGACGCGCTGTTCGGCGAGCGGTGGGTGTTCGCCTATTCGATGACCGGACTGTTCGTCGGCTACCTGTACTTCTCCATCCCGCGCACGATCCTCACCGTGATGGCCGCGGCCGAGAAGCTCGACCCGCGGATCGAGGAGGCGGCCCGCTCGCTCGGCGCGGGGCCGCTGCGCATCGTGCGCGACGTGCTGGTGCCCGCGCTGCGGCCCGCGCTGTTCGCGGCCGGGGCGATCTGCTTCGCCACCGCGATGGGTGCGTTCGGCACGGCCTTCACGCTGGCCACGAAGATCAACGTGCTGCCGATGGTCGTCTACACCGAGTTCACGCTGCAGGCCAACGTGGCGATGGCCGCGGCCCTGTCCTTCGTGCTCGGCGCGATCACCTGGGCCGCACTGGCGCTGGCGCGCTCGGTAGCGGGCACCTCGGTCGCGGCGGCGGGCTGAGCGATGCGCGCCCGCACACCGGTCTTCTGGGCGCTGCTCGCCTTCACGCTCGCGGTCTGCACCTTCCTCGTGCTGCCGGTCGCGCTGTCGATGCTGGCGGGCGTGACCCGCAACTACTTCGAGGGCTGGCGCGGCGGCCTGACGCTCGACTGGGTCGTCAAGGTCTGGACCGACTACCGGCACACCGTCTTCCGCTCGATCCGGATCGCGCTCGCCTGCCTGGTCTGCACGCTGCTGCTGGGCGTGCCGGCCGCCTACGTGCTCGCCCGACGATCGAACGCACTGACCCGCGCGATCGAGGAGCTGATGGTGATGCCGATCGCCGTGCCGGGGCTGGCCACCGCGCTCGCCCTGATCGTCACCTTCGGCGGGGTCGGCGGGCTCCGGACGAGCGAGGCCTTCATCCTGATCGGGCACGTGCTCTTCACCCTGCCGTTCATGGTGCGCAGCGTGCTCGCCGTGATGAGCTCGATCGACCTCGCCACGCTCGAGGAGGGCGCACGCAGCCTGGGCGCGAGCTTCGGGCAGCGCTTCTTCGGCATCGTGCTGCCGTGCTGCCGCTCCGGCATCGTCGCGGGCTCGCTGATGGTCGTCACGCTGTCGCTGGGCGAGTTCAACATGACGCTGCTGCTGCACACCCCGCTCACGCCGACCCTGCCCGTCGGCCTGGCCGACGCGTACGCGTCGCTGCGCATCGAGGTGGGCTCGGCGTACACGCTGGTGTTCTTCGTGATCATCGTGCCGCTGCTCGTGGCGCTGCAGTGGGCGTCGCGCCCGCGCGGCCGGACCGCGGCGCGACCGGGTACGGCGACATGAGCGGCATCCCGATCGTGCTGCGGGGCTGCGCGAAGACCTTCGCCGACGGCACGCGCGCGCTGCATCCGGTCGACCTGGAGATCGCCGCCGGCGAGACCGTCGTGCTGCTCGGTCCCTCGGGCTGCGGCAAGACCACGACGCTGCGGATCGTCGCCGGCCTCGAGGCGCCGGACGAGGGCGGCCGCGTGCTGTTCGGCGACGCCGACGTCACCCGCCTGCCGATCGAGCGCCGCAACGTCGGCATGGTGTTCCAGAGCTACGCGCTGTTCCCGAACATGACGGTCGAGGGCAATGTCGCCTACGGCCTGCGGGTGCGCGGCCTGCCGGCGGGCGAGCGCGACGCGCGGGTGCGCGAGATGCTGGCGATGACGCAGCTCGAAGCGCTCGCGGCGCGGCGCATCGACCAGCTCTCGGGCGGACAGCGCCAGCGCGTGGCGCTCGCCCGCGCCATCGCGCCGAGACCGCGCGTGCTGCTGCTCGACGAGCCGCTCACCGCGCTCGATGCCCGGCTTCGGGAGTCGCTGCGCCTGGAGATCGACCGGCTGCTGCGCTCGCTGGGCATCACCACCGTCTACGTGACCCACGACCAGGCCGAGGCGATGGCGCTCGGCGACCGCATCGCGGTGATGGCCGAAGGCCGGATCGCGCAGGTCGGCACGCCCCAGCAGATCTACAACGAGCCGGCCGACGCGTTCGTCGCCGACTTCATCGGCACGATGAACCGGATCGACGGGCAGGCGGTCGACGGCGCGCTGCGGTTCGCGGGCGGC
>RPRK01000253.1 GCA_003818495.1 Burkholderiales bacterium
CTGCCGCGCGATCACGTCCATCGCGCGACGCCACGCGGCGAGACCCGACTCGCTGCGGTCCCACGGAAACCCGGTGTGGTTGAGCACGATGGGCGTCCGAGGGCAGGTCGCGGCGACCTCCGCGGCCTCCTCGAGGTGCCAGAAGGGCACCCGCAGGTCCCAGGACAGGCTGTGCCGCTCGAGCAGCGAGAACCCCTCCAGCCACCGCGGATCCTGCATCGTGCCCGGTGCACCGGGGGTCATCGAATCGGGCGATCGGGCGGTCACCGGCTTCGACCGGATGCCCCGGACCAGCGGGCGGCTCGCCTGCCGTGCGAGCACCTCGGCGCTGTCGTCGGTGTGGAACCAGGCATGCGCGACGATGGCCGCCGGCATGCCCTGCGCCGCATGCACTCCGGTCAGCCAGTCGGTCTCGCCGACCTGGTCCTCGCGGGCCCATTCCGCCTCGCAGTGCACGGTCGCGAGGACGTTGTGGCGCGCCGCGTCGCGTCGGTAGTCGTCGGGCAGATAGTTGCGTCGCAGCGCGCCGTAGTCGCCGAGGAAGAAGTCGGGATCGGGCCGACCGGTCAGCCAGGGATAGGTGTTGCGATCGAGGTCCCACAGGTGATGGTGCGCGTCGACCAGCGTCACCGCGCCCGGTTCGTCGATCCAGCGGCCGTGGATCGTCGGTCCGGTGGCCCGACTCATGTCCGGGTACCGCCGTCGACCATCAGCGTGGACGCCGTGACGAACGAGGCCTCGTCGCCGGCCAGCCAGAGGATCGGCCAGGCCACTTCGCGTGCATCCGCCCAGCGTCGCTGCAGGTTGTGGTCGACCCGCTCGTCGCGCAGGTCCTGCTCGGTCCGCCCCGCCTGCTGCGCGCGTCGGACGTGGAAGGGCGTGAGCGTGAGGCCCGGACAGACGGCATTGACCCGGACCCCGTGCGCGGCCTCCTCGAAGGCCAGCGTTCGTGTCATGGACAGCACGCCGGCCTTCGCGGCGTCGTACTGACCCATGCCCGTGCGCGGGTTGACCGCGTGCGTCGACGCGACGTTGACGATCGAGCCGTGCCCGCTGCGCCGCAGCGCGGGCAGGGCCTCGCGCGCGAGGAACGCATAGGCGAGCAGGTTGATCGACAGGATCGTGTGCCAGGTGTCCGCCCCCGCGTCGCCGAGCGGACCGTAGACCCTGACGCCCGCGTTGTTCACCAGCACGTCGAGCGCGCCGAATCGGGCGAGCGTCGCCTCGACCACCTGCGTCGACGCGATCTCGTCCGCGAGGTCGCAGGCGATTTCCAGGATCTCGGCCTGCGGCACCGCGGCGCGGAGCGCCGCCGCGACTTCGGCGAGCGGCGACGCCGGAAGGTCGACCAGCGCCACCCGCGCGCCGTGTTCGCAGAACAGTCGTGCGGCGGCCGATCCGATGCCTCCCGCTCCGCCGGTGATGATCGCGGTCCTGCCTTCGAGCCGTTTCATGTCCGAGCCTCGGGTGCGTTGTCCGTCCGAAGCCGGATCGTGCGCCTGCGCGTCGGAGGGCGAAGCAAGCAAGGGATCATTTTCGAAAGGATTGCCGCTGCGCTGCGGGTCGTGCTAGCTTCGCAGGTCGGCAGGCTCGAAGAAGCGGGCCGCCGGCCTGCCCGATCGGCAGGCCGGAACAAGATTGGACTGAGGAGACGACTCATGCAACGACTGTTCCGCGCAGCCGCGATCGCGTGCGCATTCACCCTTGGCGTGTCGAGTTCGCTTGCAACGGCCCAGGAGAAGAAGGTCCGCGCCCAGATGGGGTGGGCGTTCCCGAGCAACACCGGTCTGCTCGGCCCGGCGCAGACCCGGCTGGTCGAGGCGATCCGCACGGCCTCCGGGGGTTCGATCGACGTGAAGGGCTTCGAGCCCGGCGCGCTCGTCCCCGCCAATCAGTATCTCGATGCGGTCGGAAACGGCTCGCTCGACATGGCGTTCACCGTGTCGGCGTTCTGGACCGGCAAGGACATCGCGTTCGCGCTGTACGGCGCGGTCCCGTTCGGGCCCGAGGGCGGCGAGTACATCGCCTGGCTCAAGCACGGCGGCGGCGAGGCGCTCATGAAGGAGCTCCACGCGAAGTACAACGTCGAGGTGATCCCCTGCGGGCTGATCTCGCCCGAGGCGTCGGGCTGGTTCCGCAAGGAGATCAAGTCGGTCGACGACCTGAAGGGCCTGAAGATGCGCTTCCTCGGCCTGGGCGCGAACGTGATGCAGAAGTTCGGCGTGTCCACGCAGCTCCTGCAGGCGGGCGAGATCTTCCAGGCGCTGCAGCTCGGCACGATCGACGCGACCGAATTCTCGATGCCGGTCATGGATGCGACGCTCGGCTTCCACCAGGTCGCCAAGCACTACTACTTCCCCGGCTGGCACCAGCAGTCGACGCTCAACGAGCTGATCATCTCGAAGAAGAAGTGGGCCGAGTTCAGCCCGACGCAGCGTTCGATCATCCAGACCGCGTGCGACGCCAACATGCTGCAGATGTTCGCCGATGGCGAGGCCGCGCAGTTCTCCGTGCTGCAGGACCTGCAGAAGAACAAGGGCGTCACGCTGCATCGGTGGCCGCAGCCGATGCTCGCCGCCTTCGAGAAGGCCTGGGGCGAGGTCGCGGCCGAGCAGGCCGCCAAGAGCCCCGACTTCAAGAAGGGCTACGAGTCGTACACCAACTTCCGGAACAACTACAAGATCTGGAAGGACCTCGGCTACCTGAAGTGAGTCTCGACGGGAGCCGCTGAAGGCTCCCGTGCCGCCCGGTGCGCGCCGGGCGGCCGTCTGCCGCTCTCGCCTCCGCTCCCGCGACCGACCGCTTCGGGCCTCCCCACATGACCCCGCTCCTCAAGTTCTCGGACCTCGTCGAAGGGGTCCTGCGGCGTATCGCCGATGCCGGTGCCTGGGCGTTCATCGCCTGCATCGTGGTGATCGCCTTCGACGTCATCACACGCAAGGCCGGATTCCAGCTGCCCGGCATGGGCTCGACCCGCCTGCAGGAACTCGAGTGGCACCTGCACGCCGTGCTGTTCTGCACCTGGATCGGCTACGCGTACATCCGCAATGCGCATGTGCGGATCGACGTCTTCACCAGCGGCCTCTCGCCCCGGAGCAAGCTCTGGCTCGAGCTGTCGTGCTGCATCGTCTTCGCATTGCCCTACCTGTGGATCGCGATCCCGCATGCGCACGACTTCTTCATGACCTCGTTCCTGCAAGGCGAGTCGTCCGACTCGCCGACCGGCCTGCCGTACCGATGGATCCCGAAGTTCTTTCTGTACCTGGCCTTCATCACGGTGGCCGCAGCGGTCGCCTCGGTGGTCGCGCGCTGCCTGGTCGCGCTGTTCGGCACGCCCGAGCAGCAGGCCCGCGCCTACGTCCCGTTCGCGCGCAAGGGCTGAGGAGACCCCGATGATCGACTGGCTGATCGACCACCTCGCGGTGGTCATGTTCTTCGCCCTGATCTTCATCATGTTCCTGGGCTACCCGGTCGCGTTCCTGCTGGGCGCGATCGGCATCTTCTTCGGGCTGCTGGGCATCGTCTTCGATGTCTACAGCATGACCCAGTTCGCGAATCTGCTGCCTCGGATCTACGGGACGGCGGTGCAGAACCAGGTGCTGGTCGCGATCCCGATGTTCGTCTTCATGGGGACGATGCTCGAGCGCAGCGGCGTGGCCGAGGTCCTGCTGCGCATCCTGCAGCTGATGCTGCGGCGGGTGCCCGGCGGACTCGCGATCGCGGTCACGCTGCTCGGCACGATCATGGCGGCGACCACCGGCATCGTCGGCGCCTCGGTAGTGATGCTGACGCTGATCGCGCTGCCGGTGATGCTGTCCACCGGCTACGACAAGTCGATCTCGGTCGGCACGATCGCCTCGGCCGGCACGCTCGGCATCCTGATCCCGCCGAGCATCATGCTGGTGATCATGGGCGACCTGATGGGCATCCCGGTGGGCACGCTGTTCACCGGGGCGATCCTGCCCGGCCTGCTGATGAGTGCGCTCTACGTGGTGTACATCATCGTCGCCTGCATCCTGAAGCCCTCGATCGCGCCGCGCCTGGTCGGTGCGCTCGGCGACTCCGACGAACGCCTGACCCTGTCGATGGTGCTCAAGGGGTTCCTGCCCCCCGCCGCGCTGATCACGCTGGTGCTCGGCTCGATCTTCGCCGGCTGGGCGACCCCGACCGAGGCGTCGGGGGTCGGCGCGCTGGGTGCGCTCCTGCTCGCGCTCGCGAACGGTCGGCTGAACATGACGACCCTGCGCGAGGTGATGTCCTCGTCGGCGCTCACCAACGCGATGGTGTTCTTCATCGTGTTCGGCGCGACGCTGTTCTCGTACGTGTTCCGCGCGCTGGGCGGCGACGACGTGGTGTCGGAACTGCTGAAGGCGATGGGGCTCACGACCGGCTGGGAGGTCATGATGTTCGTGATGGCCCTCACCTTCTTCATGGGCTTCTTCTTCGACTGGATCGAGATCTGCCTGATCGTGCTGCCGATCTTCGCTCCGATCATCGCGAAGCTCGATTTCGGCACCTTCCTCCAGGGCAAGGAAGTCATCCTCGCCTGGTTCGCGATCCTGATGGCCGTCAACATGCAGACCGCGTTCCTCACGCCCCCGTTCGGATTCGCGCTCTTCTACATGAAGGGCACGGTGCCGCCTTCGGTGACGATGGTCGACATCTACAAGGGCATCACGCCGTTCGTGCTGGTTCAGCTCTGCGCACTCGCGCTCTGCATGATCTTTCCGGAAGTGGTGCTGTATCTGCCCAAGCGGTTCGGCTTCCTGGAGTGACGGGCCTGCGCGGCTCAAGCGCCGCCGCGCCCGGGTGACGGGCGCGACGCGGTCGAGCGCAGTGCCGCGGCGAGGGCCGCGGCCGCCGGAGACGCCCGCCCGCGCCGCCGCCGCGTGATCCCCACCGCACGCGACCACTGCGGCGCCGCCACCGCCACCGGCCGCAGCAGGCCGGCGCGTTCCTCCCAGTGGATGAGCTCGCGCGGCAGGAAGCTCAGGTGCCGGCCCTGCAGCACGATCGCCTTCATCAGGCCCGCGGAGGTCGTCTCCACTTCCGCGTCGATCGGCGTCAGCCCCGCCTGCAGGAACAGGTCGTCGAGCGCGCGGCGCTCGAGCTCGTGGCGGCGCGCCAGCACCCAGCGCTGGCCGGCGAGCTCGGCGGGCTTGACGCTGCGGCGCGCGGCGAGCGGATGGTCGGCGTGCGCGACCACCACGGCGGTGTCGGTGTGCAGCGTCTCGTGCTGCAGCTCGGGGTCGGAGGCGGTGCGTGGCACCGACGACAGCGCCAGGTCCACCTCGCCCCGGCGCACCATCGGCATCAGCGCCTCGTTCAGCCCGTAGAGCACCGTCACGCGCAGCCCGGGGTCGCTCGCGTGCAGCGCCTCCAGCGCCATCGGCAGCAGCCGCGTCGCCTCCGAGGGCCCGCAGCCGACCACCACGCGTCCGCGGTGCGCGCCGCGGATCGCGTCGATCTCGTCGGCGGCGCCGCGCAGCTCGGCCTCGATCGCGCGGTGGCGCGCCACCAGCGCATCGCCGGCCTCGGTCGGCGCCACGCCGAAGCGGCCGCGCTCGAGCACGCGCACGCCGAGCGCGCGCTCGAGCTCGCGGATCGACTTGGACAGCGCAGGCTGGGTCAGGCCGAGCTCGACGGCGGCGGCGGTCAGGCTGCCGCAGCGCACGGCGACGGCGAGCTGCGCGATGCGGCGGGGATCGATGTCGGGTCGCATCGCCGATACATAACCTGAAGTGATGGAAACGGCAAGACGACTCATGCACCCGGGACTTGACCGCTCGTTAAGATCGACCCGTTCCCGCCCGGCCGAGCCGCCGATGCGGGCCCCGCACGGAGACACCGCCATGAACCTGAACGAACTCGTCGAGCCCGACCGAGTCCACCGCAGCGTCTACACCGACCCCGCGATCTTCGATCTCGAGATGGAGCACATCTGGGAGAAGACCTGGGTGTACTGCGGCCACGCGTCGCAGGTGCCGAACGCCGGCGACTACTGGACCCTGCAGATCGGCCGCCAGCCGATGGTGATGGTCCGCGACCAGGACGGCTCGGTGCGCGTGCTCTACAACCGCTGCCCGCACCGCGGCGTGGAACTCTGCGGCAACCAGAAGGGCAACACCGGCAAGGCGTTCGTCTGCTCGTACCACGCCTGGACCTTCCACCTCGACGGCCGCGTGCGCGCGATCCCGCTGATGAAGGGCTACGAGGGCACGCGCCTGACCACCGACAACCCCGACTGCAGCATGAAGGCCGCCGCGCGCGTCGACAGCTACCGCGGCTTCGTGTTCGCGAGC
>RPRK01000254.1 GCA_003818495.1 Burkholderiales bacterium
ACGGCGGAGCCGCCCACCGTTCAATCCGCCTGCTTACGCAGGAACGCCGGGATGTCGAGGCGGTCGACGCCCTTCTCCTCGAGCGCCGCGACCTGGGCCGACGCGCTGCCGCGCGCGTTGCGCCACACCGCCGGCGTGTCGAGCTGCTGGTACGACGACGGCTGCTCGTGGTGCGACATCGAGTCGTGCGTGCCGGTCGCGCGGTAGCTCTGCGGCACCAGCTGCGGCTTGCGGGCCGTCTTGCCGATGCCGGTGGCCACGACTGTCACGCGCAGCGCGTCGGTCATCGCCTCGTCGTAGACCGTGCCGTGGATGATGGTCGCGTCGTCGGCGCAGAACTGCTTGATCGTGTTGATCACCTCGTTCGTCTCGCGCAGCTTGAGCGAGCGCGACGAGGTGATGTTGACGATCACGCCGCGCGCGCCCTGCAGGTCGACGCCGTCGAGCAGCGGCGAGGCGACGGCCTGCTCGGCGGCGAGGCGGGCGCGGTCCAGGCCCGAGGCCTCGCCGATGCCCATCATCGCCTTGCCCTGCTCGCCCATGATCGTCTGCACGTCGGCGAAGTCGACGTTCACCAGGCCGGGGACGTTGATGATCTCGGCGATGCCGGCGACCGCGTTGTGCAGCACGTCGTCGGCGCGGCGGAACGCGTCCTCGAGGCTGGCGTCCTCGTCCATCACGTCGAACAGCTTCTGGTTCAGCACGACGATCAGCGAGTCGACGTGCTCGACGAGCTGCTCGATGCCGTCGTCGGCGATCCGCATCTTGCGGTTGCCCTCGAAGTCGAACGGCTTGGTGACGACGCCGACCGTGAGGATGCCCATCTCCTTGGCCACCGCGGCCACGACGGGCGAGGCGCCGGTGCCGGTGCCCTTGCCCATGCCGGCGGTGATGAAGACCATGTTGGCGCCGGCGAGCGCCGCCTTGACCTGCTCGCGCTCCGCCTCGCAGGCCGAACGGCCGGCGGAGGGGTTGGCGCCCGCACCGAGGCCGGCGTCGCCGAGCTGGATGATGGCCGGGGCCAACGAGCGCTTGAGCGCCTGGCGATCGGTGTTCACGGCGATGAACTCCACGCCCTGTACGCCGCGGTTGATCATGTGGTTGACGGCGTTGCCGCCCGCACCCCCGACACCGACGACCTTGATGACGGCGCCGTCGGACTCGGACTCGATCATTTCGAAATTGGACATCTATTGGGCCTCCAACGAGTTGTTGCTGCTGCGCGTGTATGACGGACTGTTTGACGACTGCGACTGACGACTCTCGAACCTCGACTCGGATCCGCGGGGATCAGAAGTTCCCCAGGAACCACTCCTTCATGCGGCGCAGGGTCTCCTTGAACGAGCCCGACTGCTCCGCGACCTTGCGACCGCGCAGGCGCTGCATCCGGGCCTCCTCGAGGAGCCCCAGCGCCGTCGCGAACCTGGGCGTCCTGACCACGTCGGCCAGTCCGCCCGCGTACTCCGGCACGCCGATGCGCACCGGTTTCAGGAAGATGTCCTCGCCGAGCTCGGCCATGCCGGGCAGCATGCTGGTGCCCCCGGTGATGACCACGCCCGAAGAGAGCAGCTCCTCGTACCCCGACTCGCGGATCACCTGCTGGACCAGCGAGAACAGTTCCTCGACGCGGGGCTCGATCACCGCGGCGAGCGCCTGGCGCGACAGCGAGCGCGGCCCGCGGTCGCCGATGCCCGGCACCTCGATCTTGTCGGCCGGATTGGCCAGCACCTGCTTGGCGATGCCGTGGCGGAGCTTGATCTCCTCGGCATCGGGCGTGGGCGTGCGCAGCGCCATCGCGACGTCGTTGGTGATCTGGTCGCCGGCGATCGGGATGACGGCCGTGTGACGGATCGAGCCGCCGGTGAAGATCGCGATGTCGGTGGTGCCGCCGCCGATGTCGACGAGCGCCACGCCGAGCTCCTTCTCGTCCTGCGTGAGCACCGCGGTGCTCGAGGCGAGCGGCTGCAGGATCAGGTCCTGCACCTCGAGACCGCAGCGGCGCACGCACTTGATGATGTTCTGCGCGGCCGACACCGCGCCGGTCACGATGTGGACCTTGACGTCGAGGCGCACGCCGCTCATGCCGATCGGCTCGCGGATGTCCTCCTGGCCGTCGATGATGAACTCCTGCGGCAGCACGTGGAGGATCTGCTGGTCGGTCGGGATGTTCACCGCCTTGGCGGTCTCGATCACCCGAGCCACGTCGGCATCGGTGACCTCCTTGTCCTTGATCGCCACCATCCCGATCGAATTGAAGCTGCGGATGTGGCTGCCCGCGATGCCGGTGTAGACCGTCCGGATCTTGCAGTCGGCCATCAGCTCGGCTTCCTCGAGCGCGCGCTGGATCGAGGCCACCGTGGTCTCGATGTTGACCACGACACCCTTCTTGAGACCCTTCGACTCGTGCTGGCCGAGGCCCACGATCTCGTAGCGTCCGTCCGGGTGCATCTCGGCGACGACGGCGACCACCTTGGAGGTGCCGATGTCGAGGCCGACGATGAGGTCCTTGCTGTCTCGTGTCATTGCGAACGCTTCGAAGGTGTGGACCGGTCCTGCGGGGGAGCCGGCCTGCTGGGCGACGCAGGCTTCGCCGTCGCACGAGCGCCGCCGCGGTCGGCGGGCGCCTTGTCGAGCGCGCCGGGGGCGCGCATCGCGAATCCGTTCGGGTAGCGCAGGTCGACCGACGCGATCTCGCGGTTCAGCCGGGTCTGCACCGTCGGTGCCGCGGCGACCCAGCGCGCCACGCGATCGGCGATCGGCATGCCCTGCTCGCGACCGAGCAGCAGCACCGTGCCGTTGTCGAGCCGGGCCGACCACGCCCAGCGCGAGGACAGCGTCACCGACTCGGGGGCGACCGCGAGCGGCGCGAGCTGCTCGCGCAGCGCCTGCCAGCGCTTCGTGACCTCGCCCTCGCTGCCGGGCGGCCCCGAGAACTCGAGCAGCGCGCCGTCGGCCTCGGCCTCGGCGACGTTGGCGGCGAACAGCTCGCCCTGGCGGTTCACCAGGCGCCCGTCGTGCCAGATCGCGATCGCCTCGTGCTCTTCGATCGCCACCCGCAGCGTGTTCGGCCAGATGCGCCGCACCTGCGCGCGGCGCACCCACGGAACCTGCTCGAACGATTCGCGCACGGCGCCCAGATCCACCGTGAAGAAGTTGCCCTTCAGGCGCGACGCACCCGCGGACCTGAGCAGCGCACGGTTCACGTGAGCGAGCGGCTCGGCGGGCGTCGACGCCTCGACCACCACCGCCTGCAGCGCGAAACCGGGGCGCTGGATCGCCCAGGCGACGACCGCCATCGCGAGCGCCACGCCCGCCAGGGCCATCAGGCCGTTGGCGGTGGCGTTCAGCAGACGGACGTCGTGCCAGGGATTCACGCCGCGGTTCCTCCGGCCTTCAGGCGCGCGGTCTCGAGAATGCGCACGCACAGGTCCTCGTAGGAGATGCCCTCGGCCTTCGCGGCCATCGGCACCAGCGAATGTCCGGTCATGCCCGGCGAGGTGTTGATCTCGAGCAGGAACGGCTCGTCGTCGGCCCGCCGAAGCATCACGTCGGCCCGCGCCCAGCCTTCGCATCCGAGCGCGTGGAACGAGCGCAGCGCGATGTCGCGGATCCGCTCGGACAGCGCCTCGGGCAGGTCCGCCGGGCAGTCGTAACGGGTGTCGTCCCGGAAGTACTTGTTCTGGTAGTCGTAGTTGCCGGCGGGCGCGACGATCTCGATCACCGGGAGCGCCCGCGCGGCGGCGCCGGTGCCGATCACCGCGATGGTCAGCTCGCGCCCGTCGACGAACTGCTCGCAGAGCACGTCGTCGTCGTGGCGGCGGGCGATCTCGTAGGCCGCGGTGCACTGGTCCTCGGAGACGACCTTGGTGAAGCCGATGGTCGAGCCCTCGCGCGAGGGCTTGACGGCCAGCGGCAGGCCGTACCGGCGGGTCGCCTCGAGCACGTCGGCCCCCGAGCGCGCGAGCGCGAAGCCCGGGGTCGGCAGCCCGTGCGTCGTCCAGATCCGCTTGGTGTAGACCTTGTCCATCGCGATCGCCGAGGCCATCACGCCGGAGCCGGTGTACGGAATGCCGAGGAGCTCGAGCGCACCCTGCACCGTGCCGTCCTCGCCGAAGCGCCCGTGCAGCGCGATGAACACGCGCGCGAAGCCCTCGCGGACCAGGTCGTCCATCGGCCGCTCGGCCGGATCGAAGGCATGCGCGTCGACACCGCGGGCGCGCAGCGCGGCGAGCACGCCGGCGCCGGACATCAGCGACACCTCGCGCTCGGCGGAGCGGCCGCCGGTGAGCACCGCGACCTTTCCGAACTCAGCCATTGGCGATCTCCTGGGTGCGCGCCGCGACGGCGCCGATCGAGCCCGCGCCCATCGTGACGACGACGTCGCCGTCGCGGACGGCGTCGAGGATGGTTTCGGGCATCGTGCCGACGTCCTCGACGAACACCGGCTCGACCTTGCCGGCGACGCGCACGGCGCGTGCCAGCGTGCGGCCGTCGGCGGCCACGATCGGCGACTCGCCGGCCGCGTAGACCTCGGCCAGCAGCAGCCCGTCGACCGACGACAGCACCTTGACGAAGTCCTCGAACAGGTCGCGGGTGCGGGTGTAGCGGTGCGGCTGGAACGCGAGCATCAGCCGGCGCCCCGGGAACGCACCGCGGGCGGCCGCGATCGTCGCGGCCATCTCGACCGGGTGGTGACCGTAGTCGTCGACGAGCGCGAAGCTGCCGCCGCCCTGCGAGGCCGGCACCGGCAGGTCGCCCCAGCGCTGGAAGCGGCGGCCGACACCGCGGAAGTCGGCGAGCGCCTGCACGATCGCCTCGTCGGACACGCCGAGCTCGTCGGCGACCGCGATGGCGGCGAGCGCGTTCTGCACGTTGTGCAGGCCCGGCAGGTTGACCGTCACCTCGAGCGGCGGGCGCGTCGTGCCGTTGACGCGGGCGAGCGTGAAGTGCATCCGCCCGCCGTCGGGACGCGGGTCGACCGCCCGGAACTGCGCCTCGGGCGAGAAGCCGTAGGTGATCACCGGCTTGGAGACGAAGGGCATGATCTCGCGCACGTGCACGTCGTCGACGCAGAGCACCGCCGCGCCGTAGAACGGCAGGCGCTGGGTGAACTCCACGAAGGCCTGACGCAGGCGCGCGAAGTCGTGGCCGTAGGTCTCCATGTGGTCGGCGTCGATGTTCGTGATCACCGCGATCATCGGCACGAGGTTCAGGAACGACGCATCCGACTCGTCGGCCTCGACGACGATGTAGTCGCCGCCGCCCAGCCGCGCGTTGGCGCCGGCGCTGTTGAGACGGCCGCCGATCACGAAGGTCGGGTCCAGGCCTCCGGCGGCCAGGATCGACGCGACCAGGCTGGTGGTCGTCGTCTTGCCGTGGGTGCCCGCGATCGCGATGCCCTGCTTGAGCTTCATCAGCTCGGCGAGCATCAGCGCGCGCGGCACCACGGGGATCCGGCGGGCGCGGGCCGCGGTCACCTCGGGGTTGTCGCCGCGGACCGCGGTCGAGGTGACGATGCAGTCGGCGGTGGCCACGTTGGCCGCCTCGTGGCCACGGCTGACCGTCGCGCCGAGCTGGACCAGCCGGCGTGTCGCGGCGTTGTCGGCGGTGTCCGAGCCGCTCACCCGGTAGCCGAGGTTGAGCAGGACCTCGGCGATGCCGCTCATGCCCGAGCCGCCGATGCCGACGAAATGGATGCGCTTGACCTTGTGCTTCATTCGGAACCCTTGCGCGCGATCGCCTCGCAGACGTCGGCGACCTGCGTGGCGGCGTCCGGCCGGGCGAGGGCGCGTGCGCGGCACGCGATCCCCATCAGGCGGGGGCGATCGAGGCCGGCGATCAGCGCGGCCAGGCGCGACGCGTCGAGCTCGGACTGCTGGACCATGAGGGCGGCGTCGCGCCCGACCAGGAAGCCGGCGTTGGTGGTCTGGTGGTCGTCGACCGCGTGCGGGAACGGCACCATCAGGCTCGCGACGCCGGCGGCTGCGACCTCGGAGACCGTCATCGCGCCGGCCCGGCACACCACGAGGTCGGCGGCGGCGTACGCGGCCGCCATGTCGTCGATGAACGCCACCGCCTCGGCGGCCACGCCGGCCTCGCGGTAGGCGGCCTGCAGCGCGGCCAGATGGTTGCGGCCGCTCTGGTGGACGACCGTCGGCCGCTGCGCCTCGGGCAGCAGCGCGAGCGCCTGGGGCACCACGCTGTTGAGCGCCTGCGCACCGAGGCTGCCAC
>RPRK01000255.1 GCA_003818495.1 Burkholderiales bacterium
CAGTGCGATGCCCATCGCGCAGGCGCTCAGCACCGCGTTGATGACGCCGAGCACCAGCAGCGGCGCGAGCCGGCCGCGGCTGCGGGCCCTGAAGCCTTCGAACAGCATGAGCGGGAGGGGCTTGCCGCCCTCGTCCACGGTGCGGGCCGCCTGGATGAAGCCGACGGTGAGCAGCGGAATCAGGACCGGGATCGCGAGCGGGCCGATCAGCGGCACCTGCCCCGCGATGGCCAGCGTCAGCATGAAGCCGGCCGCGGTGCCGAACAGCGCGAGCGGCTCGCGTCGCAGCAGCCGGAAGCCCTGCGTCATCCAGCGCCAGCCGGCGCGCGGCGGGATGCGGTCTACCTGCATGCGTGGGCTCCCTCGCGCGCGGCGGGCAGTGGCGGGACCTGGGCGCGTCGTGCGAGCAGGATGCGCTCGAACGTGCCCGGGTCCTTCGGGGTGAGCTGCTGCGCCGGCCTCGGCCGGTGCAGGTCGTCGAGCCGGGACAGCCAGAAGCGCAGCGCGGCGGCGCGCATCGCCATCGGCCACGCGGCGCGCTCGGCCTCGGTCGGTGCACGCAGCGCGACGTAGGCGCCGAGCAGGGCGTCGAGGCGCGCGGCGTCGAGCGCCCCGGTGGCATCGTCGACGCACCAGTCGTTGACCGTGACCGCGAGGTCGAACAGCAGCGTGTCGACGCCGGCGAACCAGAAGTCGATGACGCCGCCGATCGTGTCGCCGTCGAACAGCACGTTGTCGCGGAACAGGTCGGCGTGGACCGCGCCGCGCGGCAGCGCGCGCTGCCCGTCCCCGTCGTGGGCGGCGCGCTGCGCGGCGAGTTCGTCGGCGAGCAGCCGGGCCTGGGCGTCGGGCAGCAGCGGGACGAGCCGCGAGCCGGTCTCGAGCCACCAGTCGAAGCCGCGCGGATTGGGCTGGGTGCCGGGAAAGTCGGCCACCGCGACATGCATCCGCGCCAGCAGGGCGCCCACCGCCGGGCAGTGCGCGAGCGCGGGCCGCTCGACGCCCCGGCCGGGCAGGCGGGTGACGAGGGCGGCGGGCCGTCCGGCGAGCGGCGCCCAGAGCGCACCCGCCGCGTCGGCGACCGGATCGGGGCAGGGCACGCCGTGGGCGGCCAGATGGCGCATCAGGTCGAGGTGGAACGGCAGGTGCTCGGGTGCGATCCGCTCGAAGAGCGTCAGCACCCAGCGGCCCGCGTCGGTGTCGACGAAGTAGTTGGTGTTCTCGATGCCCTGCGCGATGCCGGCGAACGTCCGGAGTCGACCCACCGGCCGGCTGGCGAGCCAGCCGTCGAGCTGTTCGCGCGCGACGGGGGTGAAGACGGCCATGGGCAGGGGGCGCGGGCGACGTGCGGGAAGGAGGCGGTGCGCGTGGGGCGGAAGGGCACCGGGCCGCCCGCGCTCGGTCGGAGAGGCGGCTCGGTACGGGAACGGTGGTCGATTCTAGCAGCGGCGTCGCCGCGACCCTCGCCCGGTCACAGGTACAGGTTGCTCTCGCGGTCCTGCGTGGTCGCGTAGAAGCCGCGCGACTGGTAGAAGTCGAAGATCGCGTCGACCACTTCCTTCGGGTCGTCGATCACCCGGATGAGGTTCATGTCGTCCGGCGAGATCATGCCTTCGCCGGCGAGCGTGCCCTGCATCCAGTCGATCAGTCCCTTCCAGAATTCCGTGCCCATCAGGATCACCGGGATCCGGCGGCCCATCTTGGTCTGGATCAGCGTCAGCACCTCCATCAGCTCGTCGAGCGTGCCGAAGCCGCCGGGCGTGGCGATGAAGGCGCTGGCGTACTTCGCGAACGCCACCTTGCGCGCGAAGAAGTGGCGGAAGGTGAGCGAGATGTCCTGGTAGGGGTTGCCGCTCGATTCGAACGGCAGCTGGATGTTCAGGCCCACCGAGGCCGACTTGCCGTCGAAGGCGCCCTTGTTGGCGGCCTCCATGATCCCGGGCCCGCCGCCGGAGATGACCGCGAAGCCCGAGTCCGACAGCAGGCGTGCGACCTCGACGGTGCGTCCGTACCAGAACGAGCCTTCCTTGATCCGCGCGCTGCCGAAGATCGAGACCGCGGGACGGACGTCGGCGAGCTTCTCGGTCGCCTCGACGAACTCTGAAATAATCCCGAGAACGTGCCACGACTCTCGCGCCTTGACTGCGGTCGAGCGTTCGGGCTGTGCGATCGCCCGCAGCTGGGGCACCTTCTTCCGGATCGTCATGTCTGAACCAACGCTTCTTCTGGTGGACGGGTCGAGCTACCTGTACCGCGCCTTCCACGCGCTGCCCGACCTGCGGACGCGGGCGGGCGAGCCCACCGGCGCGATCCGAGGGGTCGTCTCGATGCTACGGCGGCTCCGGGCCGACCGCAAACTGGCGGGCGACGTGCGGTACGCCGCCGTGGTGTTCGACGCACCCGGTCCGACCTTCCGCGACGCGCTGTTCGACCAGTACAAGGCGAACCGCGCCGCCACCCCCGACGACCTGCGCGCCCAGATCGAGCCGATCCACGCGTTCGTGCGCGCGATGGGCTGGCCGCTGCTGCACGTGCCGGGCATCGAGGCGGACGACGTGATCGGCACGCTGACCGAGCAGGCCTGGCGGCGCGGCATGCGCACGCTCGTCGCCACCGGCGACAAGGACCTCGCACAGCTGGTCAATCCGCACGTGACGCTGGTCGACACGATGACCCGCCAGGGCGAGGCGCCGCAGCCGATGGACCGCGAGGGCGTGATCGCCAAGTTCGGCGTGCCGCCCGAGCGCATCGTCGACTACCTGTCGCTGGTCGGCGATACCGTGGACAACGTGCCGGGCGTCTCGAAGGTCGGGCCCAAGACGGCCTGCAAGTGGCTCGCCGAGCACGACACGCTCGACGGCGTGATGGCCGCGGCCGACAGGATCGGCGGCGTGGTCGGCGAGAACCTGCGCGCCGCGCTCGGCTGGCTGCCCACCGCGCGCGCGCTGGTCACCATCAAGACCGACTGCGACCTGGCCGACCACTTCGAGTCGATCGAGTCGAGCCTGGTGCTCCAGCCCGAGGACGCCCCGACGCTGCGCGCGATGTTCGAGCGCTGGGAGATGAAGTCGATGATCGACGAGGCGCGCGAGCGGAGCGGCGCGCCTTCGTCCGGTGATTCCGCGGCCGGGCCCGGCGCACGGAGCGTCGGCGCGGTCGCGGCCGAGGGCGGCGGCGCCGACGGCGGGGCGCCCGAAGCGTCGGCAGCAGGCTCGGCGGCGCCCGCGCATCCGGTCGAGTACGAGTGCGTCGTCGACGAGGCCGCGCTCGAGCGCTGGATCACCGTCATCGAGGCCGCGCCGCTGGTCGCCTTCGACACCGAGACCACGTCGCTCGACCCGATGGCGGCCGAGATCGTCGGCCTGTCGTTCGCCGTCGAGCCCTACCGCGCCTGCTACGTGCCGCTCGCGCACCGCTATGCCGGCGCGCCCGACCAGCTCGACCGAGAGCGGGTGCTCGCGCGGCTGCGCGAGTGGCTCGAGAGCCCGGCGCGCCGCAAGGTCGGCCAGAACCTGAAGTACGACGCCCACGTGCTGCAGAACCACGGCATCGTGCTGCGTGGCATCGAGCACGACACGATGCTGCAGTCGTACGTGATCGAGGCGCATCGCACGCACGGCATGGACGCGCTCGCCGAGCGGCATCTCGGACGGCGCACCATCACCTACGAGGAGGTGGCGGGCAAGGGCGCCAAGCAGATCGGCTTCGAGCAGGTGGCGCTCGACCGCGCGACCGAGTACGCGGCCGAGGATGCCGAGGTCACGATGCAGCTGCACGCGACGCTGTATCCGCAGGTGGCGGCCGATCCGAAGCTCGAGGACATCTACCGGCGCATCGAGATGCCGACCTCGGTGGTGCTGCAGCGCATGGAGCGTCACGGCGTGCTGGTCGACGCTGCCGCGCTCGAGCGCCAGTCCGACGAGCTCGGCGCGCGGATGGTCGAGCTCGAGCGCCGCGCGCACGAGGCGGCCGGTCAGCCGTTCAACCTCGGCTCGCCCAAGCAGCTGGGCGAGATCCTGTTCGACAAGCTCAAGCTGCCGGTCGTCAAGAAGACGATGAGCGGCGCGCCCTCGACCGACGAGGACGTGCTCGCGAAGCTCGCCGAGGACTACCCGCTGCCGAAGATCCTGCTCGAGTACCGCGGCTGCTCGAAGCTGAAGTCGACCTACACCGACAAGCTGCCGAAGATGGTGAACCCGCGGACCGGCCGCGTGCACACCAGCTACTCGCAGGCGGTCGCGATCACCGGCCGACTGAGCTCGAACGAACCGAACCTGCAGAACATCCCGATCCGCACCGCCGACGGCCGGCGCATCCGCGAGGCCTTCGTCGCACCGCCCGGCAGTCTGATCGTGTCGGCCGACTACTCGCAGATCGAGCTGCGGATCATGGCGCACCTGTCGGGCGACGAGAATCTGCTGCGGGCCTTCGGCGAGGGACTCGACGTGCACCGCGCGACCGCCTCCGAGGTGTTCGGCGTGGCGCCGGGCGAGGTCTCGGCCGAGCAGCGCCGCTATGCCAAGACGATCAACTTCGGCCTGATCTACGGCATGAGCGCGTTCGGCCTGGCCGCCCAGCTCGGCATCGAGCGCGATGCGGCGCGCAACTGGATCGAGCGCTATTTCACGCGCTATCCGGGCGTCAAGCGCTACATGGACGGCACCCGCGCCCAGGCCAAGGCGCAGGGGTACGTGGAGACCGTCCTCGGGCGTCGCCTGTGGCTGCCGGAGATCAACTCGCCGAACGGCCCGCGCCGCGGCGGTGCCGAGCGCCAGGCGATCAACGCGCCGCTGCAGGGCACCGCGGCCGACATCGTCAAGCTCGCGATGATCGCCGTGCAGGGCTGGCTCGATGACGCCGGGCTCGCCTCGCGCCTGGTGCTCCAGGTGCACGACGAACTGGTGCTCGAGGTGCCCGAGGCGGAACTCGAAGCGGTCCGCGCGGAGCTGCCGCGGCAGATGGCGGGCGTGCTGCCGCTCGCCGTGCCGCTGCTCGCCGAGGTGGGCGTCGGGCCGAACTGGGAGCAGGCGCACTGAGGCGCAGCGCCCACGCCTGGTGCATCCCGGCACCAATCGGAACGGCGGGCCGCTGCGGATCGGCCACTGGTCGGGTGCAGGCGACCGGCAGCCCGCGAAGCGGAACTGACCGGTTCTCCCGCCCCTGTTCGATGCACCGATGCGGTGCGCGGTCTCTAGTCTGCGTCCTACGGGATAACCGGGCTGCGCTTCGGCGGCATCGATGTCCCGTCAACAGGGACCGACAACGATGACCGTCACCGCAACGCCCGCCGGACAGCGTCCGGCGTCCATGCAGGAACGCAGAGCGCTCCACGATTCCGGCTACTTCCATCACCACGGTGTCTGGGCCCCGGGGGTGCGCCTGTTCCGGCACATCCGCTTCCGGGCGAAGGCCTCACTGATCATGGCGGTGCTGGTGCTGCCGCTGCTGATGACCTCGGCGGGCCTGCTGCACGGGATGCAGGAGCAGGTCCGCGTCGTCGAGCTCGAACGCCGCGGCGTCGAATCGATGAAGGTCTTCGTGCCCGTCCTGCAGGGGCTGCTCGAGACGCGCAACGCGACGCGGGCGAATCTCGGCGGGGTGGCGGCCTCCGGCGACTACACGCAGGCACGCGAATCGACCGACGCGGCCCTGGCCGCGATGGCCCGTCTGCTGGAGACCGACGGCGACCCGCTGCAGCTCGGTCCGCCGCTGGCGAAGCTGACGACCGCCTGGAAGGCGACCGCGTCGTCGCGCAACGGTGCCGACGAGAGCGGCAGGACGGTCTTCGGTCCGGTGACCGAGGCGACCGTCGAACTGCTGACCCGCATCGGCGATGCGTCGCAGCTGGTGCTCGATACCGAGCTCGACAGCTTCTATGTCGCCCAGGCCCTCCTGCTGGCGCTGCCGCGTGCGCTGGAAGACGTCGGCCAGCTGTGGGGCTGGGGCGCGTATGTGACCGCCAAGGGCACGGCGACGAGCACGGACCTCGGACGCGCCTACACCTGGGCATCGCGGGTCGATCTCGGCATCGACGACGCGCGCCGCGCATTCGGCCGCGCGATCCAGGCGCGGGCCTCGCTCGAGAAGTCGCTGGATGTCGCCGGGCTGGACGAGATCGCCGCCTGGCGCAAGAAGGTCATCGAGGTCTTCCGTGCGCCGACGGGCGATGCCCGTGCGCGCTTCGACGAGGGCAGGTCGATGCTGCGCGTCGGCTTTC
>RPRK01000256.1 GCA_003818495.1 Burkholderiales bacterium
CCTCGCCGGCCTCGGCGCCCTCACCCGCGCCCGCACCCGCGCCGGGTTACGTGCCGGATCGGCTCAAGGGCAAGGCGATCTACCAGACCACCGGGGGTTCGACGGGCGTGGCGTGCATGACGTGTCATGGCACGAGCCCGACGAACCGGACGTCCACCGAGTCGCTGGAGTACGCCTTGATCTCGAAGGCGGTCTGGAACCCCAGCTCGCCCGGCAACGCGTCGATGTCGTTCTATCAGAACAAGCTGAGCGGGTACGACATGCAGGACCTCGCGGCCTACATCCACAACCCGACGCCCTGATCGCAGGCGATCCCGGGCAGGGAGCGCTCGAAGCGGAGCGCGCCCTGCCGGATCCGATCAGGCGGCCACCGCATCCGCCAGCCGCTGCGCCAGGCGCTCGGCGGCATCGTCGCTGCGGGCCTCGACCATCACGCGCAACAGCGGCTCGGTGCCCGAGGGCCGGATCAGCACGCGCCCGTCGTGGCCGAGTTCGCGCTCGACCTGGGTCCGCGCCGCGGCGAGCCCGCCGTGGTGCTGCCAGTCGAAGTCCTTCCCGACCCGCACGTTGATGAGCCGCTGCGGATAGAGCACGAGTTCGCCGGTCAGCTGCGCCAGCGTCATGCCGCTGCGGCGGATCGCGCCCAGCACCTGCAGCGCGCTGATGGTGCCGTCGCCGGTGGTGTGGCAGTCGAGGCACAGCAGGTGACCGGAGCTCTCGCCGCCGTACAGCCAGCCGCGCTGCTGCAGCGTCTCGAGCACGTACCGGTCGCCGACCTTGGCCCGCTCGAACGCCACGCCCAGCCTCTGGAAGGCCTGCTCGAGACCGAAGTTCGACATCAGCGTGCCCACCGCGCCCGGCACGTGCCGATTGCGCGTGCGGTCGCGCACGATCAGGTAGAGCAGCTCGTCGCCGTTGTAGACGCGGCCGTCGGCATCGCACATCAGCAGCCGGTCGGCATCGCCGTCGAGCGCGATGCCCAGGTCCGCCCGATGCTCGAGCACCGCGCGCTTGAGCGCCTCGGGATGGGTGGCACCCACCTTGTCGTTGATGTTCAGGCCGTTGGGCGACGCGCCCACCGGGATCACGTCGGCGCCGAGCTCGTGGAACACGTGCGGCGCGGTCTGGTAGGCGGCGCCGTGCGCGCAGTCGACCACCAGCTTCATGCCACGCAGGTCGAAGTCGGACGGGAAGGTGCTCTTGCAGAACTCGATGTAGCGGCCCGCGGCGTCCTCGATGCGCTTGGCGCGCCCGAGCTGCTCGGAGCGCACGCAGCCCATCGGCTCCTCGATCGCGGCCTCGATCATCGACTCGGTCTCGTCGGGCAGCTTGTTGCCGTCGGCGGAGAAGAACTTGATGCCGTTGTCGTCGAACGGATTGTGCGAGGCGCTGATGACGACCCCGGCGGACAGCCGCAGCGCGCGGGTCAGGTAGGCGACCGCCGGCGTCGGCAGCGGCCCCGAGAGCATCACGTCGACGCCGGCGGCCGAGAACCCGGCCTCGAGCGCCGCCTCGAGCAGGTAGCCCGACACGCGGGTGTCCTTGCCGATCAGCACGGCCGGCTTCGTGCCGGCCGTGCGCTGCGCGAGCACGCGACCCGCCGCATAGCCCAGCCGCATGACGAACTCGGGGGTGATCGGCGTCTCGCCGACACGGCCCCGGATGCCATCGGTCCCGAAGTACTTGCGTCCCATATCGCTTCCTATTCCTGTGAGGCCGCGTCGATCGCCGCCCAGACCGCGAGCGCGTCGCGCGTGGCCGCGACATCGTGCACGCGCACGATCCGCGCGCCGCGCGCCACCGCGGCGAGCATCGCCGCGAGGCTGCCCGGCAGTCGCTGCCCGGGCTCCCGGCCGGTGATCGCTCCGATCATCGACTTGCGCGAGACACCGACCAGCACCGGCAGGCCGTCCGCCAGCAGCTCCGGCAGACGCGCGATCAGCGCGAGGTTGTGCGCGACCGTCTTTCCGAACCCGATCCCCGGATCGACCACGATCCGCGCCCGATCCACCCCTGCATGCTGAAGGGCCGTCGCCCGGGCGGCAAGCCAATGGCGGACCTCCCCGACCACCTCCCGATAGACGGGGGACTGCTGCATCGTCAGCGGGTCGCCCTGCATGTGCATCACGCAACAGGCGGCCTGTCCGCCACGCACCGCGTCGATCGCCTCGGGCGAGGCGAACCCGGCCACGTCGTTGATCATGTCGGCCAGGCCGGTCGCCAGCACCGTACGCATGACCACCGGCTTTCGGGTGTCCACCGACAGCGGCACGCCGCAGTCGGCCAGGGCACGCAGCACCGGCAGCACGCGGCCCGCCTCCACCTCGGCCGGCACCGGCGGCGCGCCGGGCCGGGTCGACTCGGCGCCGATGTCGATCAGGTCGGCGCCCTCCTCGATCATCCGGCGGGCATGCGCGATCGCGGCGGTCGGATCCAGCCAGCGCCCGCCGTCGGAGAACGAGTCGTCGGTGACGTTGAGGACGCCCATGATCCGC
Source organism: Burkholderiales bacterium (assembly GCA_003818495.1). Classification (GTDB taxonomy): domain Bacteria; phylum Pseudomonadota; class Gammaproteobacteria; order Burkholderiales; family Burkholderiaceae_E; genus UBA4615. The sequence continues at coordinate 2,496 of RPRK01000256.1, forward strand.
GGCCGGTCGAGGGTCAGCTCGAAACGGCCGCAGCGGAGCCGCGGCACGGGGACGGAGGCGATGGGCGACGGGTTCACGGCGAAGTCGGGGCGGGTGGGCGACGCCCGCACGGCGCGGGCGATTCGGATGCGGGGGATGCTACGAATGCTACGAATGCTGCGGAGGCGGCGGACGCGGCGGACGCGGCGGACGCCACCGGCCGGTCACCGACTCGCCGCCCCCGGAACGACTGCGCCCGCCGATGAGGGCGGGCGCGGTCGGGGGACACGGTGGCCGCGGACAGCGGCCGGGCCGTCAGTGCGCGGCGGGCGCGGTCGGCGCGTTGGGCGCGACGCCCGGCGACGGCGAGGCCGGCGGCGAGCCCGGCTGGTTGCCGCCCCGATCCTTCGGAGGACGCGGTGCACGACCGGCGATGATGTCCTCGATCTGCTCGGCGTCGATGGTCTCCCACTCGAGCAGGGCCTTGGTCATCGCCTCGATCTTGTCGCGGTTCTCTTCGATGAGCTTGCGGGCGACCGCGTACTGATCGTCGATGATCTTCCGGATCTCGGAGTCGACCTTGCGCATCGTCTCCTCGGACATGTTGGTCGTCTTGGTGATCGAGCGGCCGAGGAAGACCTCGCCCTCGTTCTCCGCGTAGACCATCGGCCCGAGCGTCTCGCTCATGCCGTACCGGGTGACCATGTCGCGGGCCAGCGCGGTGGCGCGCTCGAAGTCGTTGGAGGCGCCGGTGGTCATCTGGTTCATGAACACCTCCTCCGCGATCCGGCCGCCGAACAGCACCGAGATCATGCTCAGCATGCGGACACGGTCCATGCTGTAGCGATCCTCGGTCGGCAGCTGCATCGTCACGCCCAGCGCACGGCCGCGCGGGATGATCGTGACCTTGTGCACCGGGTCGGTCTTGGGCAGCATCCGCGCGACCAGCGCGTGACCGGACTCGTGGTACGCGGTGTTGCGGCGCTCCTCCTCGGGCATCACCAGCGAACGCCGCTCGGCGCCCATGATGATCTTGTCCTTGGCACGCTCGAAGTCGACCATGTCGACCAGGCGACCGGCGCGGCGGGCCGCGAACAGCGCCGCCTCGTTGACCAGGTTGGCCAGGTCGGCGCCCGACATGCCCGGCGTGCCGCGCGCGATGACGTCGGCCTTGACGTCCGGGCCGATCGGCACCTTGCGCATGTGCACGTTCAGGATCTGCTCGCGGCCGCGGATGTCCGGCAGCGGCACGACGACCTGCCGGTCGAAGCGGCCCGGGCGCAGCAGCGCCGGGTCGAGCACGTCGGGGCGGTTGGTCGCGGCGATCACGATGATGCCCTGGCCGGTCTCGAAGCCGTCCATCTCGACCAGCAGCTGGTTCAGCGTCTGCTCGCGCTCGTCGTTGCCGCCGCCCAGGCCCGCGCCGCGCTGGCGGCCGACCGCGTCGATCTCGTCGATGAACAGGATGCAGGGCGCGTGCTTCTTGGCGTTCTCGAACATGTCGCGCACGCGGGCCGCGCCCACGCCCACGAACATCTCGACGAAGTCGGAGCCGGAGATGCTGAAGAACGGCACCTTGGCCTCGCCGGCGATGGCCTTGGCGAGCAGGGTCTTGCCGGTGCCGGGCGAGCCGACCATCAGCACGCCACGCGGGATCCGGCCGCCGAGCTTCTGGAACTTGGACGGGTCGCGCAGGAAGTCGACCAGCTCCTGGACCTCTTCCTTGGCCTCGTCGCAGCCCGCGACGTCGGCGAAGGTGATCGAGTTGCTGGACTCGTCGAGCATGCGCGCCTTGCTCTTGCCGAACGAGAACGCACCGCCCCGTCCGCCGCCCTGCATCTGGCGCATGAAGAACACCCAGACGCCGATCAGCAGCAGCATCGGGAACCAGCTGATGAAGATGCTCATCAGCAGCGACTGCTCCTCTTCCGGCTTGGCGTTGACCTGGACACCGAACTTCATCAGGTCCGAGATCATCCAGATGTCGCCGGAGCCCGGCGAGTAGACGGTCAGGCCACGGCCTTCCTTCGTCTTCGCGCGGAGCGTGCGGCCGTCGACGATGACGCTGTCGATGCGACCCGACTTCGCCTCGTCCATGAACTGCGAATACGGCATGTCGCCGCCCCGGACCTGCCGCGTGTCGAACTGCTTGAACACGGTGAACAGGACCAGAGCGATCACCAGCCAGACCGCCGCCTTCGAGAACATGTTGTTCACTGAGACACTCCTTCGCAGCCCGCCGGACGGCGGGCCGAACCTAACCGAACCATTCTACGCCCAATCGACCCGCGGAGCCGACCGACCGTCCATTGTCAAGCCCCGGGCGACCCCGGTATTTCCACTGCACTCTGCTTCAGACTCCGGCCGAGCAGATAGGTTTCGGCCGACTCCGCACGCGACGCCTTGGGCTTGCGCACCGCCACCGTCACGAAGGTGCGCTTGAACAGCTCGACGATCTGGCTGTAGCCGCTGCCGTGGAAGCACTTGATCACCAGGGCCCCCTGCGGCTTGAGATGACGGGTGCAGAACTCGACGGCGAGCTCGGCCAGGTGGCCCATGCGCGCCGCGTCCGCCAGCCCGACCCCGGACAGGTTGGGGGCCATGTCCGAAAGCACAAGGTCCGCCTTGGCGCCGTCGAGCATCGAGACGAACTGTTCCAGGACCGTGTCCTCGCGGAAGTCGCCGAGCAGGAAGTCGACGCCGTCGACCGCCTCCATCGGCAGGATGTCGATCGCCACGATCCGCCCGTTCACGGTGCCGGCCGGACCGGCGAGCTTCTCGCGCAGCACCTGCGACCAGCTGCCCGGCGCCGAGCCGAGGTCGACCACCACCTGGCCGGGCCGGATCAGCCGGTCCTGCTCGTCGATCTCGATCAGCTTGAAGGCGGCCCGCGAGCGGTACTTGCGCTGTTGGGCGAGCTTCACGTACGGATCGTTCAGATGCGCGTGGATCCACGCCTTGCTGAACCTGTTCTTCGCCATTCGACCCCGTGGACTACAATCCGGCGATGTCAGATATCCCTGCAGAAGACCGCGACGCGGTCCCCGCCCCCCCGTTGTCGTCGGCAGAGCGCCGCACCTTGCGCGCCCGGGCCCACGACATCGATCCGGTCGTCATGATCGGCGACGCCGGCCTTTCAGAATCGGTGCTCGCCGAGACCGACCGCGCGCTGCTCGCGCACGGGCTGATCAAGGTCCGTGTCTTCGGGGACGATCGCGAGGCACGCCAGGCGATGGCCGCGGAGATCGAGCAGCGGCTCGGCGCCGCGCTCGTCCAGGCGATCGGGAAGCTGATCGTTCTCTGGCGTCCCCGCCCGGAGGATACCGGGGTCGAGGGCACGCCGCTCAGGTCGACACCCGCACCGCGCCGAAAGATGCTGACGGTGCCCAAGAAACTCGCCGCCGAGGGCAAGCAGGCACCCAAGCGGCGCGCCCGCCCCGGCGTGCCCCGCGACGCCGAGGCGGCGCCCGCACCCCGTCGGCGCACGGGGCCGCCGGCACACCGGGCCGGCCCCGGGATGCGGACCGGGACCGCCCGGGGTGCGCTCGATCCGTCGGTGGCCCGTGCGGTGTCCGGCGGCGCACCCTCCGACGCACGCCCGGCGCGCGGCGGCGGTGCCCGCGACACCGACGGCGCGCCGCGGCGCGGCGGATCCGCCGGCGCGCGAGGCGGCGACTTTGGCGCACGCGGCCCGGGCGGATCGCCGCGCGGCGGCGCGTCGTCCG
>RPRK01000257.1 GCA_003818495.1 Burkholderiales bacterium
CCAGCTGCGCGGTGACCATCCGAACCCGGTGCCCGACGCTGCGATCGGCTTGACGCACAACCTCGGCGGCACGGGCGTCGCCTGTACCGTGACCCTGCTGCGCCGGGGTGACGCATGAGCCCGGTCGCAGCCTCCCCCGCGCCTCTCACGCTGTCGCGCTGTGCCGACTGCGGCCGGCTCGATGGCGCCGGACGTACCGTGTGCGCCGGCTGCCTGTCGTTCCGTCTCGAGCCCGTCGAGGCGCCCGGCAGCGGGCGCCTGGCGACCTGGACGACGATCCGTCGCGCGCCTTCGCAGTTCCGCGAGGACGCCCCCTACGACGTCGCCGTCGTCGACCTCGACGCCGGCCCGCGCGTGACCGGCCGCCTGGCCGCGGGCGGCGCGGTCCCGGAGGTCGGCGCGGCGGTGCGCGCACTCGCCTGCGACGCGCCCTACCTGCTGTTCGAGCTGCTGCCCGCGGCGCCCTCCGATTCTCCCGATGCGAGCCCCCGATGACCGACATCCGCTACGAAGCCCACGGCCGTGTCCGGCTGATCACCATCGACCGTGCGGCGAAGATGAACTCGCTCGACTTCGAGGCCAACGACCGGCTGGTGGCGGCGTGGCGCGAGTTCGACGCCGACGACGACGCGCACGTGGCGGTGGTCACCGGCGCGGGCGCCCAGGCCTTCTGCGCCGGCGCCGACCTCAAGACCTACACGATGGACTTCGCGCGCCGTCCGGCGCCCGAGTTCCGGCGACGCTTCACGAACGGACCGGGGTTCGGCGGCATCACCCGCAACATGGACGTGTTCAAGCCGATCGTCGCCGCGGTGAACGGCTTCGCGATCTCCGGCGGCTTCGAGCTCGCGCTCGCCTGCGACCTGCGCTTCTGCTCGCCGAACGCCGAATTCGCGCTGCAGGACGCGAAGTGGGGCTTCCATGCCTGCGACGGCGGCCTGATCCGTCTGCCGCAGATCGTGGGCCTTGGCCACGCGATGGAGATCGTGCTGTCGGGCGAGCGGATCGACGCCGAGCATGCGTACCGCATCGGGCTGGTCAATCGGATCTGGCCGCAGGGCGAGCTGCTCGAGCGGTCCATGGCCTACGCGCAGATGCTGGCCTCGCGCTCGCCGCTGTCGCACCGCTTCGCCAAGGAGGTCATGAAGCGCGCGGTCGGCATGCCGCAGGACGAGGCGCTGCGGCTGGAGTCGAGCTCGTTCCACGACGTCGGGCTGAGCGAGGACCTCGCCGAGGGCACGACCGCATTCCGGGAACGGCGCGACGCCGTGTTCAAGGGCCGCTGAGACCCCGGGCGGGACGGGGTGGGGCGGCCGGTCACCCGGGCCCCCGGCGCGGCGCGGCGCGCTACACTGGGCCGATCCGCCCCGTTCCGCCCCGAGTGCCGCGATGCGCCGAGACCCCCGATTCCCGAACCTGTACGTGCTCGATCACCCGCTGATCCAGCACAAGCTGTCCCACATGCGCGATCGCACCACGTCGACGCGCACCTTCCGCCAGCTGCTGCGCGAGCTGACGCTGCTGATGGGCTACGAGATCACCCGCGACCTGCCGCTGACGACCCAGTCGATCGAGACGCCGCTGTGTCCGATGGACGCACCGGTGATCGACGGCAAGAAGGTGGCGGTCGTGCCGGTGCTGCGTGCCGGCCTCGGCATGGCCGAGGGACTGATGGAGCTGATGCCATCGGCCCGCCAGGGCCACATCGGGCTGTACCGGGGCGAGGACAACCGTCCCGTCGAGTACTACGTCCGGCTCCCCGAGCTCGAGGGGCGGATCTTCATCGTCTGCGATCCGATGCTCGCCACCGGCCATTCGGGCGCGCACGCCGTGCAGGTCCTGCTCGACCGCGGCGTGCACCCCGAGCAGGTGCGCTTCCTCGCCCTCGTGGCGGCGCCCGAGGGCGTGGCCGCGTTCCAGGCGGCCCACCCGACGGTGCCGGTCTACGTCGCCGCGCTCGACGCGCACCTGAACGAGCACGCCTACATCGTGCCCGGACTCGGGGACGCGGGCGACCGCATCTTCGGCACCAAGCATTGAGGTCGACGTGCGCGTCGCCCTGCTGGCCGACGTCCACTCGAATCGCGAGGCGCTCGAGGCCTGTCTCGACGATGCCCGGCGCCTGGGTGCTGACCGCCTCGCGTTCCTGGGCGACCTGGTCGGCTACGGCGCCGACCCCGAGTGGGTCGTCGATCGCGTGCGGCAGGCCGTCGGTGACGGCGCGATCGCGGTCCGCGGCAACCACGATGCATCGGTGGGCGACGCCGAGCGCACCGGTCTTCACGAAGACGCACAGCGCGTGGCCGACTGGACGCGCGAGCGGCTCGATGCCGACGCGCTGGCGTTCCTGCGCGGACTGCCGCTGACGCACGAGGACGCCGGCATCCTGTGTGTCCATGCGAACGCCTACGCGCCGGCGCGCTGGGAGTATCTGCTGTCGCGCGTCGAGGTCGGCCGCAGCCTGGCGGCGACCCAGGCGTCGATCACCTTCTGCGGCCACGTGCACGAGCCCGCGCTGTGGACCCAGTCGCCGGTCGGCAAGCTCGGCGAGTTCCGGCCGGTGCCCGACGAGCCGATCCCGGTGCCGGGCCACCGGCGCTGGCTCGCGGTGGTGGGCTCGGCGGGTCAGCCGCGCGACGGCGATCCGGCGGCGTGCTGGGCGCTCTTCGACGCCGATGCGCGCACGCTGACCTGGCGGCGCGTGCCGTACGACCATGCGGGCGCGGCGCGCCGCATCCTCGAGGCCGGCCTGCCCGAGCGCTTCGCGCAGCGGCTCGAGACCGGCACCTGAGCCGCACCCGAGCCGCACCTGATTCGTACTTGATCCGCACCTGATCCGCATCAAGTCGCGCGGTGCCGCGCCGCGCGATGATCGTGCAGGAACGACGGGCGGGGACGCGATGCTGGCGCAGGGCATGGAGATCGGCGGGTTCACGCTGTGCGAGCGGCTGCACGCGGGCAGCATGGCGAGCCTGTGGCGCGTGGAACGCGCCGGCGACACGACGCCGATGGTGATGAAGTTGCCGCGCGTGCGCGACGGCGACGACCCGGCCGCGATCGTCGGCTTCGAGGTCGAGCAGATGATCATGCCGCGGCTCGCGGGGCCGCACGTGCCGCGCTTCATCGCGGCCGCAGGCTTCGATGCGCCGCAGCCCTTCATCGTGATGGAGCGGCTCGAGGGCCCGACGCTGCGCGAACGGCTCGATGCCGCGCCGCTGCCCGCCGACGAGGTCGCGGCACTCGGCGCCGCGGTCGCCGACGCCCTCGGCGACCTGCACCGCCAGCACGTGCTGCATCTCGACCTCAAGCCGAGCCAGGTGCTGTGGCGGCCGACCGGCGAGGCGGTGCTGATCGACTTCGGCCTGTCGCGCCACGACCGGCTCCCCGACCTGCTGGGCGAGGAGTTCCGCCTGCCGATGGGCACCGCACCGTACATCTCGCCGGAACAGGTCCGCGGACTGCGCGACGACCCGCGCAGCGACCTCTTCGCCCTCGGCGTGATGCTCTACCACCTCGCGACCGGACAGCGGCCGTACGGCTTTCCGGGCTCGGTGCGCGGACTGCGGCGGCGGCTGTGGCGCGATCCCGTGCCGCCGCGCGCGATCGTGGCCGACTGTCCGCCGTGGCTCCAGGAGGTGATCCTCGGCTGCCTCGAGGTCGATCCGGCGGCCCGCTGGCAGACGGCCGCGCAGGTCGCGCTGCTGCTGCGCCACCCGGGTCAGGTGCCGCTCGGCGAGCGCGCGGGGCGCCTGCGGCGCGACGGTCTGCGAACGGTGTCGCGTCGCTGGTTCCGCGCGCTGGGCGAGGAGCCGCGCGCGAGCGGTCCGGTCTCCAGGCAGCTCGCGGCCGCGCCGATCGTGATGGTCGCGGTGGACCTCTCGCACGGCACCGATCCGCTCGCCGAGGCGCTGCGCGACACCACGCGCCGCGTGATCCAGGCCGAGCCCTCCGCACGCCTCGCATGCGTGACCGTGCTGAAGGTCGCGCGCCTCGCGAACGACACGATGGTCGATGCATCGGGACAGCACCTGCACGTGAAGGGCCTGGTCGAGCTCGCCCACTGGTCGCGCGCACTGGGCCTGCCCGCCGAGCGGCTCACCCATCACGTGCTCGAGGCGCCCGATGCCGCGGACGCGATCCTCGACTACGCGCGCGCCAACCGCGTCGATCACGTGCTGATGGGCGCGCGCGCGAGCTCCGTCATGCGCCGCCATCTCGGCAGCGTGTCGTCGCAGGTCGTCGCCGCGGCGCGGTGCACGGTCACCGTCGTGCGCGTGCCCGCGCGCGCCGAAGATGACTGAACCGTAAGGTTCGCGTCAGTCAGTTGTCAGTAAGGCTCCGGGCCGAGGATGCGCCTGCAGCGTGCCCCTGCGCACGCTTCGCAGTCACATCAGGGAGAACAACAACATGGCGAGTTCCGCACACGCGGCCAAGGGAATACCCGCAGCCGCAGCACCGATGACCTCCGAGGAGAAGCGCGTCGTCTTCGCGTCCTCGCTCGGCACGATCTTCGAGTGGTACGACTTCTACCTGTTCGGAGCGATGGCAGCGATCATCGCGAAGAACTTCTTCTCGGGGCTCGACGAGTCGACCCGGATCATCTTCGTGCTGCTCGCCTTCGCCGCCGGCTTCGCCGTGCGGCCGTTCGGTGCCATCGTGTTCGGCCGTCTCGGCGACATCGTCGGTCGCAAGTACACCTTCCTGGTCACCATCCTGATCATGGGCGTGGCGACGTTCCTGACGGGCATCCTGCCGACCTACGCGACCATCGGCATCTGGGCGCCGATCCTGCTGATCGGCCTGCGCCTGCTGCAGGGCCTGGCCCTCGGCGGCGAGTACGGCGGTGCGGCGACCTACGTCGCCGAGCACGCGCCGCACGGCCGGCGCGGCTTCTACACGTCGTGGATCCAGACGACCGCCACCATCGGCCTGATGATCTCGCTGGTCGTCATCCTGACGACACGCACCACGCTCGGCGAGGCCGCCTTCGCCGACTGGGGCTGGCGCATCCCGTACCTGGTCTCGATCGTCCTGCTCGCGATCTCGGTGTGGATCCGGATGCAGCTGCACGAGTCGCCCGCCTTCACGAAGATGAAGGCCGAGGGCAAGACCTCGAAGGCGCCGCTGTCCGAGTCGTTCGGCCAGTGGAAGAACCTGAAGGTCGTGATCCTGGCGCTGGTGGGCCTGACCGCCGGCCAGGCCGTGGTCTGGTACACCGGTCAGTTCTACACGCTGTTCTTCCTCGAGCGCATGGCCAAGGTCGACGGCGCGACGGCGAACATCCTGGTCGCCACCTCGCTGATCATCGGCACCCCGGGCTTCGTGCTGTTCGGCTGGCTGTCCGACAAGATCGGCCGCAAGCCGATCATCATGGCCGGCCTGCTGATCGCGTCGCTGACCTACTTCCCGCTGTTCAAGGCGCTGACGCACTACGCGAACCCCGCCCTCGAGGCCGCGCAGCTCAAGTCGCCGATCAAGGTCACCGCGAACCCTGCCGACTGTTCGTTCCAGTTCAACCCGACCGGCACCGCCAAGTTCACGACCTCGTGCGACGTGGCCAAGGCCTACCTCGCGACGAACGGCCTGAACTACGAGAACGTGGCCGGCGCCGCGGGCAGCGTGACCCAGGTCACCATCGGCGACAAGGCGATCGCGTCCTACGACGCGAAGGCCCCGAACGCCAAGGAAGAGGGCGCGCGCTTCAAGAAGGACATGGACGAGGCGGTGAAGGCCGCGGGCTATCCGCCCAAGGCCGATCCGGCGCAGATGAACAAGCCGATGATCATCGTGATCCTCACGATCATGGTGTTCTACGTGACGATGGTCTACGGGCCGATCGCCGCGATGCTGGTCGAGCTGTTCCCGACGAAGATCCGCTACACGTCGATGTCGCTGCCGTATCACATCGGCAACGGCTGGTTCGGCGGCTTCCTGCCGGCGACCTCGTTCGCGATCGTCGCGTCGCAGGGCGACATCTACTCCGGCCTCTGGTACCCGATCATCATCGCCATGGTCACGTTCGTGATCGGCATGCTGTTCGTCAAGGAAACCAAGGACCGGGACATCTACGCCGACGACTGACGGTCGTCGCCGCACGCGCGCCCACGCGGCGCGCGTGCGGCGCACGTGAATGCCGCATCGAACACCGCGTGCCCGTCCCCGACGGGCATGTCGCATCGTCCCCCAGCCAGGA
>RPRK01000258.1 GCA_003818495.1 Burkholderiales bacterium
CCGAGAACGGGAAGTCGACCGGAACGCCGCCGATCAGGAAGCCCGGCGAGCGGCCGCAGGCCTCGAGGATCCAGGCGAGCAGCGACGAGGTGGTGGTCTTGCCGTGGGTGCCGGCGACCGCGAGGACCCGGCGACCGGCCAGCACGTTCTCCGCGAGCCACTGCGGCCCGGAGATGTAGGGCTGGCGCGCGTCGAGGATGGCTTCCATCAGCGGATTGCCGCGGGTCACCACGTTGCCGACGACCCAGACATCCGGGGCGAGCCCGATCTGCGAGGCGTCGAAGCCCTCGATCAGGTCGATGCCGAGCGCGCGCAGCTGGTCGCTCATCGGCGGGTAGACGTTGGCGTCGCAGCCGGTGACGCGGTGGCCCGCCTCGCGGGCGATCGCGGCCAGGCCGCCCATGAAGGTGCCGCAGATGCCGAGGATGTGCAGGTGCATGAGGTCGATTCTACCGATCGGATACACTCGGTCGCCGACCGCCCGGCGCCCCGTCCGGGCCGGCGCTCCCCACGGACCGTTGCATCGATGTCCGACGCCCTGTCTTCAGACGCCTCGCCCGCACCCGCCGCGGTGCCGCGCCCGCCCGGCACCGCCGCCGTGCCGCCCCATTCCGACCCGCTGCGCCTCGAGATCGCCGCCGCCGCGGCCCGGCTGATCGCCGACGGCGGGCTCGACTACGGCTCGGCCAAGCGCAAGGCCGTCCAGATGCTGTTCGACGGCGACACCGTGCCGCGCGGCGCGATGCCCGACAACGTCGAGGTCGATGCGGCGCTGCGCGAGCACCTCGAGCTGTTCGACGACGCGCATGCCGCGCGGGTCGCCCGGATGCGCCGGGTCGCCCTGGCGCTGATGCGCGAGCTGGCGGACTACGAGCCCTACCTCACCGGCGCGGTCTGGAAAGGCATCGTCGCGGAACACGCCCCCATCCACATCCAACTCTTCCATGACGACGTCAAGGACATCGAGATCCGCCTGCTCAACGACGGGCTCGACTTCGAGGTCGGCGAGGTCCCCCACTTCCGGGGCGACGGCGGTCGGCGCGACGTCGAGGCGCTGATGATGGTGTGGCGGGACGAACCGGTGATGCTGTCGCTCTATCCGCAGGACGACCTGCGCGGCGCGCTGCGCGGCACGCCCGCCGAGCGGGGCGATGCGGCCGGCGTCGAGCGTCTGCTGGCCGCAACACCCGGAGGGCTGGAATGAGCGCGCCGCCGCCGAGCCCCGGACGCCCGTCCCGGCGCGCCTGGCTGGCCGGCGGGGGCCTCGCCGCGGTGGCGGCCGGGCTCGGTGCCTGGGTCGGCTGGCGGCGGCTCGAGCCGGTCGCGGCAGCGGACGACGCGGTGACGCTGCTGCTGTCCCAGTCGCTCCCGGATGCCGCCGGCCAGCCGCTCGCCCTCGCCCGGTTCACGGGCCGCCCGCTGGTGGTCAACTTCTGGGCGACCTGGTGTCCGCCCTGTGTCGAGGAGATGCCCGAGCTGTCCGCGCTGCATGCCGAGCTGGCCCCGAAGGGCCTCGGCATGATCGGCATCGGTATCGATTCCGCTGCCAAGATCGCCGATTTTTCAGCGAAGAACCCGGTTTCCTATCCACTGGTGGTGGCCGGGATGGGGGGCAGCGAGCTGGCCCGGAGGTTCGGCAATCCATCCGGCGCGCTGCCCTTCACGGTCCTCGTCAACCGCGAGGGCCAGATCGCCCATCGGCTGCTCGGACGGGTCGACATCGGACGGCTGAAGTCGATGGCCGACGCCCTCACCGGGTGAACCGCCGGCTGGGCGACCCCTCATCGCGGCATCCGCCGGCCCGCGGCCGGGAGTCCTCAGGCTGGACAGTGCCCACCGGGCGGGAGCACAATCCGCGCCGTTCGACGCGAAATGGCCGCCTGTTCGATGGACAAGACGATCTGGGTGCTGCACGGCCCCAACCTGAACCTGCTCGGCACCCGCGAGCCGGGTGTGTACGGGTCGACGACGCTCGCGCAGATCGATGCGATGCTTCGCGACGAGGGCTCGAGCGCGGGCGTGCGGGTCGACGTCTTCCAGAGCAATCACGAAGGTGCGCTCGTCGAACGCATCCATGCCGCACGCGACGCGAAGGTCGACTTCATCCTCATCAATCCGGCCGCCTACACGCACACCAGCGTCGCGATCCGGGACGCGCTCGCCGGCGTCGGGATCCCGTTCGTCGAGGTGCACCTCTCCAACGTGCACAAGCGAGAGCCGTTTCGTCATCACTCGTACTTCTCCGACCTCGCGGTCGGAGTGATCGCCGGACTCGGACCGACCGGGTATCGGTGTGCGCTGCAGTTCGCGATCGAGACGATCCGGCGCTGAGCCGACCGGATCGCCGACGCCCACCCGCCAGGACACTCCCATGGATCTGCGAAAGCTCAAGACCCTGATCGACCTCGTTGCCGAGTCCGGCATCTCCGAACTCGAGATCACCGAGGGCGAAGGCAAGGTACGCATCGTCAAGGGTCCGACCCCGATGCCGCAGGGATACATGCAGGCACCGATGCAGATGCAGCCGATGCCGATGCAGCAGGCCCCGGCACCCGCGCCGGCCGCCGCCCCGGCCCCGGCGCCCGTCGTCGACGCCCCGCCGCCGGCCGAGACCGGCCATGTCGTGAAGTCGCCGATGGTCGGCACCTTCTACCGCTCGGCGAACCCGAACTCGCCGCCGTTCGCGGAGGTGGGCACGCAGGTCAAGGAAGGCCAGACGCTGTGCATCGTCGAGGCGATGAAGCTGATGAACGAGATCGAGTCGGACAAGGCCGGCACGGTCAAGGCGGTGCTGATCGAGAACGGGCAGCCGGTCGAGTACGGCCAGCCCCTGTTCGTGATCGAGTGACCGGGCGATGTTCGACAAGATCCTGATCGCCAACCGCGGCGAGATCGCGCTCCGGATCCAGCGGGCCTGCCGCGAGCTCGGCATCAAGACGGTGGTCGTGCACTCGGAGGCCGACACCGAGGCCAAGTACGTGAAGCTCGCCGACGAGTCGGTCTGCATCGGTCCGGCGCCGTCCCGCGAGAGCTACCTGAACATCCCCGCGATCATCAGCGCCGCCGAGGTCACGGACAGCGAGGCGATCCATCCGGGATACGGCTTCCTCTCCGAGAACGCCGACTTCGCCGAACGCGTCGAGAAGAGCGGCTTCGTGTTCATCGGCCCGCGCCCCGAGTCCATCCGGATCATGGGCGACAAGGTCAGCGCGAAGGACGCGATGAAGGCCGCCGGCGTGCCCTGCGTCCCGGGCTCCGAGGGCGCACTGCCCGAGGATCCGAAGGAGATCGTCAAGATCGCGCGGGCCGTCGGCTATCCGGTGATCATCAAGGCGTCGGGCGGCGGCGGCGGACGCGGCATGCGCGTCGTCTACACCGAGGCGGCGCTGCTCAATGCGGTGGTGATGACGCGCAGCGAAGCGGGCGCCGCCTTCGGCAACCCCGCCGTCTACCTCGAGAAGTTCCTCGAGAATCCCCGGCACATCGAGATCCAGGTGCTGGCCGACGAGTTCCGCAACGCCGTCTATCTCGGCGAGCGCGACTGCTCGATGCAGCGCCGGCACCAGAAGGTCATCGAGGAGGCCCCGGCGCCGGGCATCGCTCGCCGGCTGATCGACCGGATCGGCGTGCGCTGCGCCGATGCCTGCAAGAAGCTCGGCTACCGCGGCGCCGGCACCTTCGAGTTCCTGTACGAGGACGGCGAGTTCTTCTTCATCGAGATGAACACCCGCGTGCAGGTCGAGCACCCCGTGACCGAGGCGATCACCGGCATCGACATCGTGCAGGAGCAGATCCGCATCGCCGCCGGCGAGAAGCTGCGGTTCCGCCAGCGCGACATCGTGCTCAAGGGACATGCGATCGAATGCCGGATCAACGCCGAGGATCCGTTCAAGTTCACCCCGTCGCCGGGGCGCATCACCGGCTGGCACCCGCCGGGCGGCCCGGGCATCCGGGTCGACTCCCATGCGTACGCGAACTACTTCGTGCCGCCGAACTACGACTCGATGATCGGCAAGGTCATCGCCTACGGCGACACCCGCGACCAGGCGCTTCGGCGGATGCGGATCGCGCTGTCGGAGATGGTGGTCGAGGGCATCCAGACCAACCTGCCGCTGCACCGCGAGATGCTGACCGACGCCCGGTTCGTCGCCGGCGGCACCTCCATCCACTATCTCGAGAACAAGCTGGCGCAGCGTTGAGTCCGCACGACGGCGGGCCGCGCCCGCTGTCGCCCGACCTCGACCCCGATCCCGCCCCCGGCCCCGCCGTGATGCGGCCGCCCCCTCAGCACAGGCCCCCCATGTCCGGCTGGCACGAACTGCGCATCGAAGTCGCCCGCGACGACGCCGAGCCCTGGAGCGACGCCCTCCTGGAGGCGGGCGCGCTGTCGGTGCAGGCCGAGGACGCGGACGCGGAGTCCCCCGACGAGCAGCCGCTCTACGGCGAGCCCGGCATGGCGGCCGCCGGGGTCGACGTGGTGCCGGGCTGGCGGCGCACCGTGCTCGCCGCCCTGCTCGACGCGTCGGCGGATCCGCAGGCGGTGCTCGACGCCGCCGCGACGGAGATCGGCCGGCCGGCACCGCCGATCGGCGAGATCCGGTTCGTCGCCGACCAGGATTGGGTGCGCCTGACACAGGCCCAGTTCGAGCCCATCCCGATCGGCGAGCGACTGGTGATCACGCCGAGCTGGCATGCCACCGACGATGCGTCGCGGATCGAGATCGTGCTCGACCCGGGCCTCGCGTTCGGCACCGGCAGCCATCCGACGACGCGCCTGTGCCTGCAGTGGCTCGAGCGCGCGCTGCCGGCCGGCGCCACGGTGATCGACTACGGCTGCGGCTCGGGCATCCTCGCGATCGCGGCGGCGCGACTGGGCGCCGCGCACGTCGTCGGCGTCGACATCGATCCGCAGGCGCTGGTCGCCACCCGCGACAACGCGCTGCGCAACCGCGTCTCGGTCGAGGTGCGCGCCAGCAGCGACCCGCGCCCGGTGCCCGCCGACGTGGTCGTCGCCAACATCCTGTCGAGCCCGCTGAAGCTGCTCGCGCCGATGCTCACCGACCTGGTGAAGCCGGGCGGCGTGCTCGTCATCTCGGGCGTGCTCGAGCGACAGGTCGACGAGGTGTCGGCGGCCTACGCGCCCCGCCTCGCGATGACGGTGGCGGGGCTCGCGGATGGCTGGGCTTGCCTGGCCGCGACCAAACCCCGATGATCGGCTGCGATGGCGCTCGCGACCACCTGTCCCCAATGCAAGACCAGCTTCAAGGTCGTCCCTGACCAGCTGAAGCTGCGGCGCGGCCTGGTCCGCTGCGGCGTCTGCCAGCACGTCTTCTCCGGCATCGACTACCTGCGCTACGTCGACGACGCGGCGCGCGCCGCCCAGCGTCTGGCGCGCGAGCGCGCGGCGGCCGGGCAGCCCGGGCCGGGCGTCGCGGGCAGCGAGGCGTCGGCCGGCGCGGGTGTCGGCGCGGGTGTCGGTGCGGGTGTCGGTGCGGGTGTCGGTGCCCCGGCGGCCTCGGCCCCTGCTCCGCAGCCGACGCCACCGATCCACCGGGCCGAAGCGCCTCCCCCCGCCGCAGCGGACAGACCTCACGCCGCATCGCCGAGCGAGACCGGCGCCGGGCTCGTCACGCAGGCGGGCGGGACCTCGGGCACCTTCCCGCCGCCGCATGCGCCCGCCCAGAGCGACAAGGCGGCCGCGCCGAGCGATCCCTGGGCGGCCGCGGCGCACGCCGCGCACGAGCGTTCGCTGCGCGCTGCGGCGGCGGACGACGGTTCCTCCGCCACGGACCCGCTGCGCGGGGCCGGCTCGCTCGCCCCCGGTGCCTTCGAGCCCGAGCGCGCCGTGTCGGGGGACGTCGTCGACGTGCACGCCGGCTCGCACGAGCGGACCGGCGCGGGGGCCGGCAGGCCCCTCCGGTCGGCTGCGTCCGACATCGACCCGTCCCGTCCCGCTCCGATGCCGGGCGACACGAGGCCAGGGGCGTCGGCGGCGGACCCGGCGACCTCGACCGCCTGGGCGACCTCGACCGAGCCCCCGCTCCCGCCCCCCCCCCCCCCCCCCCCCCCCCGCCGCCCCGCCCCCCGCCCCCCCCCCCCCCGCCCGCCCCCCCCAGCCCCCGGGCGGCCGCCCGCCGCAGCCCGCGCGGAAGGCCGCCCACCCCCTCACGTAGCA
>RPRK01000259.1 GCA_003818495.1 Burkholderiales bacterium
CGTCGACCTCTCCGGCCATACGCCGGTGATGCAGCAGTACCTCCGGACGAAGGCCGATCACCCGTCGGCGCTGCTCTTCTACCGGATGGGCGACTTCTACGAGCTGTTCTTCGACGACGCCGAACGCGCCTCGCGCCTGCTCGGCATCACGCTCACGAAACGCGGCGCCTCGAACGGTCAGCCGATCCCGATGGCGGGCGTGCCCTTCCACGCCGCCGAGCAGTACCTGGCGCGGCTGGTGAGGCAGGGCGAGTCGGTCGCGCTGTGCGAGCAGATCGGCGACCCGGCCACCTCCAAGGGACCGGTCGAACGCAAGGTGATGCGGGTGGTGACGCCCGGAACGCTCACGGACGCCTCGCTCCTGCCCGACCGGGAGGACCGTCCGCTGCTCGCGCTCGATGCGGCCGACGGCGGCAAGCGCTTGGCGCTCGCGTGGATGATCGTGGCGAGCGGCGAGTGCTGGCTCGCCGAGATCGCACCGTCGCAGCTCGCCGGCGAGCTCGACCGCCTGCGCCCGGCCGAACTGCTGCTGCCCGAGGGGCCTGCGTTCGCGCCCGGTCGCGGCGGCCAGCCGGCGGGCACGCCCTCGCCCGCCCGCGCGGCGCTCGATGCGGTGCGCCGGGCCGCCCACGGGGTGCCGACCGCGGTCAGCCCCGCCTGGCACTTCGACGCGGCGCGGGCCCGTCTGCGGCTCGCCGAGACGCTGGGTGTCGCGTCGCTCGCCGGCTCGGATGCGGACGCGCTGCCGGCGGCGCTCGGCGCGGCCGGCGCGCTGCTCGACTACGTCGCGAGGACCCAGGGCCGCGCGCCCAGCCATCTGCAGCGGCTGCGGGTGCACCACGGCGACGACGTGATCGTGCTGGACCCCGTCGCCCGGCGCAACCTCGAGATCGTCGAGACGCTGCGTGGCGATGCGGCGCCGACGCTGCTGTCGCGGATGGACCGGTGTGCGACCTCCGCCGGCAGCCGGCTGCTGCGCCGCTGGCTGCTGCAGCCGCTGCGCGACGCGCGCGAGACCGGGCGGCGCCACCAGGCGATCGCGCTGCTGACCGAGGCGCGCACCGCGCTGCGCTCGGAACTCGGGCGCTGCGTCGACTTCGAGCGGCTGGCGGCCCGCATCGCGCTCGGTTCGGTGCGCCCGCGCGAGCTGGTCGCGCTGCGCGACGCGCTCGGTGCGGTCGCACCGATCTCGCGCCTTCTCGGACGCCTCGAGCCCGACGACGACGCCCCGGTGCTCGGACGCTGCCGCGAGGCGCTCGCGATCGACCCGGCGCTCGCGGCGCTGCTCGCCGAGACGCTGCTCGACGAGCCGGCGGCGATGGTCCGCGACGGCGGCGTGATCCGCGACGGACACGACGCGGTGCTCGACGAACTGCGCGGCATCGACCAGCACTGCGACGCGTACCTCGCGAAGTTCGAGCTCGACGAACGCGCCCGCACGGGCATCGCGAACCTGCGGGTCGGACAGAACAGCGTCCACGGCTTCTTCATCGAGGTGACCAACGGCCAGTCCGACAAGGTGCCCGCCGAGTACCGCCGACGCCAGACGCTGAAGAACGCCGAGCGCTACATGACGCCGGAGCTCAAGGCCTTCGAGGACAAGGCGCTGTCGGCGCGCGAGCGCGCACTGGCCCGCGAGCGCGCGCTCTACGAGCTGCTGCTCGCCGCGCTCGCTCCGTCGGTGCCCGCGCTGCAGCGGCTCGGACAGGCGATCGCCGAGCTCGACGTGCTGGCCGCGTTCGCCGAGATCGCGGTCGACGGCAACTGGGTGCGGCCGCGCCTGCGTCCGGTCCCGGGCATCGAGATCCGGGCCGGCCGCCACCCGGTGGTCGAGGCCATGGTCGAGCGCTTCACGCCGAACGACAGCGCCCTGTCGCCGGACCGCCGGATGCTGCTCGTCACCGGGCCGAACATGGGCGGCAAGTCGACGTACATGCGGCAGGTCGCCCTGATCGCGGTGCTCGCCCACGCCGGCAGCTTCGTGCCCGCCGCCGACTGCGAGATCGGTCCCCTCGACCGCATCTTCACCCGCATCGGCGCCTCCGACGACCTCGCCGGCGGCCGTTCGACCTTCATGGTCGAGATGACCGAGGCCGCGACCGTCCTGGCGGCGGCCGGTCCGCACTCGCTGGTGCTGATGGACGAGATCGGCCGCGGCACCTCGACGTTCGACGGACTGGCGCTGGCGCATGCGATCGCCGAGCGGCTGCTGCAGCACAACCGGGCGATGACGCTGTTCGCCACGCACTACTTCGAGCTGGTGCAGCTCGCGCAGACCTCCCCCGCCGCGGTCAACCTGCACCTGGCCGCTGCCGAGCACCAGGGCGGGATCGTGTTCCTGCACGAGGTGCGCCCGGGCCCCGCGAGCCGCAGCTACGGCCTGCAGGTGGCGCGCCTCGCGGGTCTGCCCGCGCCGGTCGTGCGCAAGGCGGGCCTGCTGCTCGAACAGCTCGAGGCGCGGGCCCGCGTGCACGACGACCAGCTCGATCTGTTCTCGCTCGGCGACGATCCGTCGGACGGTTCGGATGCAGGCAACGACGGCCCCCAGGACATCGGCGGGCCCGGCGCCGGAGGCGCCGGCCTCGACCGGTCGGCGGTCGCCACCCGGATCGTCGAGGCGCTCGCCGGGATCGACCCGGACACGCTGAACCCGCGCCAGGCCCTCGACGCGCTGTACCGGCTGCGCGGCCTGCTCGACGACGACGGTCCGCATTGAGCACGCGTCGCTCGGCACTGCTGCGGCTCGCCCGGGCGGGCGCGATCGTCGCCGTCCCGGCCTGGCCGCAGGCCGGCCGCGGCGCAGGCCGCGAGCCGACCGTCGAACCGATGCCGGCCACCGGCCGCCCGACCTCGCGCGCCTTCGCGTTCGCGCTGATCGGCGACCTGCCCTACACCGATGGCGACGAGGCGAGCCTGGCCGCGATGCTCGCGCAGACCGACGCCGACGCGCTGCGCCTCGTGCTGCACGTGGGCGACATCAAGGCGAGCCGCGAGCCCTGCAGCGACGCCCTCTACGAGCGTCGTGCGGCGCTGCTGGCCCGCAGCGCCCATCCGCTCGTGCTCCTGCCGGGCGACAACGAATGGACCGACTGCCACCGCGATGCGGCCGGCGGCTTCGATCCGATCGAGCGACTCGGCGCGCTGCGGGCACGCTTCTGGTCCGACCCCGGCCCGCTCGGCACGGGCGGCCCGGCCGCCCGCGGCGCGCTGGCGTTCGAGCGCCAGGCGGGCCTGCCGGAGAATGTGCGCTGGCGCATCGGCGGCGTCCGGTTCGTCGCCGCCCACGTCGTCGGCAGCCACAACGGGCGCAAGGGCTATCCCGGCGCACGCGCCGAGTTCGATGCCCGGACGGCCCGCAACCGTCAATGGCTCGCGGAGACGCTGCGGCTCGCGCTGCGGGAGCGTGCCGACGCGCTGGTGATCGCCTTCCATGCGGAGCCCGACTGGCAGCCGCGCGCCTCGTCCGGCTTCGCCGACTGGATCGCGGTGCTGCGCGAGACGGCCGAGGCCTTCCGGCGTCCGATCCTGCTGCTGCACGGCGATGCCCATCGGTTCACCGTCGATCGGCCGCTGCGCGACGCGCACGGCGAGACCTACGGGCACGTGCTGCGCGTGCAGAGCTTCGGCTGGCCGTTCAGTGCATCGTGGGTCCGGATCGCCTACGACCCGGAGCTGCCCGGGCGCTTCCACGTCTCGACCCGCGAGGTCGCCGGGCCTCGCCCCTGAGGTGCGCCCGCTGTGCCGTCCGAGCCTCGCGAGGCGCGGACGGGCGCATCGGCCGATCCGCGGTCAGCCGGCCTCTGCGTCCGCCCGCTCGCGTTCCGCCGCGATCTCCTCGTCGGTCGCGACGCGGACGTCCTCGATCTCGAGCTCGAAGCGGATCGCCATGCCGGCGAGCGGATGGTTGCCGTCGAGGACGACCGTGTCCTCGGTGAGATCGGTGACGGTGTACAGTTCGCCGTCGGGTGCCTCGCCCGGCACGCTCTCGAAGGTCATGCCCGGCTCGAGCGCCACCGGAAAGCCCTCGCGCGGCGCGATGCGAAGCAGCGACGCGTCGTAGTCGCCGAAGGTGTCCTCGGGCTCGAGGTAGAGGGTCGTCGTGTAGCCGACGCGCTGCCCGAGCAACGCGGCCTCGACCTTCGGGAACACCGCCCCGTAGCCGCCGTGCAGGTACGTCCACTCGCGCTCGCCCTCCTCGAGGGCTTCGCCCTGGGAGTCGTACAGGCGGTAGCGCACGGTGACCCACACGTTTTCTGCGATCTGCATGGCCTCGACCACGATGGACCTTCTCGACTCGATCGGTGGACTGAGTGTAGACGAGTTCATGCACCGCCATTGGCAGCGTGCCCCACTGCTCGCGCGCGGCGCGTTTCCCGGGTTCGTCTCGCCGATCGAGCCGGCACGGCTGTTCGAGCTGGCCGCGAGCGACGACGTCGAATCGCGCACGGTGCAGTCCTCCGACGGGCGCTGGTCGCTCGCCCACGGCCCCTTCGATCGCCTTCCGCCGCGCCGTCGGGCCGGCTGGACGCTGCTGGTCCAGGGGGTCGACCTGCACGACGACGCCGTGGCCGCGCTGATGGCGCGCTTCCGCTTCGTCCCGGATGCGCGCGTCGACGACCTGATGATCAGCTTCGCGACCGACGGCGGCGGCGTCGGACCGCACGTCGACCAGTACGACGTGTTCCTGCTGCAGGCGCGCGGCACCCGACGCTGGCGGATCGCGCCGCCGGGAGACGCGAGCCTCGTGCCGGGCGTGCCGCTCAAGCTGCTGGCGAACTTCCAGCCCACCGAGGAGTGGCTGCTCGAGCCGGGGGACATGCTGTACCTGCCGCCCGGCTGGGGACACGACGGCACGGCCGTGGGCGAGTGCATGACCTTCTCGATCGGATTCCGCGCGCCGTCGCGCCGCGAGTTCCTGTCGGCGTTCCTCGCGGCGGCCGCCGACGAGCCGGGCGGACCCGACCCGCGCTTCTCCGACCGGGGGCGCGCGCCGACCGCCACGCCGGGGCGGCTCCCGGACGACCTCGCCGATCGGCTGCACGGCTGGGCCCGCGACTGGCGTCCGTCGGCAGCCCAGGTCGACCGGTTCATCGGCTGCTGGCTCACCGAGCCCAAGCCGCAGGTGTGGTTCGAGACCCCCGCTCCGCTCGCGGCGGCGCGCCTCGAGCGGGCCGCCGCGCGCGAGGGGCTTCGACTCGATCGACGCACCCGCATGGCGTGGCGCGGCGCCACCGTCTACGTCAACGGCGAGGCCCACGACGCGCCCGTCGCCGCCAGGCGCTGGCTCCGCAGACTCGCCGACCGGCGGCTCCTCGCCGCCGCCGAGTGCCCGCGTGCGTTCGCCGCCCCGGGTGTCGCCGCTATGCTCGGTGCATGGCACGACGCGGGTTGGCTGCGCATCGGCGCAGTGCCCGCAGCGTCGTCCCCATGAACCGATGCGACCCGATTCATCCGTCCTGTTCCGCAGCCGTGGCGAATTCACCGAGGCCGTGCTCGCCGCCCTGAGCGCGACGCGGCGCGAGCTGCTGCTGCTCGACCAGGACTTCTCGGACTGGCCGCTCGACACACCCCTCGGCGCCGAACTGCTCATGGCGTTCCTCGCCGATCCCGTCGCCCGCCTGAGGGTGCTCGTCGTCGACCCCGAGTGGCTCGAGCGGCGCACCGCCCGCTTCGGCGCGATGCGCCGCCGCTACGCCGCAGCGATCGAATGCCGCCAGGTTCCGTCTTCGCTCGCCAGCGGCGAAGGACTGCTCGTCGGTGACCGGATCCACGCGGTGCGGCGAGCCCACCACGACTTCTTCCGAGGCCGACTGTCGCTGGGCGACGCCGCGACGGTCGAGCCGCTCGCGACCCGCTGCGATGCGCTCTGGGACGAGAGCACGCCCTGCCTGTCGGCCCACACGCTCGGGCTCTGATCGACTGCAAGAAGGTGTCGCACCGTGACGGTGCCGACTGTGCACCGGACCGGAGCTTGATAGAATCGAGAGTTGTCCGGAAAGCTCTCCGGCCCCCGATCACAACCTCTTTCCGATCCTCAAGGATATCCCCCATGAACAAGAAGACCCTCCTCGTCGCCACCCTCCTGGCCGTTTCGCTCGCCGCCTGCGGCAAGAAGGAAGAAGCGCCCGCTCCGGCGCCTGCACCGGCCGCCGCGCCGGCACCGGCACC
>RPRK01000260.1 GCA_003818495.1 Burkholderiales bacterium
GAGTTTTTTCGCCGGCCCGTCGCGGCCCCCCGCCTCGCGGGGACCCTCGGGCCGCAGGCCCGAGGGCGCGGGGTCAGCGAAGCGATGCCCGCCCCCGGGCGACGACGGGCCGCTCCAACCGTCCAACGCACGAACGCAGAAGGGCGATCACCCGACCCGAGCACCCGATCGGCACGCCCGATCCCTCTCGATACCCCCCCGTTTGCCGACCCCACCCGCCATCGCATACGCTCTTGTTTTCCACGGAAAGCATCGGACGCCCCCCGCGATGACCTGGCTCGACCACTCCATCATGAACACCCGAGGCGTCGCGGCCGGCCGCGTCGGCGCCACCCACGACCTGAACGAGGCGCGGCAGGGCACCTTCCACTTCACGATGGGCCCGTACTCCCAGCCCGTGCTCGAGGTGAAGCCCGGCGACCGCATCGTCGTCGAGACCCGCGACGCGTTCGGGGGCGCCGTCAAGACCGAGCAGGACCTGCCGTCCAAGGTCCTGACGATGCCCTACGTGAACCCGCAGAACGGACCGATCATGATCGAGGGCGCCGAACCCGGCGACGCGATCGCGGTGCACATCGAGACGATCCGGCCGCGCGGCCCCAATCCGCGCGGCACCTGCGCGCTGATCCCGTTCTTCGGCGGGCTATCGAACACCTCGCTCACGGCGACGCTCAACGAGCCGCTGCCCGAGATCGTCCGAAAGATCGACGTCGACGAGCAGGGCGTGTACTGGAGCAAGCGCGTCACCCTGCCCTACCGGCCGCACATCGGCACGCTGTCGACCTCCCCCGCGATCGATTCGATCAACTCGCTCACGCCCGACAGCCACGGCGGCAACATGGACCTGCCCGACATGGGTCCGGGCTCGATCACCTACCTGCCGGTGCGCACCGCGGGCGCGCGTCTGTTCATCGGCGACGCCCACGCCTGCCAGGGCGACGGCGAGATCTGCGGCACCGCGGTCGAATTCCAGAGCACCACCACGATCCGCGTCGACCTGATCAAGGGCTGGACGCTCGAGTGGCCGCGGCTCGAGAACGAATTCATGATCATGGCCATCGGCAGCACCCGACCGCTCGAGGACGCCACGCGCATCGCGTACGCGGAGCTGGTGATGTGGATGGAGAAGGAGTACGGCTACGACCGCTGGGACGCCTACATGATGCTCAGCCAGTGCGGCCGCGTGCGGCTGGGCAACGTCGTCGATCCGAAATACACGGTCGGCGCCGGCATCGACAAGACCTACCTCGCGCGCTGAGGCGCGCCTCACCTCGCATACGGAGCTCATCAGAATGGATCTCGGACTCAAGGGACTCAACGCCGTCGTCACCGGTTCCACCAAGGGCATCGGCCGCGCGATCGCCGAGACGCTGGCCGCCGAAGGCGTCAACGTGTCGATCTGCGCGCGCAACGCGGGCGAGGTCGAAGCGACCGTCGCCGCGCTGAAGGCCAAGGGCGTGAAGGTGCACGGCGCCGCGCTCGACGTCGCCGACGGCGCCGCGCTCAAGGCCTGGGTCGACGCCACCGCGGCCGCCTTCGGCGGCGTGGACATCGCGGTCGCCAACGTCAGCGCACTGGCCATCGGCCAGGACGAGGCGAGCTGGCAGAAGGAGTTCGAGGTCGACATGATGGGCACCGTGCGCCTGGTCAACGCCGCGATGCCCTACCTCGAGAAGAGCGGCAAGGGTTCGATCGTCGCGGTCTCCAGCGTGTCCGGGCGCGAGGTCGACTTCGCCGCCGGCCCGTACGGCACCTTCAAGGCCGCGCTCATCCACTACGTGCAGGGCCTCGCCTTCCAGCTGGCCGGCAAGGGCATCCGCGCCAACACCATCTCGCCGGGCAACACCTACTTCCCCGGCGGCGTCTGGGAACAGATCAAGAACGGCAACCCGGCGCTCTACGCGCAGGCGCTGGCGCTGAACCCGACCGGCCGCATGGGCACGCCGCAGGAGATGGCCAACGGCGCGGTGTTCCTCGCGAGCCCGGCGGCGAGCTTCATCACCGGGACGAACCTGGTGATCGACGGGGCGCTGACACGGGGCGTGCAGTTCTGAGCCCGCCACCGGGTCGCACGACCCGGTAGTCGTCCTAAGTTTCTAAGGACAGCCTTCCCGATGGCGCGGACCGGATTCGGCCCGCCCCCGGGACAGGGTCAGCCCACGAACCGCAGCGACGCCGGCAACCCGAAGTCGTTGCCGGTGACGAAGTTCGGCAGGTTCGGGAACAGGTCGGCGAGTGCACCATTCGGCACGCCGAACCAGCGCGCCAGCATCCCGGCGTACTGATCCACCCCCGTCGTCGGCAGCAGCGAGCCGCGCCCGACATCGGTCGCGGTGCCGAGGCCGATCTCGGGGAAGGTGCCGTAGAACCGGCCGCCGTTGACCGCGCCGCCGACGACGAAGTGGTGACCGCCCCAGCCGTGGTCGGTGCCGTCGCCATTGCTGCTCAGCGTGCGGCCGAAATCGGACGCGGTGAAGGTGGTGACCTTGTCCGCGAGGCCGAGCGCGGCCATCTGGTCATTGAAGTACTTCATCGCATGCGACATCCGACCGAGGAGCGTGGCGTGCGCGGGGAGTTGGCCATCATGGGTGTCGAAGCCGGAGATGGGCACGAAGAACACCTGACGGCGCAGGCCGAGCGTGTCGCGTGCGGCGATCATCCGGGCGACCATCCTGAGGCTGTTCGCGACCGGGTTCGACGTACCCGGGCCGGTCGTTCCCGCAGGCACCCAGTTCGCCGGCGCCGGGACGGACGCCGCCGCTCCGGTCGACAGCGCGCTGATCAGCTCGTCGCTGGTCGTGAGCGTGCGCGCGTAGATGGCGGCCTGCTCCCGCATGATCAGATGCTCGCGGGGGTCCGACGCCAAGGTGCGCAGCGTGTCGCTCGCCGTCGTCGACCCGTAGAGCGTGCCGCGCGCGGCGTTGATCCGGAGCGCGCCGTTGGCCGACAGCTGGTACTGCCGGGTGTTGCGGCCCGACAGCCAGACGACGTTGCCCCCCGAGGAGATGCTGGCGAACGTGGAGCTGGCATTGCACGAGGCCAGCAGGTCCATCACCCGACCGCCCCAGCCCTGCGTCGAGCCTTCCGGCGCGAACGACTGCCACATCGACTGCTGGTCGTTGTGCGAGAACAGCTTGCGCGGCTTCGGATGGGAGGGATTCCGGTACTCGGCGATCGACGTCGGCCGCACCAGCGGGCCGACGTTGGCAATGATCGCCGCCCGCCGGTCGACCTCGAACATCGTCTTGAGATGCGTCAGCTCGGGGTGCAGCGCGAAGCTTCGACCGGCGATCGGCGTGATGGGCGAAATCGGAAGCACGCCGCCGCTGAAGCCCGCGGGGGGCAACGCGATCGGCGAGGGCAGCACGTTGCGCGCGGCGACGTACGCGTCCCACGACGGCGTGTCGGTGGCCAGCACGGTGTTGAACGCATCGTTGCCGCCGGCGAGGAACAGGCAGACGAGCGCCTTGTAGTCGGTGCAGGAGACGGACTGGGCCGCGGCCTCGCCCATCGAGGCGAGGCTGAGCGCGAACGGGGTGGCGGGGCCGGCCACCGACAGGGCCGCGGCCTTCGACAGGAAGCGACGGCGGGAGACGTTGAGGGGATGGGTCATTTCGGTTCTCCGGTTCGGATGTCGGTCAGCGCTGGACCGTGAATTCGGGGGTGACGACGAGCAGCAGCACGGCGAGGCGGGCGCGGTTGCGCAAGGCAGCGAGCACGTTCGCGTCGGTGTCGGCGCCGCTCGGGATCGCGACGCTGGCGACCTCGGCTGCGATCTGGTTGCGCACCGCGGTCGGCACCTGACCCGGTGCCATCAGCAGGATCGTCCGATCCACCAGCGCCGCAGGCGTGCGCGCGAGTGCGACCAGCGGCGACCAGTCGATGGCGATGTCCGGCTTGTTCGTCTGCGGGTCCCTGGCCCCCGCGCCGTCGGTGTCGAGCACCGTCTTCACCGCGTTCAGGAAACCGGCCGCGGACACCTCGTTGAAGATCTGGAGCTCGGGGGCGACCAGCGCACTGGTCGCGAGCTTGGTGTTCGGCGGCACGTAGCCGGGACGGTAGAAGTTGAACACCGACGGCGCACGCAGCGACGCCATGCCGATCGAGACGATCGGATCCTCCGTGCCGCTCCAGGTCCAGTTGCCGCTCGACGACTTGGCGCCGAGCGCCCGCAGCATCGTGGTCATCCGCAGCAGCGGCTCGCGCATCCGGCCGTTCCAGCCGACCGCGTCGACCGGCGGCGTGCTGGCCTCGGGATCGAGCAGCACCGCCTTGACGACCGCCTTCAGGTCGCCTCGAACCCCCTGCCCGTTGTCGTTGAACGCCGCAGCCACGCGACCCACGTACGCGGGACTCGGATTGCTGGTGACCAGGCGCTGGATCAGCTGCTTGCCGATGAACGGACCGACGTTCGGATGGGCGAACAGGTGATCGAGGGCCGCCTTCAGGCTGGCCTCGGGAGTCGTTGCCGAGACGGTGGTGCCGAGGAAGGTCTTCGGGCCGGTCTCGTGGAACTGCGGGTAGCCCTGCATGGGCCGGAAGTCGCGCTCCGAGTGCGGCTCGCCCCGGTTCACGAAGCGTGCCGACGAGGTATCGGGCCCGGCCCATCCGAAGCCGGTGAAGACCCGCGACAGGCCGGCGATATCCGCCATGTCGTAGGTCTCGATCGGCTCGTTCCGGGCATCGAGCTTCACGGTCCCGTCCTGATTCAGCTCGTGCAGCCCGATGGTGAAGAGCTGCATGATCTCGCGGGCGTAGTTCTCGTCGGGCAGCCTGCCGACGGTCATGTCGGCCTTGCGGTTGCCAAGGGCCGACAGGTAGACGCCCATCGCCGGCGACAACGTCGCCTCCTCGAGCAGCGTCCGGTAGTTGCCGAACGCGTTGCGGGTCAGGACGTCGAGATAGCCCGAGCCCATCCGCAGGCCGATGTCGCTGTTCTGCATCGACACCACGAGGATCTGGGACAGCGAGTACGCCACCCGCCGCCGCAGCGCATCCTCGCCCGACAGCATGGCGCGCCAGAAGCTGTTCTGCGGCCAGGCCGTCGAGATGACGGTACCGGCCTCCGGCATGGCGGCGACGCGCTTGCCGAAGTCGTCGAGGTGGGACGGCGAGGTCTTCGCGAACTGCTCGTCGATCCAGGCCGAATAGCCGACCTTCATCAGGCGGTCGATCTCTTCCTGCGTCGGGCCGAACGTGGCTTTCGAGAGAAAGCGCGCGGCTTCGACCTGAGTGGCGGGCACGTCGCGCGGCGCCGTTTCGGCGGCGCCGGCGACCGCCGGAGCAGCGCTCGTCGCCGCGGTGGGCGTCACCGCTGAGGCGGTCAGCGGTGTCGAGTCGTCGGTGCCGCAGGCGGCCAGGAGCACGGCGCTCGCGAGCACCACCCCATGACGGAGAAAGAGCGTGGCGGGTAGATGGCGTTTCATTCACGGACCTCGTCGTTGTGTGAGCCCGGCGCCCCATCGGAAGAACAGTGGACGCCGCATGGACCGGAGCCTCGGTGAAACGTCGATGCCGCTTGTGCCAACTAAGTCACACCGACGAACGGTCAAAGTTCTCGGCGGACGTCCAGTCCGACGAATGGTCGTTGACGCGGAACGAGCGGAGTCCGGTCGCGCCGAAGTGCATCGACCGCCCGATGGTCGGCAGCGCCTCGTTGCATGAACGGAGGGGGCCGCGGCGTGGGAACGAATCCCTCGGCCGCCGCTGATCCCCCGTGCAGCGGCCATCGGTCGGCCAGTGACGGGACGGCGACGACGACGAACGGTCGGTCGCATCGGTCACGGATGGGCCTGCGGGCGCTCCGGTGTGACGCATCCGGTCGCCTCCGGGTGACGAAAGGCGTCAGAAGGCCCCAGCGAAGCAGGCGGGTCAGCGTCGGTGACGCGCGATGTGTGACGGATTCGACGTCGGCACGGTCGGTGCTCCGTGGACCCTCACCCAACCCTCCAAGCGAGCCGCTGCGATGACCCACCACGACGAACCGTTTGCCGACACCCGCGCCCTGCCCGAGGCATCCACCGCAGGGCGCTCCGCGACCTCCGACCGGATTTCCGCCGCATCCCGGCGCAGCGTCACCGGACAGCCCGAGGCGCTGACCGATCGATCGCTGGAGGTGCTGGGCACGCTGCGCGACGAGGCGATGACCGTCGAGATC
>RPRK01000261.1 GCA_003818495.1 Burkholderiales bacterium
GGAAAAACTCAACAAACATAACTGGAAGCACACATATTATTACTATCTTCCTCACTCGGTTCATACGCAGGACATTCCTGAGACCACTCCCACCAGAGCAACCAGTACCAGTGGTAGGAGCACTGGTTGCTCTGGTGGGCGTTCTAGAGACCGCCAAACACCTGTTCGACCAATCCCTCCCATCAATGCTCCAACGGCATCTCAGGAGCATCTAGAGGACGGTGCAAGACCATCTAGAGCAACCAGTGCTCCTACCACTGGTACTGGTTGCTCTTCCTCGACCCAAACGGTCTTGGTTCAGCAGTCAGACCACCAGCGGGATCAGTCCCGCCAAAAGCACAGGAACAGTCCGTCCAAAATGTCCGCATCAATATCAATAGAAAACAATCCATTATTAGAAAAACAATTAAGGCAGATTGCGGAAAAGTGCCTAGACTATGCAATAAATCCACCAAAACCATTAACGAAGGGAGGTGTTGGATTTGCAACCTAATTGGATCTTATATAAAAAAGGTTTTTGCTTGGAATTTTTCCAGGCAGATTTTTTAAATACGAACTACATCAATACCCCATTATCGTTGTTATAGATTGAAAATAAGTAATTCTTTTTTGCTGTAATCATTTGACCTTGCTGATGAGTTTCATTTATGAATAAGAGAATGGCAAGAGAAGGTGCCTTCATAGTGTGTCTTATTATATGTTCTGCATACATCTATGGCGAGAAGCATGATAGCGTCTTTATGAACTATATGAAAATTGCATTTCCAGTTTCATCGCTTCTTGCTTATAATGTATATATTAAAAGATTTGAAAGGGAAGATACTGGCAATATCTTCGGAAAAACATCAAAGACAGTTGGAGATCTGATCGTATTGTGCTCTGTGCCCGCAATGTATATTTCTGGAATTCTAACTGCAATTACGCCACTTCTATACTTAGCATCTTATTTTAGAAATAGAGGAATGTCAGCAGAAATTGGTTTTCTTGTTGCATTTATTATCTGTATGTCCTTTATTGCAGTCCTTGGTTTTGTCTATCAAGGATTAAAGGATGATTATGATTAAGGTCTCGGTTAATATAATGAATAATTCCTTTTGTGCTCAATGGGAAAATACTTTCTGAAAGCAATGTTGGGTTCTCTGTTTGCTTTTGCTATCTGCTATCCAGGATTTACAAAAGAGTTAGATGCTGATAGAAATCCTGATAATTATGAGATGACTGATTTTGAATATGTAGTATATGCATTTTCCGTTGCAACTTGTGGTGCAATGGAAGGTCTAGTTTCAATGGAAGAAGCAAAGAGAATTGCCGTTATACAGTTAAATGATGAGTTCAAAATACCAACCTGGAAAGTTGAAAATATTATCAAGTTGAAGTCATTTAGGCAAATGATGAACCATTTCGTGGTTGATCAGCACGGTGGTTGTAAGTCGTTTTTGAAAAAAATAGGAGTTACACCAGTGAAAAAATAATTAGATGAGATGAACTTATTTTAGTTGATATTCCCGCTTGATTATAATTTCTACCAATTCATCGACGGATAACTTCCTTTTTTTTGCATCAGCATTCAAGACTTTGTGCGATGCATCGGTGATGAGTATTTTTTTCATATTATTCAAGAAATCCTTTCGTTTGCTTGCTCTGGGCGATACCGTTTCTCATCCATATTCTTGCCAGCGTTGAAGCAGGAATATAGTTTCTTGAAGATTGCCTCATAATTTCATTGTATAAATCATCATCATCCTTTGTGAAACTTATATGCAATGTTTTCTGTTTCATAGTTTTGTTTTGATTGAGTTTTGACTTTGACTTGATAATATTTTTCTTGATAAAGGATTGTAGTGCTTAGAACTTGTTTTACAGATATATTCTAGTGAGTTACCTACCTCATTTGCTTCTTTTTCAGTTCTATCACAGAAAGGAAAAATACGAACTCTCACCGCATCAGGAGACTTAGCATTGACTTCATTGAGTTGATATGCAATCTCAGTGACCTTACTCTCAATCTCTTGATGAGAGTAATATTGCTTTAAATCCTTTAATCTTATAATTGCATGAATGTGGTCTTTAATTCTAATGAGATTATGTTCGATAGATGATACATATGGAGCAGTACCAGTCTCAAGCATTTTCTTTCCTTTTCTTTTCCAAAAAAACTTGCAGAGTTTCCATTCCAGAGCATTGCAGGCATTATTAGCAATAATCCAATCTGATTTGCTTTTCAGTCGTAAGGTAATGAAGACAGCATCATCAGTACCAGTTGGTTCTCCAAGTTTATCAAGAACCTTGTAAAAGTTCTTTTCAACTTCTTTATGATGATATTCATTGATATGATTTCCGTAATACCTTAAGTGTTTCACATAATTATCAAAATTCATAATGCTATTCATCCTGTAATTGTGGTATTTGTATTTGTTCCTTTCTGTGATAGAACTGAATTATATCTAAAACTAATATACTAATTCGTTTTAGGAAGGTTGAATGACTGGCATTTGTCAGTCATATATGTATTTGTTGCAACAAATAAAATAAATGCTAGTCAATCCTTTTAATTGATAAAGCATCCACTTTTTATCAATAGAACCAACTAATTTTTATTTATGCAATATCATAGCATGTATTTCGTAATCTGTCAAGTGTTTGTGTGCCAATTCCATATCGGAACATCTTAGACTGCTGGCACAGGACAGAATAAACAATCAAACTATGTTTAAAATGATATTTCCTAAGCGTATCGTTCTCGGAATATGAAATATATGCAAACTATTGCTTTGTGTAAGCAGTCGTCACTATTGCTGTAAGGATACATAGAATAAAACCATACTTAAATCGAAAATCCTTTACTTCTATCCCAGTATTCGTACTAGAGGCAGCGGTGAAGAACAAACCAAAAATAAAAAACCCAATTGCCTTAGCAATTACTTCGCCAAACCATTCCATTGCGTAAATCTCCGCTCTAGTAGTTATCAATTTCTCCAATAGGGAGATTTTGATTTTTCAGGTGGGAGAATATATCCCATCTCTTCGTACCGTTTAACTTCCTCGTAGGCATCCTTGATTGAATACATAGCATCTTCTATCGTTATCTCCTGATCACTAATCTTTTTATCGTAAAAACTCATTTGAGTTCTAGCAAGAAGTTCATTTTTTTGTTCTTTTGTAAGCAATCTTTTCTTCCCAGAAATCTTCTTATCAAACTTAGATATGTGATAGGTTAAGCACTTTGGTTGCTTTTCAAACTCATAACCAAAATCATCTCTAATGCCTTTGATGAGATAATGAACTAATATTCCAGTAATCGAATTCGGCAATTCTTTCATTTCTTCTGCCGTAATATTAATTCCCCAACCAAGCGTGGTTTTCCCATCCTTGTCCCTATAGTCTATCCAATTTGGATATTCATTCTTGCTGGCGAGATTAAACAAGACCTGTTTTATATTCTCTTCTACGGAAATAAGGATATTTGTCTTGAGTTCATTATCAATAGGGAGTTCTTGAACTATTTCTGCGGTTGAAGACTTGACTTCCTCTAATTTCTCTACAAAGTCAGAAAATCCAATTTTCTCTGTTTCAGGAGTGGCGGTAGCACTCATCGTCCCTTTGATCTGAACTTCTCACATCATATATGAAAAATCCTGCTTGGTCAAGTCAGTACTGAGAAACCCTCCACAAGGTAATGCTACCTTCTTTTACCTTTGCATATTTAAATCCTAGTCTGACCCATCCATCAGATTTAGAACCGATAGTATGCTTGCTCATCCCCAAAAGTGCTCCGAGTTGCTCATTTGTTAGCAACCACTTCTTTTCCATTGCATTATGAAGTTCTTCTTGAGCATTTAATACTGATCTGCTTTGGTTGGCAACTGATCTTCCTATAACTTCAGAAAGAATAGATATAAAATCTTCTTTCCTGAAATTCAAATCGGAACTTGATGATACATTTATTGCATCCTTTGGTTTTACGACCAATCGTGTTTCTGTGGTTTCATTTATTGGATATTTGTAGAGATGTCTTTTTTCTTCTGCTTCTTGTTTGCAATGATTGATTTCATCTTCATTAAACTGCCTTTTCTTGGTTGTCTCGATCTTTCCAGTTAATCTGCTCTCAGTAAAGGCGTAAAGCAAGACTGCATCATTATCCTTATCTAATGATTGATTGTGGAGTGCTACTATGTGATCATTGCCAGACTTTATTATCTCAATATCTAAAATCCTGCATGTTGATCGAAGAAAGTTGAATGGTATCTTAAAGGTGCTCCCGAAAGTTGTCAGATTGATTTGAGATGATTTCATTTTAAAAAATTACCAAACATCAGGACAAGCATCATTCATAACATATTTCATTGCGTCATGATACCTTCCAACATCTTCGGCATCACTAAATACATCCCACCTATTTTGAGCAATCGCTTCTTCTATTATTCTATTCCTATACTCTATACTCCTAACCGAAATACCTTTCTTGTTTTGCTCTCTTGACCGATTACATGCATCAAGAACGACATCCCTCATATTTGCCCCCGACAAATCTCTGTAATACTTGTTTGTTACATCAACCTCATATACTCTTCTTGGAGTAAAGTTTGAAGGACACTTTTTGTAGGCAGTATCTATTACAAAACTTGCAAAAAGATTTGCTTCTTTGTATCCCATCTTCATTTTATCCATAGTGGTCATGATGACACTAAACCTTGTTCTATCTGTGATTTTGATATTTGAATTTGTGGCGTCTATGCATAGTGCTGTTGAATAACCATCGGCAATATTCCTGACTTGTTCTTCTGGTGTTGAACCCCATTGTTTGATGTCGGTTGCAGAAGCAGAATTCAAGAAAACTCCAAAAAATAAAATAAAAACTGATGAAGGAGGAAGAAGATGCTTAATATCTACCATCTTGTTTGAAGTGCATACATTACTTCTTTCTCATCTACATCTACATAACCTTGCAATACATTCAAGTTTCTATGTCCTGAAATTTTCTGTATAACTCTCAAACTGACATTGTTTCTTGATAGTTCTGTAATGGTTGTGCGACGAAAAGAATGAGTTGAAACACCTTCTAAACCACATTCCTTGCAAGCACTTCTCAAAACCTTATCAATCGTGTATCTGGTGATATGACTATTACCTCCCTTTCCAGCGAACATAAAACCGTTCTCTCTCGGAAGTCTATCAATTTTCTTGATTAATTCTGGTGAGATTGGGATTTCTCTCGTTTCTTTGGTTTTCGTGTTTGTCTTTCTAATTACAAGAGTTCCATTCACTACATCAACAAATCTCAACTTGCATACCTCAGACACCCGAGCACCAGTATTCCACATAATATCGAAGAATACTTGATACTTGTAGTGAATATGCTTCTTGATACTAATAAACTCGCTAGTGGTGAGCACCTTACCCTTACCGCATCCAGCAACTTTCATAAAGAACAGCGGTCTGCTAGACAGAGCATACCATATATAAAAACCAGTCGCAAGACTACCAGGAGCAGAACCGCATCGAATTCGCAAAACCAATCTGGTAGTACAAAAAAACCAATCTGCGACGAAAATCCATTCCACAAACTCTTGCGTAGGTGGATTTAGTCCGATATAAAAACGAAGACCTCCCTGCTCGCAACAGGAAGGTCTTCAAAGAGCAAGGGACACCAATCCCCTGTTCGGTTTTCTCAAGACCCATCCTAATGGAAAATCCTCAATCCGCAAGAGGAGGATCTCTTGCATCAAAACGACAAACCTTTAATAAAAAGCAGTTCATTCAGTATGAACCCGACCTTGTTGAGGAACTGAATGATAAAAAAACAAAAAACCAATCTGTATCAGGACGACTGCTTACCCTGCTCTATAAGAGATTGAGTTTTTGGTCTCGCTACGCCAAACATCAGCACAAAGGCAGAAGATACTTCTGGAAATCAATCCCAGAGTTGAGCGAGGAACTGCAATATTCAGAAAAACAGATAGGAAGAGGATTAAAAGCACTTGCCGAACTTGGTATGATAGTTCGGGAAAAACTCAACAAACATAACTGGAAGCACACATATTATTACTATCTTCCTCACTCGGTTCATACGCAGGACATTCCTGAGACCACTCCCACCAGAGCAACCAGTACCAGTGGTAGGAGCA
>RPRK01000262.1 GCA_003818495.1 Burkholderiales bacterium
CAGCCGTACGTGATGTACGGCGAGCACCGCAGGCGCCGGATCGGGACGCGCAGTAGGTTTATTCACGGCTTCTCATCTGCGCATGAACTCGGGGGACGACAGCAGGAAGGCGTTCCACTCCTGCGGCGACGCGGCCTGCTCGAGCGCACGGCGGGTGGCCGGCGCGACCCGGTCGCGGGTCGAGCGGTCCCAGACGACGTTGGCGAGGGCGGGCGGGGGCGGGCGTTCGGCCGACGCCCCGACCGGGGCACCGCCCTCCGCGCGGAACAGCGCCGGCGTGCCCGATCCGATCGCGCGCGCGATCTCGAAGCGTGCGGTCATCTGGCCCGAGCCCGACCACGCGGCCTCGTCGAGCGGATAGCCGTCGGGCGTCTGGCGGCCGAACGGCGGCTCGCCCAGGCGCGCGATCCAGCCGAGCATCGGCGTCGCGTCGACCACCGGGCGATCGTCGTACGCCAGGCGCACCGCGGACACCACGTAGTGCATCGGGTCCTTGAACTTCGTGCCGAGCGAGGCGCGGAACGCGGGGTCGGCGACGAGCGACTCGAGCACCGCCGCGATGTCGCCGTCGCTGCGCGAGAAGACCGACGCGAGCCGCGCGACCAGCGCCGGATCCGGCGCGTCGGCCACGAGGAAGCGCGCGAGGCGGCGGCAGACGTGGGTCGCGGTCGACGGATGCCGGGCCAGCAGGTCGAGCACCTCGTCGAGCTCGGCCAGTCCGCGGCCGGCGATCGGGCGGCCCAGCACGCGCTTGTCGCCGAAGTCGTGGCGGGCCGGGTTGAACTCGAAGCCGCCGTCGCGCACGTAGGTGGCCTGCAGCGCGGGCCGCAGCCGTGGCGGCGTGTCGCCGAAGTTCACGCCCACGCCGGTGAGCACGCGCGCCAGCTCCTGCACGTCGGCCTGCGTGTAGCCGCCGTCGACGCCGAGCGTGTGCAGCTCGAGCAGCTCGCGGGCGTGGTTCTCGTTGAGTCGTCCCGCCGCGTTCCGCTCGTTGTCGAGGTAGCGCAGCATGGCCGGATGACGGGTCGCCGCACCGAGCAGGTCGCGAAAGCGCCCGAGCGCATGCGGGCGGATCGCGCGGTCCTCGTAGTCGCCGACCATCGCGCGCAGGTTCGCCTTGCCCTGGAACACGCTGAAGTGGTTCGTCCAGAACCAGGTCATCCGCTCTCGAAGCTGGTCGGGCGAATGCAGCGCGAGCAGCAGCGAGCGCGACGCCGCCTCGCGCGCCAGCCGCGTCATCGTCTGCTGGTAGGCCTGGCGCGCCGCCGTCTTCGCCGCGTCGTCGGCGAGCGCGTCGGCGGCTCGGCGCTGGCGCTCGAGCTCCTGCACGAGTTCGTTCATCGGGCGCTGCGAGATCGTCAGTGCGGCGATCCGGACGACCACCTCGTCCGGCAGCACCGTGGTGCGCGCGGGGCGCAGCTGCCCGGCGAGGAACCGCGCCTCGCCCTGCTCGGCGAGGCGGCGCAGCGACGACGGCGACACACCCCAGGTGATGCGATCGAGCAGCAGCGCGCCGTCTGCTGCGAGCGGGGGCATCGGCGCATCGCGAGGAACCGCCGAGCGAGGGGTCCTGCGCGCGCCGCCTGCATCGGACGAGGGACCGGTCGAGGGCGCGCTTGCCGGACCCGCGCATCCGAGGGCACCGAGCGACAGCAGCGCGGAACCGGCCAGGACGAGGCGCCTGCGGGGATGGGCTGTGGGCGGAGCGTCGGAGGCGGTCATGGTCCGTCGATCCTACCCGCGCAGGGTCCCAGGCGGCCGCGAGTGTAAGCGCCGAGCTATCCGGATACGCCCGGTTACCGGGGTCGCGGGTCGGAATCGGCCCCCAACTGCTCTCCCACGACTTCCAGCACCCGTCGCACGTCGAGCGGCTTGGTGAGGTAGGCGGCAAAGCCCGCGGCGGCGCCGCGGGCGACGTCTTCGGGCATCGCGTTGGCGCTGACCGCGACGATCGGTGCGACGACCCCCGCCGCGCGCATCGCATCCAGGAGCCGGTAGCCGTCGATGTACGGCAGCTGGATGTCGAGCAGCACGAGCTCGGGCCGGCAGGCACACGCGCGGTCGACCGCGCCCCGCGGGTCGCCGACGACCTCGAGCTCGATGTCCGGGCGCATCCGGAGGAGGTGGTGCATCAGCCGCTGGTTCGAGACGTTGTCCTCGACGTAGAGCACCCGGCGTCTCGGGCGGTCCGCCGGCTCGGGCGCACCGCTCGGCGCCGGCGGGACCGCGCCCTCGCCCACCGGCACGCTGGCGTCCGTCTCGGCGAACGGCAGCCGCACCCAGAACGTGCTGCCCGATCCCGGCACGCTGTCGACGCCGATGGTGCCGCCCATCAGCTCGACGAGTCGCTTGCTGACCGCCAGACCGATGCCGGTGCCGGGGATCGAGCCACGCTTGGCATCGAGTCGCTCGAACGGCTTGAACAGCCGGGCGACCTGGTCGGGCGTCAGCCCCAGGCCGCCGTCGGTGACGCGCACCTCGAGACCGCCCGAGCCGATCCGCTGCGACGAGACACTGAGCGGGCCACCCGGCCGGTTGTACTTGACCGCGTTCGACAACAGGTTCAGCAGGACCTGCCGCAGCCGCATGCGGTCCGAGAACACCGGCGGGGCGAAGGGGTCGACGCGGTTGTCCACGATCAGGCGCGCCTGCCGCGCGTCGGGGCGGACCAGCGCGAGGCATTCGTCGACCAGCTCGGCAGCCCGGATCGACCCCAGTTGCAGCGGCACGCTGCCCGACTCGACCGTGGCGAGGTCGAGCACCTCGTCGATCAGCGCGAGCAGGTGGCGTCCCGCCTGCAGGATCTCGGTGACCGTGTCGGACTGGCCGTCGGGCAGCGTCGACATGCCGAGCAGCTGGCTGAAGCCGAGGATCGCGTTCAG
Source organism: Burkholderiales bacterium (assembly GCA_003818495.1). Classification (GTDB taxonomy): domain Bacteria; phylum Pseudomonadota; class Gammaproteobacteria; order Burkholderiales; family Burkholderiaceae_E; genus UBA4615. The sequence continues at coordinate 2,883 of RPRK01000262.1, forward strand.
CGGCGTGCGCAGCTCGTGGCTCATCCTCGACAGGAACTCGGTCTTGGCGGCGCTCGCGCGCTCGGCCCGCGCCGTCGCGGCCGCGAGCTCGCCGGTCCGCTCGGCCACGCGCGCCTCCAGCGCCGCGTTGAGCTCGTGCAGCTGGCGCTCCTGCAGCTTGCGGGCCGTCACGTCCTGCAGCATGCCGGTCATCGTCAGCGGTCGGCCGTCCGGGGCGCGGGCGACGACGTGCACGCGCTCGTGCAGCCAGATCCAGTTGCCGTTGGCGTGACGCACGCGGAACTCGTCGTCGAGCCCGTCGAGACGGCCTTCGACGAGCTCGCGGAACTTCGCCTTGCGCGACGGGCGGTCCTCGGGGTGCACCCAGCCGCGGACCATCTCGATCATCGGCGTGTTCGCGTCCTCGGTCCGCGCCCCGACCAGCGCGGGGAACTGCGGGTTCACCCACAGGCGGCCGGTACGGCCGTTCCACTCCCAGATGCCGGTGCCCGTGCCGCCGAGGACCGCGTCGAGCCGTCGCTCGTTGCGCCGCGCCTCGCTGACGTCGACGCCGAACGCGAGGTAGACGTGCCGCTCCGGATGCAGCGGATCGCGCTGCGCGCGGTACGACATCCAGAACGTGCGCGACTCGCCTCGCGCGTCGGTGATGCGCCGGGAGTGGTCGATCCGCTCGCCTGCGCGCAGGCGCCGCATCACGTCGACCATCGCGCGGGCGACCTTGTCTCCGCGGACCTCGGCCACCGCGCGACCGACGATGGACGCGCGATCGAGCCCGCGATCGGCAGCGAAGGTCTCGTTGGCGTAGAGGTAGCGCATGTCGTCGTCGATGCACGCGACCCAGCCCGGGAACAGGTCGAGCGTGGTGCCGAGGATCCGTGCGTACTCGGCGCGCGCCGCCTGCTGGCGGGTGCGCTCGGTGATGTCGATCGCGAACATCGCGCCGAGCGGCGCGCCGTCGACCTCGATCAGGACCGCCAGGATTTCCTTGCTGATGCGCCGTCCGTCGCGGGCGAGGTGCTCGACCTCGAACGCGATCGACGCCTGCCCACGCCGGAATGCGGTCGCCGCCGCATCGAGCGTGGCCTCGACGTGCGCCTCCCCGCCCGCGTCGACGTCGGTCACGGGCCGCCCGACGAGCTCATCGGGCCGGTAGCCGAGGCTCGCCGCCCCGGCGGCGTTCACGTAGCGGATGCGCGCGTCGGGCCCGACGATCCAGACCTCCTGCGGCGATCGCTCGATCATCTGCTGGAACTGCTCCAGCCGCGAGCCGCTTCGGGCGAGCGCGCGCTCGGCCTCGCGGCGCGGCGTCGCATCGACCCCCACCGCGACGAGGCTTGGCGCGGCGGGTGCATCCGCCGCAGGCCGGGGCTCATCGCGTGCGAGCAGGCTCAGCCAGATCGGGGCGTCGTCGTCCGGGGGCCCCTCGACGCGGTGCACGGCGGCGCAGACCGGTACGCGGGTGCCGTCCGGCCGACGCACGACGAGCGACTCGTGACGCACGCCGCCCGGCGGGAGGCGGCGCCATCGGTCGGGGGGCGCGAGCCCGCCGTCGGGCGCGTCGAGGTCCGGGACGGTGCCCAGGAGCGCACCGGGGGCCGGCGCCGCGAGCAGCGTCTCGAACGCCGCATTCGCATAGACGACGGTGCCGCGGGCGTCGATCGCCGCGGTCGCGACCGGCGAACCGTCGAGCAGACGTCGCGCCGGCCCGTCGAGCACGCTCGTGAGCGCCGGTCCGCAAGCCGATGGGGTCATGCCGTGGCGCCCGTGTCGTCGACCATCAGGATCGGAGAATCATCCTCACTGCAACGCTAGCACACGCATGGGCCGACCCGGCCGCGGCGTTTCGACGCCTCGGGCCCCACGGGTCGGCCTGCATCTCGCGCCCCTCAGGCCGGCGCCGCCGTCGCGCCCCGCCGCTGCCGGCGGCGCAGCCATCCGATCCCGCGTTCCAGATCGTCGACGTAGGTGAACACCGCCGGCACCACCAGCAGCGACAGCAGCGTCGAGGTCACCAGCCCGCCGATCACCGCGATCGCCATCGGCGCGCGAAAGCTCGGATCCCCCGCGAAGCCGAGCGCGATCGGCAGCATGCCCGCCCCCATCGCGATCGTCGTCATCACGATCGGGCGGGCGCGCTTGTGGCACGCGTCGACCAGCGCGTCGAAGCGGCTCATCCCCTCGCGCCGCGCGACGATCGCGTACTCGACCAGCAGGATCGAGTTCTTCGTCACGATGCCCATCAGCATCAGCAGCCCGATCAGCGAGGGCATCGAGAAGCTCTTGCCGGTCACCAGCAGCAGCACGAAGGCCCCGCCGATCGACAGCGGCAGCGCGGCCAGGATGGTCAGCGGCTGCAGGAAGTCCTTGAAGAGCAGCACCAGCACCATGTAGATGCAGAGCACGCCGATGCCCATCGCGAGCGCGAAGCTGCCGAACAGCGCCTGCATCTCCTGCGCGTCGCCCTGCTCGGCGATGCGCACGCCGGGCGGCAGGGCGTTGAGCGAGGGCAGCTTCATCGCGGCCTCGTAGACCTCGCCGAGCTGGCGCCCGGCGAGCTCGACGTCGAGCGTGACGTTGCGGCTGCGGTTGAGCCGGTCGATCTGCGCCGGGCCGCTGTCGATGCCGACCGAGGCGACGTTGCCGAGCATCACCGGGCCGTTGCGCCCGGGCACGGTGAGGCGCTCGATCGCCGCGAGGTCGGCGCGCACGGCGTCGGGCAGCTTCACGCGGATCGGCACCTGGCGCTCGGACAGGTTGAGCTTGGGCAGGCCGACGTCGTAGTCGCCCGCGGTCGCGACACGCACGGTCTCGGCGATGCCGGAGGCGGTCACGCCCAGGTCGGCGGCGCGCGCGAAGTCGGGCCGCACGATGATCTCCGGCCGCACCAGGCTCGCCGAAGAGCTGACGTTGCCGATGCCGGGGATCGTGCGCAGGTCGCGTTCCACGTCGCGCGCGGCGACGGCGAGCGCGGCCGGGTCCTCGCTGCGCAGCACGAGCTGCATCTTCACGCCCGTGTCCTGCGGGCCGACGGTCAGCCGCACGCCCGGCACCTCGGCGAGCCGCGCGCGGATCGACGCCTCGATCGTCTGCTGCGTGCCCGGACGCTCGCTGCGGTGGGCGAGCACGACGGTCATCACCGCCTTGCGCGCCTCGGGCGCGGC
>RPRK01000263.1 GCA_003818495.1 Burkholderiales bacterium
AGTGGCACTGCTTCAGGCTCTGCTGCACGAACTCGTTCATCGGCAGCGGCTGCATCTGGCCCGAGCCGGAGGCAGAGATCTGCACCTTCACCTTCAGCGGCTTGGCGGCGCTGTGGCCGGCTTCGGCCATCAGCTTGCGCGCGGCCTCGGGATCGAAGCGGATGTCGAACTTCGGATCGCCCCACCACGGGTGGCCCGGGGGCACGGTGCCCTTCGGCACGCCCATCATGCCGCCGAGCAGCTTGAGCAGCCCGGTCCGATCGACGCACAGGTTCGCCGCGTGGCGCACGCGCTTGTCGAGCCAGGGCGAGCCCTCGGCGAACGACAGCTGCCACGGCCACACGTGCGGCTGCGGGTTGAAGTACAGCTTGTTGCCGCGCGACGTGATCGCCGTCATCGCGTCGGGCGACGGCGCCTCGATCCAGTCCACCTGACCCGACAGCAGCGCCGCGGTCCGGGCGTTCGCCTCGGGCATCGGCAGCATCACCACCTTGTCGATCTTCGGCACGCGCTTGGCGTCCCAGTAGCCCTTGTTCGCCGCGAGCTCGAGCCGCTCGCGGGGCACGAACCGGGTCATCTTGAACGGACCGCTGCCCGAGGCATCGGCCGCGAAGGCGACCCAGGCCTGCTTGGCGCGTTCGGCGGCATCGGTCACGCCGGCCGGGACCGCCTTGAGCTTCGCGTCCCAATGCGTCGGCGACGCCATGAACAGGTTGGTCAGGTTGATCGGCAGGAACGCGTCCGGCTCGGTCGTGACCAGCTCGACCGTCAGGTCGTCGATCTTGCGGGCGCTGCGCAGCGTCGGCATCCGCGAGGCGGTCACGCCGACCTGGCTGGCGTCGAAGTGCGGCGCGTCCTTGTCCAGCACCTTGCGGACGTTCCAGACCACCGCGTCGGCGTTGAAGGCCGAGCCGTCGTGGAACTTCACGCCGGGGCGCAGCTTGAAGACCCACTTGGTCTTGTCCTTGGCGTCGGCGGCCCAGGACAGCGCGAGGCCGGGAATGAGCACGCTCGCCGCATCGGCCTTCGACAGGTCCCAATGGGTCAGCGCGTCGTACATCGGGATGCCGGTGAACCGGTTGCCCTCGAAGCCCTGGTCGGGCTGGCCGAGGGTACGCGGGATGTCGGCGGCGGTCATCGCGATGCGGAGGGTCTTCTCCTGAGCGATCGCCGGCGAGGCGGCCAGCGAGGCCGCGAAGACGGCGGCCGAGGTCAGGAAGGCTGCAGCGACGCGTTGCTTTCGGAACGCGAGAGTCATTCAGGTTCTCCTTGTTGTGGATCGATCGGTCGGGGCCGACGGCCGACAGGCGCAAGGCGCGTGCCAGACGGCCGAAACGACCCGAATCGGTGCAGCTTCGCCCTGGGTCGCGAGCGACGGCAAAACGTCCCCCCTCGCGCGGGTTTCGCGCGCCGAAGCCGTGCGGGATGCACCGCCCGTGTGCGATGCCGTCCAGTGCCGCGTTCCAGCGGGGCCGGGAGTCGGGTTGTATCAGCGAGGATGCCGCCCGTCGGAAGTGCCCCCACGCCCTGATCCGGCATTGCGCCACGCACGCGGAATTGGTGATCGGTCGTGGCGGCCGTCCGCCACGGGCTTCGGCCGATCGGGAACCCGCGAAGCGCCCGCTCCGATCCGGGCTGCCGTCACCGCCCTCCGTCAGCTCGTCCCAGAGCCGACCGATGCCTGGATCAGACGCCGTACTTCGGCGTCGATCGCAGTCGTAAGCGTCGCCGAGGCCCCGGCGGTCACCTGTTGCGCCACCCCGAACGCGACGTGCGCAGCCTGCGTGCGATAGCGTGCCAGACACACCTGCAAGGCCGCGGCGAACCGCGCCCGGTCGCACTGGGATCGCCGCAGTCGAGTCAGCCGGTTCCGGTGCGCTTCGGCCGAGACGACATGGCTCACGATCGCCGGAACGAAGCGGGTCTGCGGCACCCGCCGCGCGAGCAGGACCACGCTGCGGGACCAGCGACGCGCCGATTCCTGCGCAGCAAGGCGGCCGAAGACCGCCGGGTCGGGCTCGATCTCTCCTGCCGGGAAGGTCAGCACGGCGCCGCCGTGCTCCAGGTGCCTCATGGCGGCCCGCAGCGCATCCAGGCGTCCCGCGTGCCCGGCGTCTTCGTCCGGCACCACGATCAGGTGTCGTACGACGTTCGGCAGCGCGCGCAGGAACGGGCGATCCCGCGCGATCACCAGCAGGTCGGGCCGCAGCGCGAGGCTGGCGAGCAGCGCGACGGCGTCGACCATGCCGGGGTGATTCGACAGGATCGCCGTCGGGCCGGCCTCGGGCACGTGCCCGAGGCCCGAGACCTGCAGTCCGCCCGACATCCGGTTCACGAGCCAGGCACTGCCGCGGGCCAGCCCTTCGTCCGCAACGAGCCGATCGAACTGCACGGCCACCCGTGCGAAGCGTCGGGCCGACGGCCGCAGCAGCCGCTGGAGCGAGCTGTGACGAAGGCCCGTCAGCCCCATGGCATCGAACAGGTCGTCCAGGTTGATCTCGGTCAGCCGCTCGAGCGCCGACGTGGTGGCGGACGCCGCCGCCGCAGGTGCCGTGCACTCCGCCCTGTCGGGTCCGACGCCGCCGACCTCCCGCATTGCGTCCTGGACGAAGCCCCGCATCGCCATGCCCCTGTCGACGTGGCGGACGTCCGGTGCGTTCGCTCGCCCCGCCCGTCCGATGGCGGCCCGGGCCTCATCCGAGCGCCGATCCGAGCGTCGATCGGCGCGCGGCACCTCGAAGGCCACCCTGCCCTCGAGCGTAGCGCCGCGGACCGCTGCCGGACATAGGCGGACGACCCGAACGGGAGGGCGCGCAGGTCGCCGAACAGGCGAAAAAAAACCGCCCGAGGGGCGGCTGCTGGCGGAGAGGGTGGGATTCGAACCCACGGTACGGTTGCCCGTACGCCTGATTTCGAGTCAGGTACATTCGACCACTCTGCCACCTCTCCGTGGTCTTCGACGCCTTCCGCCAGCACGGAAAGACGCGAGCAATCAAGACCGCGATGATAGCACGTAACACCGGGGGCCGTTCATCGGCCGGAAGCGTCCGTCGGTGTGGGACTGCGGAGATCCGAAGGATCGGCCGCCACGGCCAAGCCGATAAGCTCCGGCGATCTGCCCCGTTCGAGCGGGGCCCGCCCGATGCTCTCCGGATGCCCCGCGATGAAACTGCACGCCGCCCTGTCCCTGCTCGCCGCCGTCGCCCTGCTGACGCCCGTCGCATCCATGCTCGGGCTCTACGAGGCGACCTTCGACGAGGTCGCGCGTTTCGCGGGACCGGCGCTCGGTGCCGCGAGCGCGATCGTGTTCACGCGCCTGCTGAAGCGCCGCACCTGACCCGCCGCACCTGACCCGCCGCAACTGAGCGTCCGCGGCGTGCCGAGCGCGCCCGGGCCGCTCAGCCCGCGCGCAGCACCTCGATGCCGCCGAGGTACGGCCGCAGCGCCGGCGGGATGCCGATCGAGCCGTCCGCACGCTGATGGTTCTCCAGCACCGCGACCAGCGTGCGTCCGACCGCCAGCCCCGAACCGTTGAGCGTGTGCAGCAGCTCGGGCTTGCCCTGCTCGTTGCGAAAGCGCGCCTGCATGCGCCGGGCCTGGAACGCCTCGCAGTTGGAGCACGACGAGATCTCGCGGTAGGCGCCCTGCCCGGGCAGCCACACCTCGAGGTCGTACGTCATGGCGGCGCCGAACCCCATGTCGCCGGCGCACAGCGACATCACGCGGAACGGCAACTCCAGGCGCCTGAGGATCGTCTCGGCATGCCCGACCATCTGCTCGAGCGCCTCGTACGACTGTTCGGGCCGCACGATCTGCACCATCTCCACCTTGTCGAACTGGTGCTGGCGGATCATGCCGCGGGTGTCCCGTCCGTAGGCGCCCGCCTCGGAGCGGAAGCACGGCGTGTGCGCGGTCAGGCGCATCGGCAGCGCCTCGGCCGCGACGATCTCGCCGCGCACGATGTTGGTCAGCGAGACCTCGGCGGTCGGAATCAGGTAGAGCGCACCGGTGTCGTCGTCCTGCCCACCCTTGCGGACCGAGAACAGGTCGTCGCCGAACTTGGGCAGCTGACCAGTGCCGCGCAGGGTCTCGGCGTTGACGATGTAGGGCGTGTAGCACTCGGTGTAGCCGTGCTCGGTGGTGTGGACGTCGAGCATGAGCTGGGCGAGCGCGCGATGCAGCCGGGCGAGCGGGCCCTTCATCAGCGCGAAGCGGGCACCGGAGAGCTTGGCGGCGGTCTCGAAGTCGAGGCCGAGCGGCACGCCGAGGTCGACGTGGTCGCGCGCGGGAAATCCGAGGGCCGCGGGCTCGGTGCCGGTCGGCGACCAGCGACGCACCTCGACGTTGTCCGCCTCGGACCGTCCGGGCGGGACGCTGTCGTGCGGCAGGTTCGGCAGGGTCGCCAGCCAGGCATCGACCTTCGCCTGGATCGCATCGTTGGCGGCGGCGCTCTCCTTGAGCGCATCGCCCAGCCCGGCCACCTCGGCCATCACGGCGGAGGTGTCCTCGCCGCGCGCCTTGAGCTGGCCGATCGACTTGGACAGCGCGTTGCGCTGGGCCTGCAGCGCCTCGGTACGGGTCTGGACGGCCTTGCGCTCGGCCTCGAGGGCGCGGAAGGCATCGGCGTCGAGCGTGTGGCCGCGCAGGGCGAGCCGCGCGGCGACGGCGTCGAGGTCCTTGCGGAGGAGTTGGATGTCGAGCATGGCCGCCATTCTAGCGGGCACCCGGCAGGCTCCCGGCGGGCGCTTCGGTACCATGCTCCGACCGATGGACCTCTTCACCACTTCCCCGAAGCGACCGCTGGCCGAGCTGCTGCGCCCCGCGACCCTCGACGAGGTCGTCGGGCAGTCGCATCTGCTCGGCCCGGGCAAGCCGCTGCGGATGGCCTTCGAGGCGCGCAAGCTCCACTCGTTCATCCTGTGGGGCCCCCCGGGGGTCGGCAAGACCACCCTCGGTCGGCTCGCCGCGAGCGCGACCCGCAGCCGGTTCATCGCGATCTCGGCCGTGCTGGCCGGGGTGAAGGACATCCGTCAGGCCATCGAGGCGGCCCAGGAGGCACTGGACCGGGACGGCACCTCGACAGTGCTGTTCATCGACGAGATCCACAGCTTCAACAAGTCGCAGCAGGACGCGCTGCTGCCGCACGTCGAGTCCGGCCTGCTCACGATGGTCGGCGGCACGACCGAACATCCGGGGCTCCAGGTCACCAACGCGCTGCTGTCGCGGGCGCAGGTCTACCCGCTGCACCCGCTCGACGCCGACGAGCTCGGTCGGCTCTACCTGCGGGCCCGGCCGCACCTGGAGGGGGTGACCCTCGACGACGGCGCGCTCGCCCTGCTCGCGGGCTTCGCCGACGGCGACGGCCGCCGGTTCCTGAACCTGGTCGAGCAGGTGGCCACCGCCGCGCGGGGCGCCGGCGTCGACGCGGTCACCGCCGACTTCGCCCGCTCCGCCACCAGCCCCTCGCTCAGGCGCTTCGACAAGGCGGGCGATCAGCTCTACTGGCAGCTGTCGGCATTCCACAAGTCGCTCAGGGGGTCCCAGCCCGACGCCGCCCTGTACTGGATGGCCCGGATCATCGACGGCGGTGGCGACGGCAGGCACCTGGCTCGACGGATGATCGCGATGGCCAGCGAGGACATCGGCAACGCCGACCCGCGGGCGCTCCAGCTCGCCCTGAACGCGGCGGAGGCCTACGACCGGCTGGGCGCACCGGAGGGCGAGCTGGCGCTCGCGCAGGCGGCGACCTACCTGGCGATCGCGGCGAAATCGAACGCGGCGTATTCCGCCTGGAAGCAGGCCAAGGAGTTCGTCGCACGCGACGCCTCGCGCGACGTGCCGCTCCATCTGCGCAGCGCGCCGGCGAAGCTCATGAAGGAGATGGGCTACGGCCAGGCGTACCGCTATGCACACGACGAGCCGAACGCCTACGCCGCGGGTCAGTCCTACTTCCCGGACGGTGTCGCGCCGCAGCAGTGGTATCGGCCCACGGACCGCGGGCTCGAAGGCAAGGTCGCGGAGAAGCTC